>JAURBE010000034.1 GCA_030829145.1 Verrucomicrobiota bacterium | reverse complement strand
CGTAAGATCTTGGGCGTGCTCTTCCCCTCGAGTGTCTTTTCAAAACGCGCCCCACAAGATGAAGTATTACTCACCGCCTTTGTCGGTGGCGAGCGCCAGCCCGAATGCGCGACCGCCGATACCGAAACACTCATCGCCACCGTGCTTCCCGAGCTGGAGCAGCTGCTCGGCGTGACTGGTAAGCCCACCTTCGTGCACCACAAGTACTGGGACAAAGCGATCCCGCAATACAAGCTCGGCTACAGTAAACACCTCGCCAAAATAAAATGGATCGAGCAACGCTACTCAGGTCTGCATTTAGCGGGTAATTACTGCACCGGCATTTCCCTAACGAACTGCTTAGAAGCTGCCCTTGATTATTAAGTATCCAGATCTTTCATTGCACCCATGCCCAATACCCACAAAGAAATCGCTAAGCTTCGTGCTGAAATCACTAAGCATGACCAGCTTTACTACAAAGACGCGTTGCCGAGTATCGATGATCAGGCCTATGATCGCCTGAAAGCCCAACTCGCTAAACTCGAAGCCACCGTTCCGGAATTTGACTTTGGGGCATCGCCCACACAATCTGTGGGTGACGACCGACTCGAAGCCTTCGAGAGCTACACGCACCGCGTGCCAATGCTCAGCCTCGACAACACCTATAGCATGGAGGAATTGATCGAATTCGGCAAACGACTTGAAAAACGTTTTCCTGATCAAACACTCAACTATCTAGTCGAACCGAAAATCGACGGCGTCGCTGTCAGCCTGACCTATGAGCAGGGCCAATTTGTCCGCGCGGTATCACGCGGCAACGGCGCCGAAGGTGACGACATCACGCAAAACGTACGCCCAATTAAAGGCTTACCTATGACACTCAACGACGCGCCAGAGATCCTCGAAGTGCGCGGTGAGATTTATATGCGCCACGAAGAGTTCGAGCGCATCAATGCGACACGCGAGACCGAAGGCCAACAGCTCTACGCTAACCCACGCAACCTTGCCGCCGGCACCATCAAGCTGCTCGACCCCGCTGAAGCACGCACGCGTTCACTCGACATCGTACTCTACGGGGTCGGCGCCTGTGAGCCCGCGCGATTCTTCAGTCATCAAGCTGAGATTCACGAAAAACTTAAAAGATGGGGCTTCCCTGTACTCGAAAAAATATGGCTCACAGACGGCATTGAGCAGGCATGGAAGAGTATCGAAGACCTGGATACACTACGTCAGGGGTTCACTTACCCCACCGATGGAGCAGTCGTAAAACTCGACGACTTCCGCTTACAAGACGAAGCTGGGTTCACCTCAAAAGCACCGCGTTGGGCAATCGCTTATAAATTCGAAGCCGAACGCGCCGAAACCCTGCTCAAAGAAATTAGCCTACAGATTGGCCGCACCGGCGCGGTCACTCCAGTCGCACTGCTCGAGCCGGTACAGCTTGCAGGGACCACGGTCTCGCGTGCCACCTTACACAATGAAGATGAAATTCGCCGTAAAGACATCCGCCCAGGCGATACCGTGCTCGTACAAAAGGCTGGCGAAATTATCCCACAGGTATTGAGCGTTAATCTAGACAAGCGCCCAGCGGATAGTGTGCCGTTCGATTTCGGAGCACATTTGGAGTCGCTGGGCATCATCGCCGAGCGCGACCCCAATGAAGCGGTCTGGCGCATCACCCGCAAAGACGACCCTATCCGCCAACAACGGGCCTTACAGCACTTCGCCAGCCGCGCTTGCATGGATATTGAAAATCTCGGTACCGCGATCGTCGAACAACTGGTCGCGCGTGGCCTCGCACACAACCCTGCCGATCTCTATACGCTTCGAATCGAGCAACTTTTAGAGCTCGATAAATTTGCTGAGAAATCGGCGAACAATCTGATAGCCGCCCTGGAGGCCAGCAAGACTCGCTGCTTGTGGCAGTTTATTCATGGCCTCGGTATCCCGCATGTAGGTAAACAGTCCGCCAAAGACCTTGAAGCGTATTTCGACTCACTGGATGCGATCGCCAGCGCCAGCGTAGAGGCACTTGTAGAAGTTGATGGAGTCGGCTCGATCATGGCGCAAAGCCTGCACGCATGGTTTGCTGATCCGGATCACACCACTCTAATTGACCGTTTCCGCAAGTATGGACTCAACTTTCAGTCCGCTCGCATCGAAATCGGGGATAGCGCACTGGCGGGTAAGATCTTTGTGCTCACGGGCTCATTGCCAACACTCACACGCAGTGAGGCGACTGCAATGATCGAAAAGGTCGGCGGACGCACCAGCTCCAGCGTCAGTAAAAAGACCGACTATGTCGTCGCTGGTGAAGCCAGCGGCTCGAAATACACAAAGGCTGAAAAACTAGGCATTGTCATTCTTGATGAAGACGAGTTCAAACATCTCATTGAAAGCTAGATTCTTTGTTAGTTTGCCAAGCTGCGCCGGTCCATTATACTGAAATGGAACCTAAAAAGCCCCTTGAAATTAAATTATCTTATATTATAAATTTTCAATATAAGTGTAAATTATGAGCTTAAATGCCATCCACCTATTACTGCTTGAACAGCCGCTCATCGCTTTGTTCGCGATCATTGCGTCGGGACTGTTGCTTGGTAATATAACACTGAAAGGCATCAGCCTCGGCAGTTCAGGGGTGCTTTTTACAGCCCTCCTTGCAGGGCATCTCGGTTACAGCATCCCTGCTGGCATAGGTACTCTTGGACTGGTGCTTTTCGTTTACTGCGTCGGCATCGGTGCCGGGGGGCGCTTCTTCGCATCGGTTGCGCGGGAAGGTGCGACGCTCGGAAAACTCGCACTGGTGATTGTTGCTAGTGGTGGTGCGATTACATGGGCGGGTGCCGTGCTACTGGACCTGCCAGCTGACTTGGCAACTGGTATTTTCGCCGGTGCGTTGACTAGTACTCCAGCCTTGGCTGCAGCGACTGAGGGGCTCAGTGATGGTGCATCGGGGGTGAGTATTGGCTATGGTATCGCTTATCCGTTTGGCGTGATCGGTGTAGTGCTGTTTGTGCAACTCTTGCCGCGCATTCTAAAGCATGACCTTGAAGCAATCGCAACCAGTCATGAAGCAGAGGATGATATAGATGAACGCGTCGAAACTGTACTGGTCGAAGTGACCAACCAGAATTTATTTGGCAAAGAAATAGCAACTACGGGTATCAGTAATCTCAACGCCTGTCAGGCATCGCGCATTTTCAAGGGGAACCAGCTGGTTCCTCTCAGCTATGATGATACATACAGCGAGGGCCTACTGCTACTACTGGTCGGTCGCAGCAATGAAATTAACATAGCGATTGATACCCTCGGCAAACGCAGTGACCGCCACATTCTCATGGACGTCGAAAACGAACGCCAGAACCTGCTGGTGACCGACCGTTCAATAGCGGGCAAATCAATGCGTGACTTGTCTCCATTGAAGAGCTACGGCGTGGTCGTTACTCGTATCACTCGCCACGGCCTGACCTTTATTCCCAATGCAGCAACCCTGATCGAGACGCACGATAGCCTTACCACTGTAGGTCGCGATGAGGATTTGAAAGCGTTCGGCAAAGCCGTCGGACACCGTAGCAACGCAATCGACTCGACCGACCTGCTTTCACTCTCCACAGGCCTCACACTTGGCATCATCGCTGGACTGATACCAATCGGCCTACCAGACAGCACGCCAATCACACTTGGTCTCGCAGGTGGCCCGCTTATCGTGGCACTACTGTTAGGGCACTTTGGTAAGGTCGGCCGCATTGTCGGCCATATTCCGTTCCCTACGCGGATACTACTGCAAGACTTGGGCTTAGTCTTTTTCCTCGCGAATGCTGGGGTAGCAGGCGGCGGCTCTTTGGTCACTACTGTACAACAATATGGGATCACACTATTCGGGCTCGGCATGCTGGTCAGCATTGTGCCGCTCATCGCCGCATGGCCACTGGCGCGCAAGCTCTTCAAGTTGGATGCTCTCCAAGCCCTTGGCGGTATCAGCGGTGGCATGACCTCCACTCCTGCCCTCGGAGCAATCACTGCAAAGACTGACTCACAAGTGCCAGTCATCAGCTATGTTTCGGCCTATCCCGTCGCTTTAATTGTGATGATTTTGACCGCGAAAGTGCTGATTAGTTTACTCACATAAGCAGGCGCATCACTCTAGCGCCGTTTCTTTGGCAAGCCTTTGGCATTGTACACCGCCTTCTTGCGCTTATGCGGCTTCGCCTTCGCACCTCCACTCGCCCCACCACCATGCTTACCAGTTTGCAAGGTCTCGATCTGGTCTCGCAACATCGCTGCCTTTTCAAATTCTAATTTTTGCGCAGCCTCTAACATCTCAGTCTCGAGTTCAGCAATCACATGCGCGACATCGACCGAATCTGATTCCGCCACCAACAAATCATGATTCTCAGTTTCATCATAACGCTTACCGGGCGCTTGTAGACTCTCATCGATGCCGCGCTTTACACCGACTGGTATGATGCCGTGCTTGGTATTATAAGCCAACTGCTTCTCACGGCGACTTTGCGTAACTGCCAGCGTCTCATTAATCGATCGAGTCATTACGTCCGCGTACAAGATAACACGGCCTTTCTCATGGCGTGCAGCGCGACCTGCAGTTTGTATCAAACTCGTCGCGCTACGTAAGAATCCCTCCTTGTCAGCATCGAGAATCGCTACCAACGCAACCTCCGGCAAGTCGAGCCCTTCACGCAACAAATTCACCCCAACTAAGACATCAAATTCCCCAAGCCGCAAGCGGCGCAAAATTTCGACTCGCTCAATCGCATCGATATCAGAGTGCAAGTACTCCACATTCAGCCCTGCCTCTCGCAGATATTCGCTCAAATCCTCCGACATGCGCTTGGTTAAAGTCGTCGCCAAAGTACGCTCGCCCTGCTCGACTGCATTGCGCACTTCGCCAATAAAATCCTCCACCTGCCCTTTGATCGGACGAATTTCCATCTCTGGGTCAATCAATCCAGTCGGACGGATCACTTGCTCAGCGACCACCTTCGACACCTCAATTTCATGCGCCGCCGGTGT
This sequence comes from Verrucomicrobiota bacterium, assembly GCA_030829145.1. Classification (GTDB taxonomy): domain Bacteria; phylum Verrucomicrobiota; class Verrucomicrobiia; order Opitutales; family Coraliomargaritaceae; genus Lentimonas. Next base: position 10,797 of record JAURBE010000034.1, on the reverse strand, counting down.
GGCCGACACATAAATCGTCTGATCAGTAATCGACTCAAACTCATCCAGTGTTTGTGGGCGATTATCCATTGCCGATGGCAACCTAAAGCCATACTCGACTAACCTCTCCTTGCGCGCTCGATCGCCGTTATACATCGCTCGCACCTGCGGCAATGTCACGTGACTCTCATCAACAAACAGTAGAAAATCATCGGGAAAGAAATCGATCAGACAGAACGGCCGATCGCCCGCCTTGCGACCTGACAAATAACGCGAGTAATTTTCAATCCCGGTACAAAAACCCATTTCCTGTAACAGCTCTATGTCATACTCCGTGCGCATACGAATACGCTGTGCTTCGAGCAATAGATTCTGCGACTCAAACCACGCTACGCGGGCTTCTAGTTCGGCGCGAATCTGTGGAATCGCTTCGGCAATTTTTTCTTTTGGTGTGGCGTATTGCGTAGCTGGATACAAATTAAAGATATTAAGTGTGCCACCAGTCGCACCATTCAATGGATCGAGCTCGCAGATACTTTCGATTTCATCGCCCCAAAATTCGACACGGATGGCAGTCTCCATGTAGGCTGGATAGATGTCGACCACATCGCCGCGCACTCGAAATGTCCCACAGGCAAATGAGACATCGTTGCGCTCGTAGAGCACCTCGACCAAGCGCTCTAAAAAATCGTCTCGAGCGATCTCCATCCCGACTTTTAGCGGAATCATCATTTCCTTGAAATCTTCCGGCGAGCCGAGGCCATAGATACACGACACACTGGCGATCACGATTACATCCCTGCGGCTAATCAGTGATGACGAGGCTGCAATGCGTAAGCGCTCGATTTCCTCATTAATTGAAGAGTCTTTCTCAATATACGTATCTGTCTGCGGAATGTACGCTTCAGGCTGATAGTAATCGTAAAAACTGACAAAATATTCGACCGCATTCTCTGGGAAAAATGCTTTAAACTCAGAATAGAGCTGTGCCGCGAGCGTTTTATTATGAGACAAAATAAGCGCTGGTCGCTGCAACTGCTGAATCATATTAGCCATGGTAAACGTCTTACCCGAGCCCGTCACCCCAAGCAGTGTCTGTCGCTTATTGCCCACACGCACAGAATCCACCAAGGTCTTGATCGCCTCGGGTTGGTCGCCTTGGGGTTCATAATCGCTGCTGATTTTAAAATCCACGTGTTCAGAGAAGCGCAGGAAACGACCGTGCGCAAGCGGAAGCGCTCAAATACTGAGTTCGACTGTCGACAATTCGACTGATCCTCTTATATCTCTTCGTGGTGCAAGCAAAGAACAGAGCGATCGTTTTTTTTGATGGAGACTGCGGTCTCTGCAGCGCCTCGGTGCGCTTTCTAGTTCGGCTAGATCGTCAGCAGCGTCTGTACTTCGCCCCGCTGCAAGGCGTCGCCGCACAAGCACTACTGCCTCAGGCCGACCGTGAATCACTCAACACCGTGGTCTATCATCGCGTCGCTTCAAATGGCAGTATCACTCGTCACACTCGCTCGGATGCTGTGCTGTTCGCAGTGATTGATACCCGTAGCTTATTGGGCTTTGCTGCACAGGTCGCACGGTTGCTGCCGTGCAGCTTCCGCGATTGGCTCTACAACTGTGTCGCTAACAATCGTAACAAGTGGTTTCACGCCAATTCCTGCCGACTCCCGAGCCGAGCAGAACACGACCGTATCCTGCCTTAGTCTGCTCTTAGTGCACGCGGCCTGAGCCATAATAAACGCATTGTCCAACCAGCTAATCTGCATCCGCGACTAGTATTGGTTTAGTAGGACCACAGCCGGCTAGTATGCGCGACCGTCTTTATTTTCGAAGAAATTAATGTACGCCTTATTGAGCATCGCATAGCCACCCGGCGTTGGATATTCCCCGGTGAAATACCAGCTACCGTTGTTATTTGGCAAGGCCGCGCGCATCTTCTCGACTGGTAGAAAGACGATATCTAAATCGCCCTGCCACTGAATTCCCCTCGGATAGACGAGCTCGCCAATCTTTTTGGAAATCTGCTCATCAGTGTAGCGATCATACAAGCGTTTCACATGGTTGACCTGCTCGGTTGCTGGTAGGTCGACCTGAGCCAAGCAATCGCGATACACCTCTTTAAGTAGTTCGCTTTGTCCATCTTGCTTGACCAATTCAATCGTCGCTTTAAACGCGATGAATTTACCCAGCTCTGACATATCTATGCCGTAGCAATCCGGATAGCGAATCTGCGGCGCGGTCGAAGCGACCACGATCTTGCGGGGATTGGTGCGACTAAGAATCTTCAAAATCGATTCCTTCAGTGTGGTGCCACGCACAATCGAGTCGTCGATACAAACTAGGCAGTCATTCGGCTTCACAATACCATAGGTGATATCGTACACGTGGGAAACCAGTTTCGCACGGCCCTTCTCTTGCGAGATGAAGGTGCGCAGCTTGATGTCCTTATGTGCAATCTTCTCGCCTCGTGGCCAATTTCCCATGATCAGCTCATCGATCAGCTTCTCATCCAGTGTGCCCTCAGCATTGGCCTTGAGCAGAGTATCTTTCACCTCTGTGCGGCGATGTAGGCGTAGCGCATCGAGCAATCCATAATAAGCAGTCTCGGCAGTGTTCGGCACAAAGCTAAACACACTGTTCTCAAAATCATTATCAATCGACTCGACCACCTGCGCCAACAAAGCGCCGCCAAGCGCCTTACGCTCGCGGTAAATATCCGCATCATTCCCCCGCGAAAAATAAATGCGCTCGAAGGCACATTGCGAGATTGGCCGCTCTGGAGTGAAGCGATCTGAATAAATTGTACCATCGGCTTTGATCACCATCGCCGTGCCTGGCTCGAGTTCACGAACATTATCAATCGGTTGGTCAAAGATCGTCATCAGAGCCACTCGCTCGGATGCATACGCGACCACCTCGTCATTTTGAAAATAGTAGCAAGGGCGGATTCCTTGAGGGTCACGTATCACAAACGAATCACCATTACCAATCAGCCCAGCAATCGTGTAGCCACCATCCCAATCTTTGGCAGCCTTCTTGAGGATACGAATCGGGTCGAGGTCCTGACTGATGATCTTAGGAATACGTATTCCTTCGACGTTCTGATCACGCATCTGATGGTAGATCGCATCGTGCGCCTCGTCGAGGTGAAAGCCGACATCTTCCAGCACGGCTTGAGTGTCAGTGCCAAAAATCGGGTGCTGACCACGGTTGATCAATTCCTTGTTAATTTCTTTCTCATTGGTAATCGTAAAATTACCAGCGAGCATCAGATTCTTTGTCGGCCAGTTCGACTGACGCACGAAGGGGTGGCAATTCGAAGACGAATAGACGCCAGACGTACCATAGCGCAGATGTCCCATAAGCACCTCACCACCGTAGCCGAAATTTGTTTTTACAGTATCCGCAAACTCCGGATGAATCACCCCATCATCCACCTTTTGTTGATAGTCTTTGAGCTGCTCCTGAAAAATGCGAGAGAGTGGATTGGTCTTAATGCTGCGATCGCGCGCCATGTATGGCTGCCCCGGATCCACGTTCAGCTTCACACAACCAATACCCGCGCCATCCTGACCGCGATTGTGCTGTTTCTCCATAAGGAGAAATAGCTGATTAAAACCATACAATGGAGTACCGTATTTTTCTTGGTAGTAAGCCAAGGGTTTTAAGAGGCGGATCATTGCGATGCCGCATTCGTGCTTAAGAAAATCGCTCATAGATGGGAAAAGACATGCCGAGGGTAAAAGGCTTTTTTCGGCCGTGGCGATGCTAAGTTACAAATTTGTTGCAATTCGACCTGTAGCCGAGGGTTAAATAGGCCTCCCGCCTCATCGATCCTTCGGTTGCAGCCGCGCTTCAGCATCGGAAATGCCGCGCTGACGAATATGCTCTGCATTTGCAGGTTCCAAATGCACGAGCACCTTCGAGACTTCAGGGTGTTGTTTTATCAATCGCTGCTTCACATCGTGAGCGATTTGATGGCCCCTCTCTACTGTAATCTGAGGATCTACCTGCAAGTGTAAATCGATCTCATACACATCCCCCACTCGGCGCACACGGAAATCGTGATATGCCAGCGCACCAGGTGTCGGTAAAATGTGCTCACGCAAATCTTCGATCACCGCGCGCTCAGGAGCCGCATCCAGCAAATCCGCACACGCCCGCAAAAAGATCTTAACTGCCTCAAAAACAAGATAGCAACCCAGCACCAGCGACACCACACCATCTAAAAACACCCAATCGACTCCGCCAAGCCACACGCCCAATAATGCGACGGCGACTCCCACCGAAGAAATGCTGTCCATCCGATGGTGCCATGCATTCGCCATCAATAAATCAGAATTCAACCGCTTGGCTACCCCACGCGTCCACCAAAACAAAATTTCTTTCAGTAACACTGAGACAATCGCAACTAAAGCTGCACCACCAGCAAATGGCACCGCTTGCGCTCCAGTGCGAAAGTCTAATACTGAAGACACAACCAGCGAAATTGAAAACACCGCTAATCCACCGCCAATAAAAAATTTCGCTAAACTGACGAATTTGTGATGTCCAAAATGATGATTTTCATCCTCAGGTCGACGCGCCATCGATAGCCCAAACAATACCACGACATCACTCAAAAGATCTAACAAACTATGCATCCCGTCAGCAATCAAAGCCTTAGAACCGAGCAGCCAACCAACCAGAGTCTTCACGCCGCCAAGCAGTAGATTCACCCATAGGCCAATCCACGTAATCCGCATACCCTCTTCAGAATTTTGCATCTTTTACATCGCTAACCAAACAACTATAATATGTCGCGATAATTCCACGATAAAGATACGTTGGCCGCTGGTTGGTGGGAATCAACATAGAAAATGTAAGCACGTGTCCCCGTGAGCGATTACAGTCTCAGTGATGACGAGCTGCGATCTCCCCAACTCAGACGACCCGCCACTATCTATTTGCCATCTAACCATCAATCATAAGACCTTTATACCTGTGTCCTCCCCCAGTAAAGAACTCTACGGCCTGCGTGCCACCCTAGATCGCCTCGTCTACTTCCACGATTCTGATGTACCCGAGGGTGCTGCACCCCACGCATTTATCTACTTCATTACAATCGCCAACCTGTCCAACACCACTGTCACACTCAAGGGTCGACGCTGGGTGATTAAAGGCGAAGATGGCCACCACAACATCTTCGAAGGACACGGCATCGTGGGTAAAGAACCGACCCTCGCACAAGGCGACTCGTTCTCATACAATAGCCACCACACCAGCCACGGCAATTGCAGCGCTGAAGGCTCATTTCACGGCATTGACAGCGCGGGCGAACCAATCCATGTCCGTATCCCTTCTTTTCACATGGCGATTCCAGCCGAGCCGAGCAACGGCCAGACCGAGCTAGATCTCTCTTAACTATCCATGAAACTTATTGACCTGAATCGCCTCGGTGGCATCGGCGCCAACTCGACCTATGTCCAAATCGGCAGCTTTAACATCCTGATAGACGCAGGTCTGAACCCAAAAGAACTCGGCTATGACGCCATGCCTGATTTCTCGCCGATCGAAGATGTGGAGCTGGATCTCATTATTCTCACGCATTGCCACCTCGACCATCTCGGCTCACTGCCTGTTGTTTCAGGGCACAATCCAGAGGCACCCGTGATTACCTCTGTCCCAAATATTGAGCTCGCACCCCGCATGCTGCGAAACTCGATCAACGTCATGAAACGTCAACGTGAGGAACACGGGATTAGTGACTATCCACTGTTTTTACACCGTGATGTCGTCGACCTAAGTAAACGCCTCGTCGCACAACGCTACGACCGAGGCGAAATCTACACCAAAGGAAACGAAAAAATCGAAGTCATTTTACATAGTTCTGGCCACGTGGCAGGTGCCGCTGCAGTCGAACTCCTGCACGCAGGGCGCCGCATCGTCTTCTCCGGCGATGTGCTGTTTGAGCACCAACGCACCCTTCCAGGTGCCAAACTGCCTCAAGGCAAAATCGATACACTGATTTTAGAGACCACCCGCGGCGCTAGTGCCCGCCAGCCTGACCTAACTCGAAAGAGCGAAGTTGCGCGACTCATCGCACAAATCGAGACCATACTTCAACGTGGCGGTAGTTGCCTCATCCCCGTATTTGCATTGGGGCGTATGCAGGAATTGTTCAAAATTATCTATGAAGCGCGCAACAATGGCCACATCCCAAAGACCCCAATCTACGCGGCTGGCTTGGGCATGGATATTTGCAACTACTTTCACAAGATCCACGAGCGCACCGGGCTGATCGATTTCAGCTTCAAAATGATGGAGAAACTTAATGTGCGCGCACTCGACCCAAACATGCGCCCTGGACGTGACCTACCACGTAAAGGCATCTATATTGTAAGCAGCGGTATGATGGTCGAGCACACGCCCTCCTATAAAGTCGCTGCTTCACTCCTACCGCATGCAAATAACGGCCTATGTTTTGTCGGCTACTGCGACGGAGACACTCCCGGTGGCAAACTACTCGCGACCCGCGACGAAGGTAGCTTCTTTTTTGAGACGCTTGACTACCTCGCGCCGGTTCGGGCATCGATCGAGCAGTTCGACCTCAGCGGCCATGCCGACCGCGAGCAACTTGCCGAATATGCCACCCAAAGTCAGGCGCGCTCAATCGTGCTCACACATGGCGACCCTGACGCGCGGGCATGGTTCCAAACCACGCTCAGTCAATCCCTCTCTGAGTGCACTGTGCTCGACCCTGTGCCACTTACAGAATATACGGTGTAGTGGTCTGACCTAGGCCACACAGTCATGACCCAAGCAGCATACTTAGTTTCTACCAAAAACACCGCAGCTAGCACGATTCAGCACCCGCGCCAGCACAATTTCTAAGCGTGCAAGCAGCACTGCCGATTTCCATTGACTTCCCTTCCTCGTCTGCGCGTTATCGCGCGCTGAAATATACCCCGCCGCAGCTAACCACGGCGGGTTTTTAATTTTTTCTCATGAACGCTAAAAACATCCGTAATATCGCCATCATCGCACACGTTGATCATGGCAAGACCACACTCGTCGACTGCCTTCTCGCGCAGAGCGGCACTTACCGTGAAAACGAACGCGTGGAAGAGCGTGCCATGGACTCGATGGACCTCGAGCGCGAAAAAGGCATTACGATTAAGGCCAAAAACCTCGCGGTGAAATGGATCAATCCGAAAGACGGTGAAGAATACACCATTAACATCGTCGACACTCCAGGTCACGCCGACTTCGGTGCCGAAGTGGAACGTGTCATGAAAATGGTCGACGGCGTGCTCCTCCTCACTGATGCAGTGGGTGGCCCACAGGCACAAACTCGTTGGGTACTCCGCAAGGCACTCGACCAAGGTCTTTCAACTATTTGTGTGATTAACAAAGTCGACCGCGACACCTCTCGCCCAGACTGGGTGCACGATAAAGTGCTCGAACTTTTCCTCGATCTCGAAGCTGACGAAGATCAATTCAACGCACCTTTCCTGTATGCATCCGCTAAAATGGGCTTCGCTGACCGCGAAGTCGATGGCCCGCGCGAAAACATGCTCGACCTGTTCGAAACCATTGTTGATCGCATCCCTGCTCCCAAAATCGAAGAAGGCGACTTCCGTATGCTCGCCAGTAACATCGATTGGGATGACTATGTCGGCCGTATGGCGATCGGTCGCGTGCTTTCTGGTGAGATCAAAGTCGGACAAACCATTTTCGCGCTTCGTAAAGACGGTAAAAAAGACCGCGTCAAAGTCACTAAAATGAAGAGCTTCTCCGGCGCTGGTAATACGGACGACGTCACTGAAGCCGTTGCAGGTGATATCGTCGGCCTGGCAGGTTTTGACGATGTGGATATCGGCGATACACTCGCAGCGACAGCAGATGCGGAAGCACTGCCATTCGTTGAAATCGATCCAGCCACCGTTCAGATGGAGTTCTCCGTCAACAACGGCCCACTCGCCGGCAAAGACGGCAAGAAGGTAACTTCCCGCCAAATCCGTGAGCGCCTGATCCGCGAAACACAGTCCAATATTTCCATCAGCGTCGAAGACACCGACGATGGCACACGCTTTCTAGTGAATGCACGTGGCTCGATGCAGATTGCCGTTCTTGTCGAGACAATGCGCCGCGAAGGTTTCGAGCTCCTCGTTTCTCGCCCCACCGTTCTCTACAAGACAATCGACGGCAAACAGCACGAACCAGTCGAGCAAGTTTGGGTCGAAGTTCCTGAAGAGCACCTCGGTGGCGTCATGGAAAACCTCAGTAAGCGTAAAGGTAAGGTCACTAATATGGAGCACCACAACTCGGGCGTGACCGTCGAAGCGGAGATCTCCACTCGTGGCCTGATCGGCTTCGAAAGTGACCTCGTCACCATGACCAGTGGTCATGGCGTGATGAGCCACTCCTTCCTCGAATATCGCCCACACTGTGGCGAAATCGTAACTCGCCTCACAGGAACACTCGTCAGCATGGAGCAAGGTAAGACCATGCCATACGCATTGGATATGATCCAGACTCGCGGCAAGCTCTTCGTCGGTCCCGGCGAAGAAACTTATGCAGGCATGATCGTTGGCGAAAACCCTCGCAAGGAAGACATGCCCGTCAATCCTGCCAAAGCGAAGCAACTCGACAACATGCGCTCCTCTGGTACTGACAAGAGTATCCAGCTCTCACCGCCGGTTCAGTTCTCCCTCGAGCGTGCGATCGAATACATCGCCCCCGACGAACTGGTTGAAGCGACTCCGCAATTTCTCCGTCTGCGCAAGCGTATTCTCGATGAGACCACGCGCCGTAAGATGGCAAAGGCCGCGAAGAAATAAGGTTCATCGTCGATTAGCGGGGAAGGCATTGATTTATGTTGGGAGCGTTGGATTTGCTTGTTGCTCGCGGGAGGGACGACCTCCGTGTCGTCCGCAACCGATGCGGGAGAGTCTGACGGGATTATCAGCTCTTGGAGACTCCGAAATTTTCATGTGGTTTCAAAGTGCCCGTGGTCGACACGGAGGTCGTCCCTCTCCAACAGTTTTCCCCCGCTAAATGACGATGAACCAAAAATAAGCGCCGGAAACAAGCATTTCAAAAGCCCTCGCGACGCAAGTCCCGAGGGCTTTTTTAGTTGGGCTGACATGCCAAAGATTGCATCAATCCGTCTCAGGATTTCGGGTTCACAGTTTAAAACCTCAATCTTGATAAAAGATACAACGCACCTATACTACATGAGCTATGAAACCACGGAGCCTACGTCATTGCCTCGAAAAAGCAGCCAGAGCACTGGTCTTAATTCAGAAGTACACGCCCAATGTTGATTGCATTCTAGACGAGAACAAAGGTGAACACGGACATCTCATCCTCACATTCGATGAAGGCAGCATCAGTAAAGTCACAGCACTAGGCAAAGAACTAGAGAGTAAAGGCTACCTATTTAAAATGAAAAAGAGCCCCTGGCTCGGCCAGATTACCTATTCAGGCAAAGCAGCTGAAAAGCCCTCCATCATCTTCACCCTGCCGATTACTAAAGATCGGCTCGCGATTAATGAGAATAGCCCGGAACAACCATATTCATTTTATTAAGAGCCCCTTATTGCCCCTTTGAATCTAGAGTTTAAAGATGGACATCACCTCTGTGCTCTAGCACATCACACCACACGCGCTTTCTACATTTCGTAACAACATGGCAAACATCGGCAAATATAACACGCTTCGCATCGTTGAACCCTCTGACCACGGGCTCTACCTCGATGGCGGCGAGCATGATACCATCCTCCTGCCCACTCGCTACGTCACACCCGACATGAAGATCGGCGATGAGGTCAAAGTCTTCATCTATAATGACTCTGAGGATCGGTTGGTTGCGACTACCGAGACACCTTTGGCGCAAGCAGGCGAGTTTGCCTACCTTGAAGTGATCAGCGTCAACGAGCGCGTCGGCGCCTTCCTCGACTGGGGCCTCAGTAAGGATCTTTTCCTACCTTTTCGTGAGCAAGGCGACCTCTATTACAGCGTCGGCGATGGCGCCATCGTCGCCGTCTATGTGGATGAATACACCAACCGCATCGTCGCATCGACGCGCCTGCACCGTCACCTTTCAAACACCAAGCCCGACTATGAGCCCAATGCTCCAGTGCACGTGCTGATCTACGGCGACTCCCCGCTTGGCTTCAAAGCGATCATTGATAAAAAGCACCGCGGACTGCTCTATTATGCTGAGACCTCCGACAAGCTTGAACCAGGCGATCAATTCACCGGCTACATTAAAAAGGTGCATGCGAATGGTAACATCGATCTGCGTCGCGACCCAGCAGGCCGTCAACGTGCCGAAACCTTCTCAGAAGTGATCATGGAGAAGCTGGTTGGGGCTGGAGGATCCATCCCTTTTAATGACAAAAGTAGCCCTGAATCGATTCGTGAAACTTTCGACATGTCTAAAAAAGCCTTCAAGCAAGCGCTAGCAAAGCTCTACAAAAATCGCCAAATTTTGATCACCGAAGCTGGCATTGAGGCAGTTGATTCATCCGACCCAGCATCGGACAAATCAGCCTAAGCGCCTAATTATTCTCAACCAATCGAACGGCTCCGCCAACCACTGTGGCAGACCTGAATTCTAATCCTGTCTACATCTCTCAACGTGCTATCTTTTAACCTATTCAATATCCCTGTTCGCGTCCTACCGTGGTTCTGGATCACTATGGCACTTATCGGCGGCGGTCTCAGCGCCAACGACTCGCAAAGCATACTCAACATGGTCATGTTTATCATTGCGGGCTTCATCTCAATTATGGTGCATGAGCTCGGGCACGCATTGATGGT
>JAURBE010000033.1 GCA_030829145.1 Verrucomicrobiota bacterium | reverse complement strand
GTCTCCGAGTCGCATTGCGCAATAGTAGGCAAGGTGAATGGCTGTCTTCCACTCGTTGCCATGCTCTGCAAGGTCGCAAGTCCTGAGCAAGTCGGCAATCTGCTCTAGCTCGAAGGGCTCTTTCTCAATGCTTCCCCGCGCTGTCTCCGGTGGTTTCGCTGCTGCTGCGGGGTTGAATGGTAACTTCCCGAGGCGGCAATACTCCGCAAAGGGAATCTTTAGGATTTTTAAAGCATTCTTGATTGTCTTAAGGGCGAGGCCTTTTTCTGCGAGTCCGTCTAAGTAGGCTTGCGCGTCTGTCGTTTCGATCTGCTCGCAAGGGGCTTCTGCTCGGTCGCCTAAGCTGGTGAGGAAGTCGCGTTTAATTTGTCGGTATTTTTTGAGCGTAGTTTCTGGCTTCCCTGACTTTTCGGCCTTCTCAATCCAAGTGTTGAGGAACTCGCGGGCGGTGAGTGATTTGACGGGCTGAGCACCTCCGAGAATTAGCAATTCGTTGAAGGTGTCCTTAATGTCTGCTTCCCGCTGCAATTCGCCTCGGGCTGCTCTCTCGAATAGCTCGGCGGTTTTCTGCGCTCGGCGTTTGGCGTCAGCTCGCTCTTTAGAGGTTCCGGTGTCTGAAATCTTGGTGGTTCGGTTCTTCAGCTTTCCGTCTCGATCTTGAAAGCAAGCAATCCAATTTTTGCAATTTGGTAGTTTTCGTAAGTAAGCCATTTCGACTTTCTTACATAGAACTTACATAGCTGCAAGTAAGTTATTAAAATCGCTGTTGTTATTGTTGCAGTTTTTAAGCGGGTTGGGGGGCGTTGGGTGCATAGATAAACCCCTTTAATCGAATCAGGAGTTCGACTCTCCTATGCTCCACCACTCCATGCGTGATGGTGAACGTTGCTGGGGCTAACATGAATTGAAGGCTTTGTCAGTGATTGCCCGAAATTAGCGAAATTAGGCAACGCCTTAGGCAAGCATGTGTAGTTGAGCCGTATGGCCTAGAATGGGGCACTTAGATCAGTCATCTACGCATAAATAGCTGTTGAAAAATATCATATTCCAGCGCCAACAAGGTAGCTAATTCATTCTTTCAGTCTGAGTACAAAAAAGGGGCCTCAGTAATGAGGCCCCTTGGATTAATTTATAAGCAGATGTTACTTATTGAGCACACTCAAAACAATGATGAGTGTTACAATGCTCGAAAGGCTTGCACCACTGCCAATGAATCCATCAACAAGACCTGTAATATTACCGATCACATTCATGCTTGCGGCTTGACCGAAAACAATAGAGACGATGACGAGGAGGCCGATAGCTGCAACGAGTACTGCAGAGATTCCGTTGATAGCTGACTTGATTTGGTTAATTGTATTTTCCATAGTTCTTTTTGTAGTTAGGTTTTGTTTGTTATGTTTGGGGTTCGTTTAAGCGCGATTGCGCAGTAGAGCGAAGATTAGAATGATGGCAATTAAGCCAACGAAACCGCTTTCTCCGCCAATGGCGGTTACAATACCTGATAGGTTTGCGACCACACTGGCACCAAAAATGGCGCCTTGGCCGAATACGATTTCAGCAATAATACCGAGAGCAATCAGGCCTATTCCGAGTTCGGATACACCTTTGATTATACTAGTTAGCTGTGAGGTTATTTTTTCCATTTATCTCCTTTGTTGGGGTGAGCCAGTAGTCGCTAGTGATGATTCACATGAACCATCAGCACTACCGGAAAGGCAAAGCGCCACATCGATGCGCCAAAATAGGGGTAGACACAACAGGCTGAGACAACACTGTCTCGCCGATTTCCAGTTTGCATGTAAGAAACAGGTCACTGGAAGATGCAAGCTAACGATAAATTTAAATAAGGGAAGTATAATTTACCTAAAATACTATCTTAAAAACAGATATGCTGATATACGCACGATTAAGTGGTTTAAATCGTAATTAAATCGATATTGTATCAATTAGACAACAGATGACTTAATTTTAGCGAATCCGGCTAGTGGAAAGCATCTACATTTAGACCTAAGCTATTTTCAATGGTCGAGGCAGGCGAAGCAGTGGTGGTTTCGCCTGCCCCGACCATTGAAACAAACAAGTTTGGAAAAGCCCGAGGGTAGGCAGCGCAGGATTCAGAAAAGGATTTTCCTGAGGAGACGTCGTTGCGGACGTTATGGATGATCATTTGAAATACTGGATTTTCAGTCTGCTCCTCAAGTGCTGAGACTAGTGGTAGACCAGCTTCCAGCATAGATGAGAGTTGCTGGGTAAACATTGTTAGTTCCTGTAGCTTGATTTTTTTGCGCTTTGCCTGTATCATTATACGACTTGTAAGTTCACTAAGGTTAAAAACGCTCTTTTAACTGTCTGCTGGTGTTTATTTGAGCCTATTTCTAGGGATTCCTGGAAAATGATATAAATAAATCTCCCAGATCGCGCCTTGACAGCAACAAGGACAGGGGTTTTTCTCCTGCGCTTTTCTCCAATTTTCATAGGATAATATCATGGGACCAACATACAGACCTTCAAAACTTAGACGCGCACGTAAATTCGGCTTTCGCGCACGTAATGCAACACGAGGCGGCCGCAAAATCCTTGCAGCACGACGGGCTAAAGGCCGTCGTAGCCTATCTGCTTCCGTCTAGGGCGGAGCGCAATGAGGTCACGGAGCCATGGGCATCCCGACTTCTAAGCGTTTGCGCAAACCGCGCGAATTTCAAGAGGTCCGCAATCAGGGTAAACGTATCCTGTGCGGACCTTTTATTTTTCAATGTCGGCGGCTTTCTGTGGAAGCAGGTCAAGTGCGCCGTTTCGGCGTGATCGCATCGAAACGGGTCGGCAACGCTGTAAAGCGCAATTTGGGCAAGCGTACTTTTCGCGAGTTATTTCGCTTGCATGAATTGCTGCTGCCACCCGGCAGTGAGATCGTGGTCGTACTACGTTCAAGTTATGATCGACATAGTTTTAGTGATCTGGAGTCTCGTTTTATGCGTGCTTGTAAAACGATTTCGAAAGAGACTGAAACTGACGTAAAGAGAGCCAATTGATATGGATACCGATGTTAAACAACAGGTCGCGCAGTTGCGATTAACCGATGCGCCATCCGTATTGGCTGCAGGGGCGATTTTGCTCGTGCGCATCTATCAGTTATTATTATCGCCATTGAAGCAGGTGTTTTTCGGCTCCACTTGTAGTTGCCGCTTTCAGCCGACTTGCTCGTGTTACGCTGGTCATGCACTGCGTCAATATGGTTTTTGGCGTGGTTCTGGTTATGCTTTGCGCCGCATCTTACGTTGCCACCCTTGGCATCCAGGTGGATATGATCCGCTTCCGAGCTTGAAAAATGAGTATAAAGCAGACATTCCAGCACCTTCAAATCACTTATAGATGGATAAGAAAAACACAATTTTAGGTATCATTTGTATCGTAGCTGGCATCGGCTACATGTACAAACAGGCAGAAGATGCGCAAGCGTATCAGAATCAACAGCTGCTTGAAGAAGCTTCAGTACTGGAACAGGCGGCTGCCGATGGGATCGTTGAAAGCACGTCGGGTGGGCCAACGTCCGCGGAGGCTGATGACTCTATTTTAGAGTTGTTGACGCGCGAAGTGGAGATCCCCACCTCGAGTGTGATTTCAGAGCCTGTGGCCTCTGTCGAAGAGCAAATTGTGACGCTCTCGAATGCATTCATTGAAGTCGAGTTCACCACGCTAGGCGGTGCAATCCGCACGGTTGAGTTTTTACAAACTAAACGTGGTGAGCGTGATGATTATGTTTTCAATCAGCAGGGGCGGCTGCCGGCACTTAGCTTGAGCCTTGCTGGACGTGAGGGTGGCATGCAGGAGTTTGCGTTGCCTTACACAATTGAGCAGCAAACCAAAGATTCGATCACATTTACATTTAATACGGGCGATGGCCTTGCTTTGCGCCGCACTTACTCGCTCGCGCAGGCAGGTTCTGAGCAAGACCCCTATATTATTCGCCATAGTACAAGCTTTAGCAATCAGGCCGTAGCGCCGAAGGCGCTGTCGACCATTTATTTAAATCTGGGTACTGCACGAGCCATTTCAGAAAAACAGCAACCAGCATTCTTGAATGTAGGCTATTTTGAAGATGGGGATGCTGAGTTTATTGCCATTAATAAGCTGACTGGCAGCAACGGCTTCCTCGGTTTTGGTGTTCGTGCAGCAGTGGAACAGATCGAAGCTCGTGTGAGCAGCGAATGGGCATCGGTAAAAAATCAGTTCTTCACGGCCGTGTTGACTTCGGAGACGAAGGGAAGTGACCTGTTCGTCTATCAAGTCGAAGGTGCTGAGGCTGCGGATGGTCCGCTTGGCCGGCCTGGCATCTCAGGCAGTGTGGGCTATGAGATTGGCACCGTTGCGGCGAGTGCAGTGAAAACCCTTGATTTTGATTTCTATGTAGGGCCGAAGGAATTTAAGCGGCTGCAGGGCCTTGGAAATCAGCAGGACGAGGTCATGCAGTTTGGCTTTCTGAGCTTTATCAGCAAGTTGCTGCTCTCATTTATGTATGGGATCCACTCGCTCGTGCCAAGTTGGGGTTGGTCAATTGTGATCATGACGATCTGTATCAAAACACTGTTTTGGCCACTCTCCGCAAAAGCGAGTCGGTCGCAAAAACGCATGGGTAAGATTCAGGGGCCGATGGCTGAACTGAAGGAGAAGTACAAAGATAACCCGCAGAAAATGCAGCAGGAGACGCTGAAGCTCTTCCGTGAGCATCAGGTCAATCCAGTGGCGGGCTGCCTGCCCATGCTCGTTCAGATGCCGATCTTCCTTGGGTTGTTTTATATGCTGCGTTCGGCTTCCGAGCTGCGTCATGAGTCGTTTCTATGGGTGAGTGATTTGTCGATGCCTGACACTTTAACCTATATCGCAGGTTATCCGCTGAATGTTTTGCCGTTAATCATGGGCCTTACGATGTTCTTCCAGATGCGGATGATGCCTGTCTCGCCGACTGCAGACCCGGCACAGCAGAAGATCTTTAAGTTCTTACCTTTCATTTTCTTGATTTTCCTCTACAACTTTTCCTCAGGCTTGGTGCTCTACTGGACGGTGCAAAATCTTTTGACTATTTTGCAGCAAAAGATCATCAACAATAGCCCGGATGAGGAACTGAAGCCTATCGCTGCGCAGGCAGCGACGCCTACAGGTCGAGGTGGTTCACCAAGAACAAAATCACGAAAGAAGAAATAAGTCGCTCCCTCATATCCTCGGAAAGCGTGATTCGCGCTGAGCGTTTTCCACATTTTAATTTTTCAGCGCTTTATCATTCAGCTTTTTTTTAGATATGTCAGGACACAGTAAATGGGCTACAATTAAACGAGCAAAGGGCGCTGCAGATGCCAAGCGCGGTAAAATCTTTAGCGTGATCAGTAAGGACATCACCCTTGCGGCACGTGCTGGTGGAGGCGATCCAGCGATGAATCCACGTCTGCGTACCGTGATTGCCAAGGCTAAAGATGCCAACATGCCCTCTGACAATGTTGAGCGTGCGATCAAAAAAGGCACAGGCGAACTGCCGGGTGTTGTCTATGAGGAAATTGTCTATGAGGGCTATGCGCCTAGCGGTGTTGGACTCATCGTCGAGATTACAACAGATAATAAAAATCGCTCAGCCTCCGAGGTACGCAGCACGATGAGTAAGAATGGTGGCAATCTTGCTGGTGTCGGTGCGGTTTCTTTTCAATTCGATCGCGTTGGACAATTTATTATCGATGCGAACAAGACAGATGAAGAAACACTCATGGATGTCGCACTCGAAGCCGGTGCAGAAGATATTAAAAATGAAGGTGATCACTTTGAGGTGATTTGCCCGATGTCTGAGTATGACTCAGTTTCACAAGCATTGACTGATAAGGGGATTGAGTCGGAAGAGTCAGACCTCGTCTATCTGCCAAATATTCTAGTACCCATTAGTGACAAGGAAACTGCCCGTAAAGTACTTCATTTGATTGAGATTTTGGATGGTTTAGAGGACGTGAAAGCAGTGCATTCCAATCTCGACCTTGCTGCTGGCGTACTGGATGAGGATTGATATAGTATTGAGTGTAGTAAAAAACCGCTTGCCAAGATCACTTCGGCTGCTCAGCTTAAATTTACTTAAATATGAACCCCAAAATAAACATGTGTCGTAAAATTCTAGCTCTTCTTTCTCTTGCCGTTGCGGCGCTCGTATTCACTGGCTGTGATGGTGGTAAAGCCTCCATGGGCTCAGAAGAAGCGAATCTCTTAGGATTTGTGAAACTGGAAAAGGAAAGCTATGAGCCAACTAGTCCGACCACATTCGCGATTCACTCTGATGAGCTGTACTCTCGCCGTAACTTTTCTGGTGACAAGCATACCTTCCTTTGGGGACTGGTGACGCTCAAGGACTATTAGATCGGATCTTGACGGATTTTCTGAAAGCCGCCTCCGTTTCGGAGGCGGCTTTTTTCTGGTTCATCGTCATTTACCGGGGAGATAGTATTCTGAGCCTAATGGGGCGGCTATTTTGTTGGGGAGGGTCGTCCCTCCCAAGAGCAATACCGGACGACACGGAGGTCGTCCCTCCCAAGAGCAAAAAGCAAATCCAACGCTCCCGACATATACCAATGCCTTCCCCGCTAATCGACGATGAACCTTTTTTCTTGGCAACTTCGTTGTCCTGCCGCGGGATGTTATTTTGATTTATGCCACACAACGTCGCCTATTTTCTCTCTCAGCAAGCAGCTGAGCATCCTCATGGAGCTGCGGTTCGTGCGCCCGTCGGGCGGGATAAAGAGGGTGACATCCGCTATATCGAGCGTAGCTTTTCACAGCTGAATGCGGAGGCATCTGCGACTGCGTATTACTTCGCTAAGCACGGGATTAAGCGAGGCTCACGTGTATTGTTGATGGTCAAGCCAGGGCTCGATTTAATTCGAATTGTATTTGCCCTGTTTCGAATGGGGGCTGTACCGATCGTGATTGATCCGGGAATGGGACTGCGGAGTTTCCTGCGCTGCGTAAGGCATTCTCAACCAGAGGCTCTGATCGGTATTCCTGCTGCGATTTGGGTGTCTCGGATTTTTCGCCCGAGTTTTCGTGGGGTGGGCACTAAAATTTCGGTGGATGCTAATTTTGAAAAAAGGATGGCACCGTTCACGTGCCAGCGAGACTTCTCTGTAGTCGACTCCTCTGCGGATGAATTAGCTGCCGTCTTATTTACTTCCGGTTCGACGGGGCCGGCCAAGGGGGTGTGTTATGCGCATGGTATGTTTGTCGCTCAGGTGGAAGCGATACGTGCGCAGTATGGCATAGCGCCTGGGGAAGTAGATCTGCCGATGTTGCCCGTATTTGCTTTGTTTAATCCGGCTCTGGGAATGTGCACTGTTGTGCCCGAGATGAATCCGAGCCGGCCGGCGACGGTGGATCCTCAAAGAATTGTACGAGCAATTCAGCAAAATTCCGTGACCAACAGCTTTGGATCGCCCGCGCTGTGGACCAAGATTGCTCGTTATTGTGAGGCGCATTCGATCACTTTGCCTAGTGTGCGGCGCATCTTGATGGCTGGCGCTCCAGTGCCGCCTGCCCTAATGCAGCAGATGCAGGCGATTATTCCTAATGGTGAAGTGCATACTCCGTATGGAGCCACCGAGGCCTTGCCGGTGAGTTCGATTGCGTCGGCTGAGGTGCTGGTTGAAACGGCCGAGCGCACTGCCTCAGGTGCGGGCACTTGTGTGGGGAGGCCGCTTCCCGGTATGGATGTGCGTATTATCGAGCCACTGAATGAGGCGATCGCGACGGTGGAACAGTGCGCACCGTTACCTCTCGGCGCGATTGGTGAAATTATTGTGCGTGGGGCGTCGGTGACGCGTGGCTACGATAAGCGACCAGATGCGGATGCTGCCTCGAAGATTGCCGATGGAGAGGGTCAATGGCATCGTATGGGTGACCTCGGTTGGATTGGCGAATCCGGCCGCTTGTGGTTTTGCGGGCGAAAGATTGAGCATGTGCGCACGGCTGCGGGTCCGCTGTACACGGATTGCTGCGAGGCGATTTTCAATGCGCATCCAAAGGTGTTTCGATCCGCGTTGATCGATATCGGTGGCGGGCATCCTGCGATCGTGGTTGAGCCTGAGGTGGGGGCCTATCCAAATAGTGCAGCGGCAGAAGCGCTTTTCATCGAGAGTCTCGAGGAGATCGCTCAGCAGCATACGATGACACGTATGATCAATCAGTTTTATTTTAAGCAATCTTTTCCTGTCGATGTTCGGCATAATGCGAAGATTCACCGTTTGTCGCTTGCGAGGCAGTTTGCGCAACAATAGATATTTAGGTGTATGAAGATCTTGGTGACAGGTGGTGGCGGCTTTGTGGGTGGCTATATAGTAGAGCGATTGTTGGCGCGTGGCTACGCAGTGCGCTCAATTGGCCGATCGCCGCAGCCAGAGCTTGTAGCAAAAGGCGTTGAGGTGGTGTGTGGTGATTTGACCGATGCGACTGCAGTATCTGCCGCATGTGAGGGAGTGGGTGCGGTGTTTCATGTCGCAGCGCGAGCCGGCGTGTGGGGCAGTTGGGAGAGCTTTTATGGGCCCAATGTGATTGGTACGCGCAACGTGTTGTCCGCTTGTCGCAAGTGGCAGGTCAAGCGATTGGTTTATACCAGTACGCCGAGTGTAGTTTTTAATGGTGATTCCATTCGTGGCGGTGATGAGTCGCTGCCTTATGGTAAAAACTGGCTTTGTCATTACGCAGAGACCAAAGCGCTGGCGGAGCAGGAGGCACTCGCGGCGAATTCTGAGAAGCTGCAAGTCGTCGCCTTGCGTCCGCACCTAATATTTGGGCCAGGAGATCCCCATTTGTTACCACGTGTGGTTGAGAGCGTGAAGGCTGGGCGTTTGAGAATCGTTGGCGATGGCAGCGCGAAGGTCGATGTTTCGTATGTTGGCAACGTGGCTGATGCGCATTTGGATGCCTTCGATGCGCTAGAGCGCGGGAAAGGTGCTGGTCAGGCTTATTTTATTTCGCAAGGCGAACCGGTGGATCTTTGGCCTTGGCTAAACTCTATTCTTGAGGGCTTAGGGCAGCCACCTTTGACCCAGAAAATTCCGCTACCTCTGGCATATGGAATCGGTGCGTTGTGTGAAGGTGTTTGGAAAGTACTGAGGCGACGCACGGATCCGCCTATCACTCGTTTCGTTGCAGTGGAACTTGCCAAGGATCATTATTTCGACACCAGCAAGGCTCAACATGTATTAGGCTATCGACCTCGGGTCCCGATGAATGAAGCACTAAAGTTGACCATTCAGGATCTGATTCGGCGTCACTATTAATCGTTATTTTTAATAAAGTCTATTGACGAATTGTCTAGATAGCAGTGACATAGAGATGTGAGTGTAAATAACCCAGTCTTATGGTACCTGCTATTGTCCATACTGCTATTGGGAGTGATCGTACTGCTATTAGTGATTGTTTTTCGGCGACCAAAGCAGCAACCGCTCGATCCTAGGTCAGATGCCGAGGTAGAGATACCAGCTGCGGGGCATTTGCAGACTACTTCGAATGCTTTGTTTGCGACGCTTTCGCATGAGTTGCGTACGCCGCTCAATGGTCTGCTTGGGTTGGCCCAAATTCTCCAAGAAGAAAGCCCGAGTGAAGAGAGTAATGCGATCGAAGGGTGTGCGCGTCACATGAAAGCTGTCATAGCTACCTTAGTTAATTTATCAAAGATTCAAATGGAGTGGGATGATCTCCCTGAGTATCGAGAGTGGGTGAATGTCTACGATTTGATGGAGCAAATTAAGCAGGATTCAGTATTTCGGGCAGACCTGTGCGGGATGGTGATTAAACTGAAGCACCAAGATAAATTGACGCGATTACGCGGAGATGGCGATCACCTGCGCGCGATTATTGAAAACGCGCTGTTTGGCTCTATTGACAGTGTTTCTTTGGTTGAGATCCCGACATCAAAGCAGACTTTGGAGATGTCATGGTTTACAGATGGAGGGGAGATGAAGGTCGAAATCGTGAATCCCCGCGAGCAGCCATCCAATAACCGAAGGCAAGAAATCGAGGGCATTTTTCAGATGACTACAGGAGAGAATCAAGCCCGAATGGAGATGCGATATTTGTATTGGGCGGTCTCTTCTGCACTGCTAGATCGCTACCAGGGCAGGATGGATGCAGTTTCGAATGAGGGTGGCGGCGTGACAACCTTGCTGTCTTTTAAAATGGAGCAGATGAAAGCCTCTGCGAGCGGCAAACTACCAATTGATGGGTTGCGCTTGGATCAAGAGGACAGGCAATCAAAGGCGATGTTGCCCTTTCCCGTGCAACTCTCATTAATTATCGCTGAAGATGATCCCGTCGCTCGCAAGTTAATGGCAACTGTATTGGGGCACATGAAGCAACAAGTGGTTTTTGCGACCAATGGCCTGGAGGTTTTGGAGCTGGTTAAAGAGTCCACGAGTTGCGATTTGATTCTTATGGATATTGATATGCCAATTATGGATGGCATGGCCGCTTCGCTGGCGTTGCGAGCTGGTGAAGCTGGTGAGATCGGCCAGCATGTGCCAATCGTCGCACTTACCGCTTTTGGAACGTTGTCAGATGAGGGTAAGTTCAAGCGGGTGGGCATGGATTACTTCTTACCTAAGCCTGTAGAGCTAAACAAACTTCGCGAGGTGCTGTTAGATGTCATTCGTAAGCAGCGCTCGAGCGGAGAATAACATCGTTCTGTGCGCGTTTAGTGATGCTTCGAGGCTGAGTGTGTCGAGCCTGCCAAGTTTGTTCTCTAATTAAGATCGCTGGCGTCGAGCTTCGTAAAGGCAAACTGCTGCGGCTGCGGCTACATTGAGCGAGTCGGCACGCCCCGCCATTGGGATACGGATGCGCTGGTCGGTGCTAGAGAGCCAGAGATCGGACAGGCCGTCGCTTTCGCTGCCGAAGAAAAGTGCGGTGGGCAATCTGTAGTCGATGTCCCAGTGAAGGTTTTCAGTATCGGGCGTAGTGGCGATAGTTTGGATTTTATGGGCGGTTAGCCACTCTGCTAGGAAATTCTGCTCAGTGCAGATAATCGGCAGCGCAAAGACCAGCCCTTGCGAGGAGCGGATTGCATTGGGGTTGTAGAGATCGAGCACGCAATCGACCAAGATCACCGCATCGGCGCCAGCACCTTCGGCGCTGCGTAGAATTGCTCCGAGATTGCCGGGTTTTTCAATGCCTTCGAGCACGAGCAGGAGGGGGGCGTCGGATACATTAAGCTCGTGGATCGAGTGTCTCTGCTGTTTTGCAATGGCAATGATGCCGTCGGGACCTTCGCGATAGGTCGCTTTATTGAATGCGTCTTCGCTCATCCGTACTAGAGATGTGGCGTCTGCGCGTCTTCTATCTTCGATAAAAGCGGTGTGCTCTGTGGAGGAAAAGTGCTCTGGGCAGTAATAAAGTGTTTCGATGCTGTAGCCTGAGCCTATGGCGTGTCCGAGTTCACGCAGACCTTCGATGAGGAAGCGCTCCTGGCGGTCACGGTGCTTACGCTCACGAAGTTTGACGAGGTTTTTGACTTGGTCATTTTGGCGGCTCTGTATATAGGCGTCTTCCATATTAATAGCACCAATAAGGTCAGAAAGTTAGGCAATGGAAAGCTTGTTATCAATTTTAAGGTTGCAGGATGTCGTTTCATTGGGGAGGGCATGAGTATGCAAGCACCAAAGAATTATGTTCCAGAGCCTTTCGATTACCACGAAGAGGTTGAAGTGACCGTAGAAAGTTTGACTAATTTGGGCATGGGCGTTGCTCGTGTCGACGGCTGGGTTGTAATGGTGCCATTTGTGATTCCGGGAGAGGTGGTCAAGGCGCGCATTTATCGCAACTTTCAAAACTATTCAGATGCCGACTTGATCGAGGTCATCAAAGCCTCGCCGGATCGTGTCGGACCGCGTTGCCCTCTGTACCAACAGTGTGGTGGTTGCCAGTATCAGCATATGAGTTATGAGCGGCAGCTAAAGGAGAAGACCAAGCACGTTGAAGAGCTGATGCAAAAGCTTGGTGAGATCGATCATCCAGTGCAGCTCTCGCATGGTTCACCCAAACAGTATCATTATCGTTCAAAGATTACGCCGCATTACGAACGCCCCGCAAAGGATGGTTCACAGCCAGTCGGATTTTTGCAATACGGCCGTCGCAATCAGATCATCGACGTGGAGCAATGCCCGATTGCCACAGAGGCGATCAATGAGGCATTGCCTGCCGCGCGAGAGGAAGCGCGTCGAGCTGGGGGTAAAAAGCGCCGTCAGCGTGGTGGTACTTTACTGATGCGTGATGTAATCGAGGGGGTGGTGACCGATCCTCAAGCAGTGGTCTCCGAGCGTGTTCGCAACAATACCTTTCAGTTCAAAGCGGGAGAGTTTTTTCAAAATAATCCTTTTATTTTACCAGAGATGGTCGAGCACGTTGCTCGTGAAGCATCATTGGAAGGTGCTCGCTATTTGGTGGATGCCTATTGTGGCGTCGGCTTGTTTGCACTTTCTACCTCCAAGTCATTCGAGCTCTCGGCTGGTGTTGAGATCAGCGAGCCGGCGGTGCGGTGGGCACAGGCAAATGCGACCATCTGCGGAATCAAAAATGTTCGTTTTGTTATCGGTAAAGCGGAGGCGATTTTCAATGGGCTTAAGTTTCCCGCTGCCGAAACTGCGGTGGTCATCGATCCTCCACGTAAAGGCTGTGATGCGAGCTTTCGTCAGCAGTTGATGCAGTTCCGTCCGCAGCGCATCGTGTATGTATCTTGCGATCCAGCCACCCAAGCCAGAGATTTAAAGGAGTTTGTAGAGGCGGGCTACGACATTACATTGATTCAACCATTCGACCTATTTCCACATACGCGTCACATTGAAAATGTGGTTTCATTGACCCTTTCGAATCGAGGCCCGTGGGCTGCGGCTGCCGCTGCAGGCGACGAGATGACCGATCAAATCGAAAATTAGGGTTGACGCACCTCAGCTCTGGCACATGTTTCTGCCTCTTTTCCTTAAAACCGAATCTATTTTTTTATGTCAATCGAAGTAAAAGTCCGTAAAGGCGAGCCCATTGAACGTGCGCTCCGCCGCCTCAAGAAGCGCCTTGATCGTGAGGGTGTTATCCATTCTGTACGCGCGAATCGTTATTTCGTGAAGCCTGCACAAGCAAAGCGCCGTAAGCGTAAAGAGTTGGATTTCAACAACATGCTTCGTGTTCGTTACTCGAATATGTAATTTCTTGTGATGTGAGTGCTGTCAGCGCTTGCACTTAATGAGAGTCTCGGACACACATACGTGCCGAGATTTTTTTTGTCTACATATTGATCATGAGTGATCTTCTAAGTCGTTTATCCCTTTCTTCCTGCTGGTGTTCCGCACGTCACACAGATGGTTATGAAATGGTTGAGGAGATTGTTAATCTAGGTTTTAAACGCGTAGAACTTAGCCATGGTATCCGTATTTCTCTAGTACCCGGCATTTTAAAGGCTGTTGAAGAGGGACTGATCGAAGTGTCTTCGATACATAATTTTTGCCCATTGCCTAGTAGTGTTACGCATGCTGCACCGAACCTCTATCAGCCATCCACTGGCGATTCGCGCGAGATGCGCTTGTGGAATCAATATACCGCGCAGACGCTCGACTTTGCAGTCAAAGTTGGAGCAAAGCGGGTAGTGATACACTCAGGTAGCAATTGGTATTTCTTTAAGTCACCAGAGGTGAAGCTTGATGAGTGGACCGCAGAACAAGAGCTAAAAGCCTGCGATTTACTGGATAGTAAAGAATTTATAATAGGTCGTGACCGGGCAATGAAGCGTATCAAAAAGGTCTCAAAAAAGACTATGCCGCGGATTATTGCGTCCTACCAGCGCGCGCTACCTTGGCTGCAGGAGCGGGGCTTGCAACTCGGCCTCGAAAATCGTGAGAGCATGGATGAGATGCCGATTGATGCGGATTTCGCTGATTTTCTAAAAGAATTAGGAGAGCCTGAGTCCTTTGGTTATTGGCATGATACTGGGCATGCGCAAATCAAGCATCAGCTTGGCTTGCTCGACCATCGTGCGCATCTGGAGCAGATGGCCGACCGACTTGTTGGATTTCATTTACACGATGTTTCTGAATCGGGGCGTGACCATCAGGTGCCTGGTTCCGGGACCATTGATTTTGCAATGATTGCAGAATTCGTTCGTCCGGAGCATACATTGGTACTAGAGTTGAGCCCTAAATTAACGACCGAGCAAGTGCTGCAGTCGCGGGATCATATTTGCGCCGTGTTTGGCTAGGCGAGAGAGCAGTAAACTGTCTGCGACATAAGGTGGGGTTGTCTTTTTGGCCAAATGCCGAGTCGTGCGCTGTTTCGCATTTAAAATGCTAGATTCTTTTCAGCTTTACGCTTGCTATGCGTTGTGGTGCTCGTTTTCCTCTCCGCTTTCCTAATTCATTGGAGCGGGAAAACGTGAGGCCAGTGGCTTCATCGACTCAACAAAACAATCAAATAACAATCACAAAAGAAACCTTCATTTCTCCCCGATAATTCTTTGGGGCTTTGAACATAATCATGGATACAACACCTAAAGACCTTCTCGACGCAGGCGTTCACTTCGGCCACCAGCTTCGCCGCTGGAATCCCAAGTCGAAACCATACGTTTTCGATAACCGCAACGGGATCTCCATTATCGATCTGGAGCAGACTCACGCGCTCCTTGAAAAAGCATATGCTTTCATCGAAGAGACCGTTGCCGCGGGCAAGGACGTCCTCTTTATTGGCACTAAGAAGCAAGCGCAGGAAATCATGCGTGAAGCTGCAACTGCTTGCCAAATGCCTTTCTGCGTGAATCGCTGGATGGGTGGAGGCCTCACTAATTTCACCACCATTAAGACATCACTTGCGAAGTACCGCAAGTTCCTCAAGATGGATGCAAACGGCGACCTTGAAAAGCTTCCTGGTAAGGAAGAGGCAGCTATCCGCCGCCAAATGAGCCGCATGAACCGTAACTTTGAAGGTATGCTCAACGTCGGCGAACTTCCAGCAGCACTCTTCGTTGTAGATACAAAGAATGAAGAGATCGCAGTCGCTGAAGCGCGCCGCCTCGGTATTCCTGTTATCGGTCTTGTGGATACAAACTCTGATCCAACAATCCTCGACTACCCCATCCCGGGTAATGACGACGCGGTGAAGTCAATCCGTATCATTGTTGAAACTATTCTGGAAGCCGCACAAAACGGTCTTGCACATCGCGAAGCGAAAAAAGTGCAAAAGAGTGCACCACTTGTCCGTGAACAAACGTTCGAGCAGCAAGAAGATGTCGATGTAACGCTTCCAGAAGGTTACGGCGAAGACGAAGCTAAGCCTGCTGCTGAATAAGTAGTCGGTCGTGGTATAAATTTCACAGTATTAAAAGCTAAAATATAGAAACATGAGTGTTCAAATTACAGCAAAGATGGTTGGCGAACTGCGCGAAAGCACAGGTGCTGGACTTATGAATTGTAAGAAGGCGTTGGTAGAAACCAGCGGCGACTTCGACGCAGCTGCTGAACTTCTTCGTAAGAAGGGTGAAGCGACTGCGGCCAAGAAGGCTGGCCGTGACGCATCTGAGGGAATCATCGAAACATACATCCACTTGGGTGGTAAGGTCGGTGTGATGGTCGAATTGAACTGCGAAAGTGATTTCGTAGCTAAGACAGACGACTTCAAGAACTTGGTCCGCGATATCGCCATGCACATTGCAGCAGTGAATCCAGCCTGTATCTCTCGCGAGGAAATTGACCCTGCGATCATTGAGGCAGAGCGTAAGGTTGCTGAAGGCCAAGCTGAAGGTAAGCCAGAAGCTGCGATCGCAAAGATCGTTGAAGGTAAGCTTAATAAGTTCCTCAGCGAGTCTTGCTTGCTAGAGCAACCATTCGTCAAGAACCCAGATCAAACGGTTCAGCAGCTCCTCACTGAGATGATCGCCAAGATGGGTGAGAACATGGTGATTAAGCGTTTCGCACGTTTCCAGGTCGGCGCGTAAAACGAATTCGGTTTTTATACTTTCCAACAGCCCTTTGCTCGATGAGCAAGGGGCTTTTTTTTGGTTCTTCGTCGATTAGCGGGGAAGGCATTGATCTATGTTGGGAGCGTTGGATTTGCTTTCTGCCAGTGGGAGGGACGACCTCCGTGTCGTCCGGTACCGATGCGTGAGAGTCTGACAGGATTATCTGCTCTTGGAGACTTCTGGATTTTCATGTGGTTTCCAAAGTGCC
>JAURBE010000032.1 GCA_030829145.1 Verrucomicrobiota bacterium | reverse complement strand
TACGACAACTAACAATTGGCTCGCCAATTTTACCACCCGCGTACTACATCATGGTCCGTTCGAGACCACACATATCACACATCACTTTCGCTCGGGTGGTGAAATTGGCAGACACGCCAGATTTAGGTTCTGGTGCCGCAAGGCGTGAGGGTTCAAGTCCCTCCCCGAGTATTTTAAAGACCGTATCGAAGGATACGGTCTTTTTTGTGTTCGGTATTATCGATCTATATGAGGGACTTGATTCTACCGGCGGTCCGGACTGCTCCGCATCCGGTCTGTTATTGTACGCTCCGCTTCTAGATATGTCGTCGAAGACTCCTCGGAACAAGTCCCTCCCTGAGTATTTTAAAACAGGTTCCAAAATGGAGCCTGTTTATTGTCCAACATAGATACTTTGCCAAAATTGAGGAATCGATCCACTCCTCATACGCCTGTAACTTTCAGCCTTTTTGACTCTACTCCAAAAAAATCAGGCGCCTTCCCAGAGACGCCTGATTCAATCAAAAGACTGTACGTTTGATTAGATACTCAAGCCGAGCTGGCCGAAGGCAACTTTACGCTCCTCAAGCAGCTCATTGTTTGACGCTGCGATTTTTTCGTTCGCATAGTCAGTCAGCTGAATGCCTTCAACCACCCGCCATTTACCGACTGCGTCGACTTTAATTGGCAGCGATGTAATGATGCCTGCGGGTGTGCCATATTCACCATTAGAGATGACACAGACACTGTGGAAATCGCCACGTGTGGGGGTGCTTAAATCACGCACAGTATCCACCACTGCATTGGCTGCGGACGCTGCCGAGGATGCACCGCGAGCGGCAATGATTGCGGCCCCGCGTGTACCGACATCTGGCACGAAGGTATCTTTCAACCAAGCTTGATCGGCGATCACCTCGGTTGCTTTTTGACGACCGATCTTAGCATTAAAGAAGTCAGGAAACATTGTTGGACTATGGTTACCCCAGATGCAGAGCTCAGTGACTTCTGCGACTGGCACACCAGCCTTTTGCGCAAGTTGTGTCTTCGCACGATTTTCGTCGAGACGAGTCATGGCGAAGAATTGCTCATTGGGAATATCCGGCGCACTCTGCATCGCAATCAGGCAATTTGTATTACATGGATTACCGACCACCACAACGCGCACACTTGGCTTGGCGTTATCATTGATTGCCTTACCTTGGCCAACAAACACCTTACCATTGATGCCGAGTAGATCCGCACGCTCCATGCCCTTCTTGCGCGGTACAGAACCAACTAGCAAAGCCCAGTCGACATCCTTGAATCCAACGCTGAGATCAGAAGTCTGCACGATCTCTGTGAGCAATGGGAATGCACAATCATCGAGCTCCATGGCAACACCCTTCAGCGCATTCATGCCAGGCTCAATTTCGATAAGGTTTAATGCAACTGGCTGATCTGGGCCAAACATCGCACCTGAGGCGATACGAAAAAGTAGTGCGTAACCAATGTTACCGGCAGCTCCAGTCACTGCGACGCGGATAGGATTTTTTTTGATCATAATTATAAATAGAGATTGATTTGAATATGGTAGCGCGTGCGCCCTATTTCATTTTTTCTAAGATCATGTCTGTGATCTTTTGCACCAGCGCTTCGTCGACATCGCCATTGGCACCGCCAACGGGCACTTCACAAGCGCAGTCTGTCGGCTGAGGCTTAGTGTGTACAGTATATGCTGCCGCATCGCAAAGCTCGCACTCCTTCAGCTCGTCGAGGCGATGATCTGGCATGCCGAGTTTTTGGCGAATCTCGATGAGTTCTTTGAGCTTATCAGGGCTGTATTGCTTGGGACCACCAATTTGCATGGTGATGGTTACAGTGTGGCAGAATGCATCGGTGTTTTCCATCTTCCAGTATGCATCTTCAACGTCCTTACCCCAGCAGATTACACCGTGATTTTGCATCAGAATAGATTGGTGCTTCTTCGCAAGCTTTGCGACTTCACTAGCGTTCTCAGGTGAGCCCGGAGTCTGGTAAGATGCGAAACCAATCTCACCAAGAAATACCTCTGGCTCGGGGATTAAGCAAGACGGTGGTGTCACACCCGCTACTGCAAATGCAGTCGCGTATATTGGGTGAGCATGCACGCATGACTTAGCCTTCGGCTCGTTCTTCATGATCGCAAGGTGCGTGTTTACCTCAGAAGTGCGTGGGCGTGTGCCTGCGACTTGATTGCCGTCGAGGTCAACCATGCAAATATCATCTGCAGTCATGAATCCCTTCGAGATCAGAGTCGGTGTGCAAAGCACAAGGTTGTCGCCTACGCGCAAGGTGATGTTGCCACCATTACCATCGACATAGCCCTTATTCCAAATGCGCTCACCGAGGTGGCAAATGCGTTCTTTGAGTGCTTGGATCTCGGGTGAATAGAAAAATGCTTCGAGTTCGGCAGCGGTCTTCGGGTCACCTCCAGGCTTCCAATTATACTCTGCATCTGGAAGTATTGGATTATGAATGCGGGGCGCATTTCCGGCTTGTGCGGCTGAACTTGCAGATGGATTCGACTTCTTGTGCTTGCGAATAATATCACGCGCCATTGGCGTAAGTTTTGCATTTGCTGGCACCGTGGACAAGCAGTGCCCTTGAGCGATCATTGCTTCGAGATCTTTTGCTGTGTATAGTTTGCTCATAATAGTTTATTTTTGATTTTTAAAATTTTAGAAGACAGGTGATTGGCTCGCTATGTCGTAAGGAAAACTGCGCAGGATAAGTACAGCGCTCCTGTGATCAGTGTTATTCTGTCGGTGGTGAAAATTGATAAGAGTCTAATAGCGCGACTGTAATCGCATCGAGTGGTAGCGGATGATCAAATGGCTGTGTGGCTTCAGCGCCTTCGACATAGAGGACGGCATCTCCGACGCCGGCTCCAAGATTATCGTAAGCGACGAGTGACCATGCCGAAGAAACATGGCTAGGATTCTCAGCTGAGAGCTGATCCGCCCCCATCGGCGAAATAACAACCCAGCGGCCACCCTGAAATGCAGGGTCGCGTACACCAAGTGTTACAGTGCCTATGACTTTTCCAGGTTTCATCGTTTAATCCACAATCCCCACAATTTGGTTACGAATCGGTGAGTGATCGTCATGGACTGTTCCTTGCGTCCAAGAACCATCCGTTGTGATAAACACATGCGCGTGCCGGCCGGCTCCCATCGTATCCACCGCAGCAAAAGGATTACCTACACTGACTCCGGCCTCATCGATCGGCGTGCAAAGCACAATAGTCTGACCGATAAGACTGGGATGGCCGATGCTGCTAACTGCATGGCCGTCTACGCGTGCGAGTATCATACGTTAAGAGGTTGAAAAAATGAAACCTGTATGCGCTTAGGTAACAATGTTTAGGTTATTCACTAACGTGCAACGACGATAGCGGGTAAAGGTGCGTGGCGTGGTAATGCCCTCACCTGTCGTGGTAGCGATCGAGAAACTAATAAAGCCTTCACCGCCCATACCCAAACCGGCGACACAAGGGCCATTCTTAACAAAGATTGTAGTATCCATCGCTTGTCCCATTTCAGTCATACGAGCAACGTTCATAGTATGAATCATCGCAGAGTGTTTGTCGCCATGCTCAGATTGCTTGGCGATAGCGAGGCCCTGACTAAAGTCATTGGCACGCACGATTGGCAACAGGGGCATCATTTGCTCCTCCTGCACGAATGGATCATTGGCATCTGTCTCGGCAATGAGCATCTCGACTTTTTCGTCAATGTTTAGACCAGCGATCTTCGCGAGTGCATCCGGATTCGCACCGACCCACTTGCGGTTGAGTACTGGAGTGCCACAGCCTACGCCATTCTTATAGTCAAAGACTTCGCTCTTAATCGCTTCGAGTTGCTGAGCATTCAGCAATACAGCGCCTTGGCGTTTCATCGCGGCAAGTGTTTTCTGATAGGAATCCCCGACTGCGATGATTTGCTTCTCACCAATACAGAGTAAGTTATTATCAAAACCTCCACCCGTAATGATGTCACGTGCGACACGATCAAAATCTAGTGCGTTGCAATCGTCCACTAGGACCGGTGGATTGCCTGGACCTGCACAGATAGCACGCTTACCAGTCTTCATGGCTGCGTCGACGACACCCGGGCCACCTGTGATGCAAAGCATATTAACATCTTCGTGAGTGCAGAGCGCGTTAAAAGAATCAAGCGATGGTTTCTCAATGGTGCAGAGAAGATTCGAGATCCCGGTCTCCGCTTTGATCGCTTCATTGAATTCATCAATGGCGAGTGCTGCAACCGCAGCACCACCTGGATGCGGGTTGAAAACAATCGAGTTACCAGCAGCCACCATATTAACAATGTTACCGGCAATTGTTGGGACTGAGTGCGTCAATGGCGTAATCGCTACAATGACTCCCCAAGGCGCAGCCTCATCCATGGTGATGCCAAAATCACCGCTCATCCCTTGAGGCGTTAAATATTCAGGTCCAAGTACATTTTTGACACCCTGAAGCTTCAAGGGCTTATGCGCCAAGCGACCGATCTTGGTCTCATTAAACTCGATTTGGCCCCAACGCTCGGCGTTGTCGACACACATCTGTTTGACGAGCTCAATGATTTTAATACGCGCAGCCCAGCCTTTTTTATGGAGCTGCTCAAAACCACTACGCGCAGCAATCACCGCTTTTTCGGCATCGTCGAAGACGCCGTGCTTACCTGGCCGCGCTTGTATGTTTGGCATCGCTAGTTCGCCGGTAGATTGCATTTGAGAGAGTACTTCACTCACAACACTACGAATGGCAGCTTCATTCAATTGACTCATTTATAAATCCTTATTGTTACAGATTATGTGTTTTTTGCCTCGTAGGTCTTTTCGCCAAGGATACTGACAGTATCCACTAGACCGACCACTGCGGCATCCACTGGCAGCGCTTTTAAGCCATGGGCCTGACGAGCAGAACTACCTTGTGCAAACATCACGAGCTCGCCTTCGCCAGCACCCAATGTATCAATCGCGACAATCGTGTTCATGCCGGGCTTGAACTTGCTGGGATCCTCTGGATCAACCAGCATCGGACGAATCATCAAGAGCTTACGCCCTCGCATGCTTTCATCCTTCTTCGTCGAAACGACGGATCCTATGACAGTTCCTAAATACATCAGATTTACTTAGCTGCGCGTTTAGTGACAGTCTTAAGGGCAGGAACGATGGTAGCGACGTCGTCATTTGGACGAGCGATCGTGTGAGCGCTGACCACTTCGCCATAGCGACCTGCGGTTTCCGCACCTGTCTCAATCGCAGCGTTGACTGCGGCGACATCGCCGGTGATGACGACACTGACAAGTGCACTGCCGACACCTTTCATTGGGCCAGTGAGTTCAACGTTTGCTGATTTCAGCATTGCGTCTGTGCCTTGTACAAGAGCGACAAGGCCCTTAGTTTCGAGTATTCCGATTGCTTGTTTTGCCATGATATTATTTGGGTTGATTTGAATGAATTATGATTTGTTTGGAAATTTGTTAGCAGGCATTGACGTTGCGATATACTTCGCGAGCAATGACAAGCTCTTCGTTGGCTGGGATGACTACGATCTTGATCGCCGAATCCTCTGTACTGATTACGCCTTCGGCGCCACGAATAGTTTTCGCATTGCGCTCGGCATCAATTTTAGCGCCTAAACCTTCAAGGCCCGCGCAGACAGCGGCACGTAGTTCGGGATCGTTTTCCCCCATACCTGCTGTGAATGAAATTACTTCGGCACCGCCCATCTTGAAAAAGAAAGAGCCTGCCCAGTGACGGATGCTATCAATCAGTACATCAATCGCGAGTTGAGCATCTGTATTTCCGCCAGCAGCAGCCTCGCGAATATCACGCGCATCGTTACTCACCATTGAGAGACCGAGTAGACCACTCTCCTTGTTGAGTTGACGTTCGGCCTCCTCAACAGAAAGACCGAGCATCTTGCTCACGTAAGGAATCGCCATAGAGTCTAGATCGCCGACCCGATTATTTTGTGGCAGCCCACTTTGCGGACTAAAGCCCATGCTGGAACCAATTGCCACACCATTGTTAATACCAACGACCGAACTACTACCACCAAGGTGGCAAGAGATCACACGAACAGGTGCGCCCGTATAATCACCCGGGCCATCTACATAGAGGCGACGGGCACGCTCGGCCACTGCCTCATTACCGATCAATTCAGCAGAGCGCTCAGCAATAAACTTGTGACTCGCACCATGAAAACCGTAGCGACGAATACCAAGGTCACGCCAAGCCTTTGGAATGGCGTACGTGGTCGATGCATCGCTGGCCCACTGAAAAAAAGCGGTCTCGAAGAGAGCGACACGTTGCACTGTAGGCAACTTGTTCGCGAAGCAACGAATCCCTTCAGCATATGCAGGATTATGTGCGGGAGCAACCTCCTTGAAGCCATCCAGGGCTTCAAGGACGCGCTCATCCGCAGTGACACAACCACTAAGATCTTTACCGAGGACGGTTTTAAAACCGACCGCATCCAGATCTTGACCAGATTGAAGATGCCCTTCGCCGACCAATGATTCGAGCATTTCCTCAATACACGCTGTGTATTCAGTCACACGCTCAAAACCTCCATTTGCCAGTAGCGTAGCAACAGTATCGCTCATCTCAAAAAGACGATACTTGAAGGAGGTGGAACCAAGATTGGCGATTAGGATCTTCACGAGATTTTTATTATTATAAAGAACATGCTAAACACAAAAGCACGTTCAGAAGTTATTTGATTTTATCCAATCCAGCTACCGAGCTTCGATAAGTCATCGTGTGGACGAGGGATCACTTGTACGGCAATCACTTCACCCATAGAACCAGCTGCATCCGCACCTGCTTCGACGGCGGCCTTTACGGCAGCGACATCGCCTGTGAAGAAAGCAGTTACTAAACCACTTCCGATTTTTTCCCAGCCCGTTAATGTAACGTCAGCTGATTTAAGTGCGGCATCGGATGCTTCCATGAGGCATACGAAGCCCTTGCACTCGATCATTCCTATTGCTTTTTTAGCCATAATATTTGTCTCCCTTGAGGGTTATGCTTGAAAGTATTTAAGCAGGTCCTCGTGAGGACGTGCGATCACGTGCGATGCAACGAGCTCGCCTGCGCGATTTGCTGCTTCAGCACCCGCTTCGACGGCTGCTTTAACGCTGCCAACATCTCCTTTGACAAGAACGGTCAAAAAGCCGCCGCCAATAGAGATTTGCTTTACAAGGCTAACAGACGCCGCCTTGGCCATTGCGTCACTTGCTTCAATTGAGCCAGTGAGGCCTTTTGTTTCTACCAATCCGATGGATTCACTCATGATATTTTTTTAGTTTATGGTTATGTGTGTTGAAATGAAAGATGTTTACTTAATGAGTTCACAGGGCGTCTCACTACTGAAGCCGCATGCGTTGCCCTCATCGGTATCGATATGCACCTCTAGTTTAAAAGACGGATCGACACGTACATAGATATTGTCGAATGTAACGCCGACCCCACCGCCAACGCGGAGCTTCATATATGATTTGTTTTCGACTCCATAATAGTCAGCGTCTTCAGGTGCCATGTGTACATGTGGTGCGGCGCGAATCACTCCTTTGTCCATCTTAAGGAAACCAGCAGGTCCCATTAACATGCAACCAGGCGTGCCTTCGATATCGCCGGAATTACGTACCGGTATTTTAAAACCAAGTGAAATCGCATCTGTATAAGCCAGCTCCACTTGATCAAAATCACGGCAAGGTCCAAGAATTCGAAGATTCGATATCACACGGCTTCGCGGCCCGATCATCGTCACCGACTCTTTGGCTGCGTATTGCCCATCCATGTAGAGATCCTTCATCGGAGTGAGCTGGTACCCCTGACCAAAAAGCACCTCGACCGACTCCTGTGACAAGTGACAGTGGCGCGCACTAATATTCACAACCAATGGATTTCTACCACCCGCTGGGTTCAGCGCACTCTTAGCAACTGTATTGCGCTGCAAACTAGCACGAACTAACTGTTCGACTCGAGCGCGATTTAAAAGTTGGTTACTCATATTGATCTAATTGGGAAAATGTTGGAATATCTTTAAAATCCAAATAAAAACCACATAAGTCAACATATATCTTGCAAAAACAAAGATTTTCCAACACATTTATAAACATAGTACATCATGCTTGCTCAAGAACGACACCAACTAATCCTACAAATCCTTGAAGAACAGGGTACTGCGCGCACTGTAGACCTAGCCGAGGAGTTTGAATGTACTGACGAAACAATTCGTCGCGACTTACAAATACTCTCGGACAACAACCAACTCGCTCGAGTACATGGTGGTGCGAGCAGCCTAAATGGTCGCCCACTTCTGCAGTCCTTCACTGAGCGGCGCGCGCTCAACGTCGATCGCAAACAAGCGATTGCCAAAGTCGCACTCGAATTGATCGAACCTGGGCAAACCTATGCGTTTGACAGCAGCACGACTGCCTTTCAGCTCGTTTCTTCACTACCGGACCTGCCCTACCGCGTGGTCACTAATGCCTTTGCAGTGATGG
The DNA here is from genome assembly GCA_030829145.1 of Verrucomicrobiota bacterium. Lineage (GTDB taxonomy): Bacteria > Verrucomicrobiota > Verrucomicrobiia > Opitutales > Coraliomargaritaceae > Lentimonas. The sequence goes on along the minus strand of JAURBE010000032.1, from coordinate 7,712 downwards.
AGCATATTGCCCACCTAGGAAACATTGAGCTGATTTCAACCGGTGGTCGCTACCACCCTAAGACGCAAACATTCACCCGCAGTGATAGCTACATAACGCTGCAGCGTCACCATATTAACATCGCATTTATTTCATGTATCGGCCTCGACCTTACTCGCGGAGCGAGCGAAGGCTTTGAAGAACAAGCCGGCTTCAAAGAAATCTTAGTTCAGTTTGCTAAGGAAGTGGTACTGATGGTCGACTCAAGCAAACTCAATACCTGCTCGGAGTATTTCTTCGCCGAATTCAAAAATCTACACCACATCATCACTGACAGTGGCGCCTCAACCGAATCTGTGGATGCCCTCAGGCGCCATGGGTGCAAAGTCACTGTCGCAGAATAATTTCAACACATCTAAGTATTGTGAGCCAAAATAAAGTATATTTAGCAGTCGACCTCGGAGCTGGCAGTGGCCGTGTTCTTGCGGGTGAATTCGACGGCAAGCGCATCGAACTCCACGAGCTGAACCGCTTCGAAAACACACCTGTAGAATTACCCAGTGGCTGGCACTGGAACATCACTTCTCTCTATCAGAATATACTACAAGGTCTAAAGAAAGCTGCCGAAACATACGGCGACAGTGTGATTAGTATTGGTATTGATACCTGGGGTGTCGATTACGGCCTGTTCGACAGCGATGGGCGTTTATTAGGCCTACCTTATCAATATCGTGACAGCCGCACCGATGAGATGATGGAGGTGGCCTACAATAAAGTCCCACAGAAAGAGATTTATGAGCGCACTGGCATTCAATCTATGTTCTTCAACTCGCTTTATCAATTGCTCGCTGAAGTGGAGAACAAAAATCCGGTGTTCGAACACGCCGAAGACCTGCTATTTATACCCGACTTACTCGGGTATTGGCTCACCGGCAACAAAGCCCAAGAGCGCAGTATCGCCAGTACCACACAACTCTATAGCCCGAAGTTGAAGAACTGGGACTACGAACTGATTGAAAAGCTCGGGCTGCCTAAAAAGCTCTTTAAAGCGATCACCGACTCAGGCACGGCACTCGGCTCACTCCGCAATGAGGTCACCGCAGCAACGGGTCTAACCAACGCAAAAGTCATCACAGTTGCAGGGCATGACACTGCGAGCGCAGTCGCTGCGGTACCCAGTAAAGCAACCCACCCTGCTTATCTTAGTAGCGGCACCTGGTCACTCATGGGGCTCGAATTAAAGCAGCCGGTGATCAACGAACAATCCTTCGCGGATGACCTAACCAATGAGATCGGAGTCAATAACAGTGTTCGCCTGCTGAAAAACATTTGCGGCTTGTGGCTGATTCAAGAATCAAAACGGTATTGGCTAAACGAAGGCCAGGATGTTCCCTACGCGAAGATGGCAGCACTCGCAAATGAGGCAGAACCATTTCGCTCGTTCATTAATCCGGATGACCCGCGCTTTATTGAGACTGGGAGGATGCCAGAAAAGATCCAAGAATTTTGCGATGAGACTGGCCAGCCTGTGCCAGAAACTAAAGGGGAAATTATCCGCTGCATCTATGAAAGTCTGGCACTCCGCTACAGTCAGGTGTGGCAAAGCCTGATGCAACACGTCGACGAGAAGCCTAAGACCTTGCACATAGTTGGCGGTGGTTGCCAAGAGCACCTACTGAATCAATTTGCCGCTAATGCCATTGGAATTTCAGTCGCAGCTTGCCCGGTGGAGGCAACAGGACTGGGCAACATTATGTCACAAATGCTAGCCGATGGCGTGATCGCCGATGTCTCGGCAGGTCGAGAAATCGTCCTAAACTCGTCGCTCGTCGAACGCTTCCATCCTGAAGATCAAGTCCCTTGGGCAGAAGCAAAAGTACGCTTCAATAACCTTACGTCTAAATAAAAACTGCTTAAAATGAAAAGCGAAAACCATATCGTAAACCCAGATGTTATTTTAATCGGCAGCGGAATTATGTCTGCCACCTTAGGCGCCGTCCTCAAAGGATTAGACCCAAGCCTGCGCATCCAACTTTATGAGATGACAGATGCACTGGCGGAAGAAGCATCCAACGGCTGGCACAATGCTGGTACCGGGCATGCAGGTCTGTGCGAACTAAGTTATACTCCAGACTACGGGCCCGATGGTGAAGTCGACGTCAGTAAAGCGATTGAGATTTTCCATCAGTTCGAGCATTCCCTACAATTTTGGGGCTATGCGGCACGCACTGGTATGGTCGACTCGGTAAAAGATTTTGTAAATCCAGTGCCACACCTCAGCTTTGTGTATGGCCAAGAACAAGTCGACTTTCTGCGATCGCGTCATCGCCAAATGAGCCAACATCATTTCTTCAAAACGATGGAATATACCGAGGACCGCGACACCATCCGTGAATGGGCACCCCTCATCCTCGAAGGCCGCGACCCGGCAGAACCAGTGGCGATGACACGTATGCCAAATGGCACTGACGTCAACTTCGGTGCACTTTCCACGCAACTCATCGAATGGTTAGGCAAACAAGACGGCTGTGGCTATGCCACCCAACACCGCGTAACCGATCTAAATAAACGTAATGGCAAATGGGAAGTCAGCGTGACAGACCTCGCGACTAAGCGCAGCTTTACCAGCAGTGCCAAATTTGTATTTATTGGCGCTGGAGGTGGCAGCCTGCCACTGTTGCAAAAATCCGGTATTCCCGAGGCGAAAGGCTTCGGCGGCTTCCCGATTGGCGGCCAATGGCTAATTTCTGAAAAACCTGAACTGGTAGAGCAACACACTGCCAAGGTCTATGGCATGTCCCCCGGCGCAGCGCCAACGATGGCAGTTCCTCACCTTGATACCCGTATCATCGATGGAAAAAAAGCACTCTTGTTTGGCCCATACGCAGCATGGACCACAAAGTTTCTCCATAGAAAAGGTAGCTTTCTCGATCTGCCAGGTTCCATTGGCATCGATAATATCGGTTCGCTCATCAAAGTTGGGCTGCACAATATTCCACTGGTTCGCTACCTTGTGCAGCAAGGTACACAAAGTATGGAAACTCGCCTCGGCGAACTGCGCAACTTTTACCCAGATGCAAAAACCGAAGATTGGCAGCTGATCGACGCTGGCATTCGCGTACAAGCGATCAAAAAGGAAGACGGCGATGCAGGTATCGTTCACTTTGGCACTGAAGTGCTAACCAGTTCCGACCATACTATCTCGGCTCTATTGGGCGCTTCGCCTGGTGCATCTGTCTCTACCAATATCATTCTTGAGGTCATCAAAAAATGCTTTGCGGATACACTGGGTACCGATGCAGGCCATCAGCGAATGAAAGCGATGATTCCCAGCTACGACGAAGATCTTACTCAACCAGAGCAAGCCGAGCACCAAGCTACACTCGCGAAAGAGGCATTCGAAGCCCTCCACATTATTTGACTGCAATCGACCCGAGCCTTACGCCACTACAGCGTAGATTTACATGGCGTAAGGCTCTAACTTTTTCATTGTCGATAGCTTTACCAAGCATGCTGCTTGTGACTACGAAGCGATTGCGCACGCTAGCCTCCCATACGCAGAGTTAGCTTTGCTGGTCCGCGGCATGCTTCATACTATGGCCTCACGTTGCGCTTCACCCTCTCCAATCAAAACGCAATGACCTGGCCTAAAAAACGGTTCATCGTCGATTAGCGGGGAAGGCATTGATCTATGTCGGGAACGTTGAATTTGCTTTTGCTCGTGGGAGGGACGACCTCCGTGTCGTCCGTTACCAATGCGTGAGAGCCTGACAGGATTATCCGCTTTTGGAACCTCTTGGATTATTATGTGATTCTAAAGTGCCCGTGGTCGACACGGAGGTCGACCCTCCCCCATCAGAATAGCCGCCCCATTAGACTCAGAATAGTATCTACCCAGTAAATGACGATGAACCTAAAAAACTATTGTACTCATTCCAGACGCTTATTTAACTCATCTTAATTTAGATATTTCTATTTTATAAATAATGACTTAAGCGTTCGGCGCCGTAACCGCCCAGCATCGCGGTTCATCGACTCAGCGTTGTCTTTCAGTGACTCAGCATAAATAAATCTCCAATGAGTTTCGGTTGGCGAATACTTGCTGCTGTTTTTATGACTCTTGCGATGGTCATTTTTAAAACCTCGACCCACTACCCAACACTCGCAACCAATCCGCTTACTTTAATCTAATATTATATTTACCCATAATTAGGTATTCTTATCATTAAATACATAACCTTGAACTTAGTGAAAGTGACTCCAATTTCACATTGCTTAAAGCGTTATTAATCAGAGCAAAGAGATCTCGGGGACTCATCTCCTAAGAGGACTCTAATTAATTAGAAATCAAAAATAATTCAGAATGGACTTCAAAACACAACTAGGCCTAGATCCAGACACCGCAGACTCCACATATGACCATCAGTCGTTACTCGAGTATGTAAACTTAAAGCTGACATCCATTGGCCAGCCTGTTTTTGGTGACCTTGCTGATTCTGAGTTTTTTGGGCTGAGCAAATCACTATTAGAAAGTTATCAGGAGAAATCGCGCCTCTTGGCTGACTATCTTCCGCCTTGTGACCAAAGGCTGCAAAGCTTTATTGCTGATTATTTCTCCGACTTGGACTTGTCGGAGATGCCACATCTACCGAATGACACCTTGATCCTAGATCGCCATGGTGTGGCACGGACGCTCTCTCTTCCTGCAAAGGGGGATCACTTCTCCTCGGATATTATTGATTCCTACCGCATCGAGCAGGGGGTATTACACAACCCAAAAAGTGACCGTCGTACTACCAAGGGAGTCTTCCACGTTGCAGAAGGTGGCCTACCCATCCCTAATGACAAAAAAGCGGTGCCTAAACTCGCCGCTGCTCGTTTACTTAGGAAAGCGCTCACGACAGCGCCAGACGCACTCACAACGTTACCGTTCTTGGCGAACGAGGAAGCGCTGGCAAAATCATGGGTCTCTCTCCTGCTCCGTCCAGTCGTTGTACCCGAGGTCGATGGCTTTACTAAACAACAGACGATGGAAGTGCGGTTCTTCGCTCCTGGTAATATGGTGAGCAATCTCGACTTTGTGGAATCCATTTTCGGCAATGGTGGCGATCCATTTGTATCTGAAAACGATGCAGGCCTCGATCCTGCACATTGGACAGGCACCAGCGGATGCGTCATTCTGGCACCGCACCTCATGGGCACTACCAAAAAGGAACTCGGCTTACCTAACATTAAAGACGCCACTGAACGCCAAAAGCGCGACGGAATGTGCTGGGAAAAAGACGATGAAATTTACAACGACGGTGGCGCTTTTAAGATTACCTGTCGGGATGCATCTGGCCGTGTCGTCACGGCCATCGCAGATAACTACTTCGGCTACTGCAAAAAAGAAGTGAAAACCCAAATTGGTTTCTCAGCCAATCTCATCGGCCTTGCCGAAGAAGAGCACGCGGGCGGCACACTGGCATTTACTGGCTACGACCTGGGGGAAGATTTCGAACTAAGTAACGTCTTCAAGAATGTCGACCACACCTTCGAAGGCGTCGTAGCGCGTTACAGCGACCGTATCGACCTCAAGTCTGAAGGATATGCTGTCGATAAAAACTACAGTACTATCCAATACGTTCCGGAGGATGCGCGCTTCGAGTTGAATATTCAGAAAATTAGCTGGACCAAGGACGGTACCGAGCAAGCGATTAAACTCCTACCAAACATCACTTATGTGCTTCCATCTGGCTACAAGGTACAGATGATTCAACCTGCAGAAGGCCGTCGCTGGCGCCTGGTTGGTCACACTGCAGAAAGCCGTGTGTGCCACAAGCCGTGCACCGTTTCTGGTGGTGGTAAATCCGAGATCTCAAAACCCATCACCGATGCGATCATTACTGGCCCGGTATTTGTGAGCAACTTCGTTAAGGACTTCGACCTAGCTGAAACAATTATCGGCAAAGACTTTGGGCAGCGCTTCGCAGATAAGTCGGCACACCATGACAACTCACGCTCGATCCTCAGTAAAGCACGCTCGCTCGGTTCTGTAGTCAAGCTACTCACCCCCTCTGCCGATTTCAGCGATACATATAATCAATGGGTCCGCGACATTCCGCAACAAGTCAAAGAACTCGTCCTCATCATCAAACGATTCTATAAGGAAGACTGGGGCGATGACTGGCGTAAGCGTTTTAGCGTCGACCTCATTAACGGTGAGCACGGCAACATCCTGCGCTATCGAGGCAACCCAATGCTCACACAATACCTGCGTATCGGATACACTGACGATGGTTCGTGGCGCACCTTCGGCCTGCGTAAGGACTTTATGCCAGCCACTAAAATCTCGCTCGAAGACGATATTACCGCGTCAGTCGTAGCACCCTCCAGTGCCATCAAGAGCCTCCCACCTGAGTGGGCTGCACCCTCTTCCAAATTCGTACATAATTGCGAATACCGCTTCTTTCAACGCCCTGACGATGCGATCATCCGTGGCTACGACAAACAAGCTGAAGCAGACCTGAGTTCTGACGGAAGTTTCCTTAGCAACTACGAACCACTCGATGCCGAACATGGTAAAAACGAAATCGAAAACACCATCCGCTTTGGCCAATACACACAGCCGATGCAAGACATGGTCACCCATTTCGTCGAGCGCCCACATAGCGATTACTACTCGACTCCTGCATATCCTCGCATTGTTGACGGCAAGCCCACTAAAAACCCACGCTACCTGCAAGTCCGCCCGGATATCAAAGATCGGCGTGGCCTTTACTTGGCAGACCTGAGCTCACGCCTCTACCGCCGCCAAGATTCGCAATCACCACTGCTCCGCCCCGTCACTTCCGTGCTGCCTGGGCGTCGCAACAATCCAGCCGAGCCAGACGCGGGTGTCTCACCACTGTGTATGTTCAGCCCGATCCATCATATGGAGCTCCCTGAGCTCTTTATGGAATATATTGCATCGATCACAGGTAAGTCGCCTTCGACCACTGGTGCTGGCTCTGAAGGGGCGCTCACCAAGGGTCCATTCAACGCTCTGTTACCGATCTACGACATGAACAATGCGCTCGTGTCTTATTTAGCCACTGAGCAACCCGCTTTTATCACCGCAGCTGGTTACGTTGGTCCAAACTATCGTGTTGATCACGACATCAGCCTACTGGTACCAGAGATCTGGTGCCGTATGCGCCCCGAGGAGACCGATCCACAATGGATGCTTGATCACGGCTACCTCGAGAAAGTCGAAGACTTTGAACACAACGGTAAAACAGTGAAAGCTAGCTTACTTGGCTACCGCATTACTGCAAAATTTGTGCGCATCTTCTTTGGTCGCGTCTTCAATAATCCTGAAACAGTGCTTAACGAAGCAATGCTCAAACCAGAGCTACAAGATGTTGAGACATTTATCGAAGGCATTGAAACCACCCAAGCAGCACACAAATTAGCTGCAGAGAACTACTTCAAGGATGGTTCGATCGATCTAGCCTGCCCGCCATTGAAAGCCCTACTGCATATCATGGCCTACGGTGAATACGAGGGTAAGGGTCTCGAATCTGAAGAAGTCCGCAGCCTCTTCACTCGTGAATCGATGCTGAAAAGTGACTGGTATCAGAAACGTCTCGAAAGCCAGCAAGCACAACACATCAAAACATGGACTGCTCACGTCGAATATCTCAATCACTTCATGACGAAGTCATCGCACACAGGCGTTGCCCAACGCCTACAAGTTGAATCCCGCCTCACCG
>JAURBE010000031.1 GCA_030829145.1 Verrucomicrobiota bacterium | reverse complement strand
ATCATCGAAATGCACGGCCTGTCAATAAAGGAGACAGGTGTCAGCCAGCCCGACAGGCTCTGGCTCCGCGGCGGCTTCCCCCGTGCTTTTCTAGCAGAAAGCGACCACGTCAGCTTCCGCTGGCGAACTGACTTCATCCGCACGTTTTTAGAACAAGATCTCTCCAACCTCGGCTTCGGCATGGCACCAGCCAAAATGCGTCGCTTCTGGACGATGCTTGCCCATTATAATGGCCAAGTCTGGAATGCCAGCGAAGTGGCGGCATCAATGGGAATCGTACCCAACTCCTCTAGAAACTACCTCGATGCTCTCGAACAAACCTTCATGGTGCGCCAACTCCTACCATGGCACGCCAACGTCAAAAAGCGCCTAGTCAAGACTCCCAAACTCTACTTCCGCGATAGCGGTCTCTTCCATGTTTTACTGCATATCGAGAACCAGCAGCAACTCCTCACCCACCCCAAGCTTGGCGCCTCATGGGAAGCTTTTGCCCTAGAGCAAATATTGACCACACTACAGACACGCGACGCTTACTTCTACGCCGCTCACAGCGGCATGGAACTCGACCTCTATCTACCAAACCAAGGCAATCTCGGAATCGAATTTAAGCGCCAGGACGCCCCGAAGATCACCCGCTCCATGCGTGAGGCAATCAAAGATCTAAACCTCAAAGAACTCTGGATCATCTACCCAGGCCACCGCGAATACGAACTGGAAAAAGGGATTTGGGCAAAGCCACTAAACAGCATTTGCTAGCCGCGCGCGCGGCGCGAAAACCACCTTCGACGAGCCACCACTCAGCCCAGCACCTCGCGCAACGCGGCAATCACCTCATTGGAGGCGTCCAGCTGCACCCAATAGATCATATCTCGGCATTTCTTCTCGTTCGATATGATCCCTGCCTGACGGAGAATCCGCAAATGGTGCGAAGTGGCAGGCTGGGAAAGTCCGATGCGTTCCGCTATCGTCGATACATTACACGCATCTTCACAAGTCGGCTCGGTCGGCAGAATCCGCAAAATATGCAAGCGCACCGGATCGCCGAGCGCCCATAGTTGCTTGGCGAGCGCATCGAGATCTGTCTCTTGTGTAAGTATTGACATATTTGAGTATATAAATACATAGATATAAAAGTTCGGCAAGCAGGAATTCTAAAGCTCCACCAGACTTTGTTCCTCCACTTGCCCACCTTTTCCACTTTCCTAATCCCCACTTCCCACCTTCACACCTTCCCACCTTCACACCTTCCCACTTTCACACCTTTCCACTTTCCCACTTTCCCACTTTCCCGCCTTCCCAGCCTCATGTATCCAAACGACTCACTCACTCACTGGCACAGTGGCCAAGGCCACTGGTCAGATATCCCCGCCGAGCAATGGCACGACTGGAAATGGCAGCTTAAAAATCGGATCACTAAACTGGAGCAGCTAGAGACCTACCTCGAGCTCACCCCCGATGAGCGCGCGGGTTGCCTGTTTGCTAAAGATAAACTGGCGTTGGCGATCACCCCTTATTTCTTTAATTTAATCGACCCTAAGGATCCGAACGATCCAGTGCGACGCCAAGTCGTGCCGAGTGCGGGTGAAATGAAAACCGCGCCCGAGGAGCTCCTCGACCCAGTCGGTGAGGAAAACACCAAGCCAGTGGATGGCATCGTCCACCGCTACCCGGATCGCGTACTGTTTCTAGTCACGGATCGCTGTGCCGCCTATTGCCGCTATTGTACTCGTAGCCGACTCGTCTCCAATGCGCAGGACTACAACTTCCACCCTGAATTCGAGAGCGGGCTCGAGTATATCCGTACCCATCCGGAAATCCGCGATGTCCTCCTTAGTGGCGGTGATCCGTTACTACTCTCCGATAAAAAACTCGACTACCTACTTGGCGAACTGCGTAAGATTCCACACGTCGAATTTATCCGTATCGGCTCACGTATCCCGGTCTTTTTGCCACAGCGTATCACTCCCGAGCTCTGCGAAATCTTCAAAAAACATGGCCCGATCTGGCTGAGTATTCATGTCAACCACCCGAATGAGTGTAGCCATGAACTGCGCGATGCGTGTGAGCGACTGTCCTTCGCCGGGGTGCCGATCGGCAATCAGTCGGTGCTGCTGAAAGCAGTCAATGACGACGCAGCCACGATGAAATCACTCATTCACCGCCTACTGATGATGCGTGTGCGCCCCTACTATTTATACCAGTGCGATCTCATCACTGGCAGCGCACATTTACGTGCGGATGCGCGCATCGGGATTGAAATTATCAAGTCCCTGCGAGGGCACACCACGGGCTACGCGATTCCACAGTTTGTCATCGATGCCCCAGGTGGCGGTGGCAAGATTCCGATCAATCCGGAATACATCCAAGCAGTGACAGATTCGGAAATTATCATGCGTAACTTTCAAGGTGAGGAATATCGCTACCCGTTGATCGATACAGCTGCGCAAGCGCTGGACAAATCGGCACCTGAGCTCGAGCCGATTCTAATGTAAATGCGTCACCGCTGTGCTTCCATGAGGTGACGCCTACTTTTTAATATTGCGGTTCGTTCGACACGCGGTTTCCTCTGCTGGGTTCTAACACACCCCAACCAGAGATAATTAGATGACTTTATTTTTTGCGATTTTCGGCGCCCTCGGGCTCTTCCTCTACGGAATGAAAGTAATGAGTGAGGGCCTGCAAAAGGTCTCTGGAGAAGGCCTCCGTGCACTTATTAGCAATATGACCCGCAACCGACTGTCGGGCATTATTAGCGGCACGCTCATGACTACGTTGGTGCAATCCTCCAGCGCAACAACGGTGATGATCGTCAGTTTCGTAAATGCACGACTCCTGACACTGACCGAATCGATCGGCATGATCATGGGCGCCAACCTCGGCACCACTACCACGTTTTGGATCGTCGCCTTCCTTGGCTTTAAGTTCAGCCTCGCAAAAATCGCTCTGCCCTGCGTCGGCATTGGCGTCGCAATGATCTTCTTTAAGCGCCCTAAAGTTCGAGACTCGGGCGAAGCGCTGATCGGCTTTGGTATCCTTTTTCTCGGTCTAAGCTTACTTAAAAAAGCCGTACCCGACGTCAAGTCAGACCCTGAGCTCTTCGCATTCCTCGCTGACTGGAGTGGCATGGGCATGGGCTCAGTCGCAATCTTCTTCCTATTTGGTGTGATTTTAACCGTGGTCGTGCAGTCCTCGTCCGTTGCAGGTGCAATTACTTTGACCCTAGCCGCGAAGGGATGGATCGGCTACGAAGATGCCGCAGCGATCGTCCTCGGTGAAAACGTCGGCACCACGATCACCGCCAACCTCGCAGCCATGACTGCTGGCACAGAAGCCAAACGTGCCGCCCGCGCGCACTTTATGTTTAACATTGTCGGCGTCTGTTGGATGATCTTCCTCTTCTATCCGTTTGCCGGCCTCATCGACCGAATTACTCCTGGCGATGCGAATAACCCAACCTACACGCTCTACCACCTTGCGCTGTTCCACACGATGTTCAACCTGACGAATATCTGCGTGCAAGTGCCGTTCGTCAAACAACTCGCGAAACTTGCCACCAAGATGGTCCCCGCCAAAGACGGTAATGAACCAGAACAAGGGGAGCACATGACCTATCAAGCTCCCAATCTACCTCAGACAGGTGAAATCAATCTCGCAGAAGCAGAGCGTGAGATTAAGGGCATGGCCGAACTCACTCGCGAGATGTTCCGAGGCTTCAACGAGGTGTACGAAAATCCAGACAAAGACCTTTCGGTACGCGTCAAAGAGCTCAAAGCGATGGAAGAGCGCAGCGATCAGCTTGCCTTCGATATCACCCAGTATTTAATCTACTGCACCTCCTCTGAGCTCAGTCGCGAGCGCCTGAACGAGGTCACTGTGATGCTGCGTGTCATCTCCGAACTCGAAGAGATCTGCGACTGCACGTACAACCTAGTGAGACTCGCCGAGCGCAAATACAACAAACAGCGCGTCCTTCCTGAAGGCACGCAAGAAGCGATTCGTAACTTCAGTGGACCCGTCGACCAATTCATTGGCTTCTACATCGAAAGCCTCAGCAAGAAGGTCTCCATGGCCGATATCGAGACTGCGCAGCAACTTGAAGACACGATCGACGCCTCTCGCAAAAAGCTCCGCAAGGAAGCCGTGCGCCGCATGAGCGATCAAGCCAATATTAAATCCGAGATGCTCTACATCGATATCCTCAACAACATCGAAAGCATCGGCGACCACTCGCTCAATATCCTCAAGCTACTCAGTCAAATTGATTAGGGCGAGGAGTTGTTAGTTGATGTTGCTCGTTGTCAGTCAAGAAAACGAGGGCACCATCTTAATGCAAAAAATTTTCCAACAACTATCAACCAGCAACTAGCAACCAGCAACCAGCAACTAGCAACTAGCAACTAGCAACTAGCAACCAGCAACGCTCACCCGCCGGGCCCGCGCAAAATTAAGCGTACGCCATCGAGTCGTAAATGTGCCTTTGAGATGTGGCGCGTCACATCGGTGATCACAGTCTCGGCAATCTTCACCTCCTGCTGTCGCACGTTCGGATTCACCTTACGCAGCTCCTTTAAGCGGCTCGCCTCGCCGTCCAGTCGAGCATGCGCTTCTGTCATCGCCGTTTGTAAGAGTACCGATTTCTGCTCCCGCGCGTGACCCCGCGCCGCTTTCAGCATCTCAGGCACCAGCGCTTGTAATAGCTCAGGGTTCTGCTTTAGGCGAAACGCCTCCTCATCGCGCGCATGTTGATTGATTAGCGCGTGCCCAAACTCTTGGGAGCAGTCCTGCCCGGTCATATCGACCACCACGCGCACTGGAGTCGGCGGCAAGAAACGATCCACGTGCAACCGCGCAGGCGCAACACTCTCCAGCACAAACACCGCTTCGATTAAGATCGGCGGCGCATCGACCGAATCATCCGCCCATACCACGATCGAGCTGTTGCCCTTCTCCGAGCTGAGAATCAAATCCATCGAGCCGCGTACCATCGGATGATCCCAGGTCAAAAAGCCCACATCCTCACGCCCCAGCGCACGAGCACGCTCACAAGTCACGAGCATCCCCTCGTCTGGCAGCGCCGGAAACGAGTCGGTAAACATCTGCCCCGGCGATAGGTGATAACTGCGCGCATCGATGTCCTCGACCGTTACGCCAAAATGATCAAAGATCCGATTCATAAATTGATCAAGCGTGCGGTCATCGTCTTGAGCGCGGATGTGCGCCACCAGCTCACTTGCCGCATCCTCGCGAAATGAGTTCAGCGCGATCAAACGGTCCTGCCCCTGCCCTAAGGTCGCTTCAAGTTTCTCACGAAAGTGGCGGCTCGATTCGATCAACGCATCCGCCTCCTTCAATACCGCCGGGTCCCCCTCATGGTACACTGGCCCGAGCTTGCGCAGCGCTGCGCCAAATTGATCCAAATACGCGTACCCGCCCTTCAAAGAATGCTCGACACCATCGATTCCCTCATGATGCCAGCGCATTAATAGCTCGGTGCAGCTATGCTCCAAATACGGTAAGTGCACTTTAATTGTATCCGTTTGGCCAATACGATCCAAGCGGCCAATGCGCTGCTCCAACAATTCGGGATTCATCGGCAGGTCAAACAGCACGAGATGATGTGCAAACTGGAAATTGCGTCCTTCACTGCCAATCTCTGAACACAATAAAATCCGCGCGCCTTCGGCTTCGGCAAACCACGCGGCATTGCGATCGCGCTGCAGCAGCGTCAGCTCCTCGTGAAACACCGCCGCCTTCACGTTGATCTCCTCGCTCAATGCATCAAAAATCGCCTGTACCTTTTCCTTCGTGCGGCAGATCAGCAAAATCTTTTCGTCTCCCAACTCACGCAATAAATCAGCCAACCATTTAATCCGCGGGCCGTGGCGATAATCGATCGGCTCAGCAGCACTCTCAGCAGTAGCGTCGAGATCAAACTCACGCAACAAGCGCACCTGCAACTCCTCCGCCGAGAGCATCTTACGCGGCGCCAGCTTCTGTGGCAGACCCTTACGCTCTGGGAATCCCGTCAACGAATCACGCGAGTTTCTAAAAATCACACGCCCTGTACCATGTCGATCCACCAGCTCATTCAAGAGCACCTGACCATCCTCCAATCGCGCCTCAAATTCCGTATCCGAATATTCCTCAAACACCTGACGTAAAAATGCGCGCTCCAACTTGGTCAGCTTGTTTCCATTCTGTAACTTCGCAGCCACCTCAGCGACTTCGGTATAGCCCGCCTGTTCTTCCTTAAATTTCTCAAGATCTGGGTAGCGCTCCGGATCCAGCAGACGCAAACGGGCAAAGTGCCCCTCTGCACCCAATTGTTCCGGCGTCGCCGTCAACAATAGCAAGCCATGGCTCTTACGCGTCAGCGCCTCCACTAGTTGATACTCAGGGCTCACGACCTCGGGACTCCACTCCAAATGGTGCGCTTCATCGACCACCAACATATCCCACTTCGCCTCCACCGCCAATTGCGCCCAACGCTCATCGGCCAGTAGGGTGCTAATACTACAGATCACCAGCTGATCTTCCATAAACGGATTCGCATCTGGATCCGCATCGACGATTGACTGGCAACGTTCCGCATCAAACAAATTGAACCACAAATTAAAGCGCCGCAGCAGTTCGATGAACCACTGATGCACCAACGACTCTGGCAGCACGATCAGCATGCGCTCCGCCCGACCCGTCAGATGTAAACGATGCAAAATTAGGCAGGCCTCAATGGTCTTTCCCAGGCCGACTTCATCCGCCAGTAGCACCCGCGGCATATAGCGATTCGCCACCTCCGCCGCGATGTAAAGCTGGTGTGGGATCAGATCAATCCGCCCGCCCGCGAAGCCTGCCACATCCGACTTCCGCATCGCATGCTGCCGCGCGATCGTCTCATAGCGCAGCGCGAACGCATGCGACTGATCAATTTGGCCACCGATCAAGCGATCCTCCGGCTTACTAAAACTGATGGTATCCGCCAACTCTGCCTCCGGCACCTCCACGCCCGCACCGACATAGACGAGTAAGCCATCCTCATCCCGCACCGACTCCACCAGCACAGAGGCACCGCCCTGCGATAGGATCGTATCGCCCACACGAAACTCGACCCGCTTGATCGGCGCATTCGCGGGCGCATAGAGCCGCGCCTCACTCGCCGCGGTAAAAATAAGCTGAATCTGGTGTCGCGAAACCGACTCCAAAATACCCAGTCCGAGTTCAGGTTCTGTCTCACTAATCCAGCGCTGTCCGATCTTAAAATCTCCCATCACGAAACCGTCCACCAGCAGCGAGCCCTTGTCAAAGCGAAGCGTTGCGAAACATCAAATTAGAGCGCGCGATGGGCACGCTGCAGCCAATCACCAAAAAAATCCATGCGACTTGCTGTTTTCGCGCAGAGGCGCAGGGGCGCAGAGCCGAATAATGTCCTAGAGGGGAAATTCAAAGCGACGCCAACTAGCAACCAATAACTTTCAACTAGCAACGTTCAACAACCAACTAGCAACCAACAACCAACAACCAACAACCAACTAGCAACTAGCAACCAACAACGTTCATCTAGCAACCCGTAGCACCGCGCCTCTGCACGAAATAATTCCCGTTGTCAGTCGAGACTGCCGAACGATCGCTGCAGGCACTGCTATTCCAACCAATCTAAAAAGAATCCTCGAGGACTACTGATGTAACGCATCCTTCAAATCACGAGCCGATTGAATCGCTGATTCGGCATCTGCTTGTGTCGGCATTCCCTCTTCTAGGGTCCCCGGAAGCGCATCAGGGTAACGACTGGGAATATAAAAACGATCCAGTCGCCTCAATGCCTGTTTTAAGTCCTCAGCAAGCGATACATCTACCCGAGCCAACAGTTCTGCAATCTTATGCGTCCGCGGTCTAGATTCAGGTAAAAGCGATGCTTTCAAATATTTCTCGACTGATTGTTGCGCATGAAAACAGACTTGGTTCCAAATAGCCTCACGGAGCAGGACTTCAGCCGTCTCCAAATCATTTTCAGCAAAGGCACACCATCTCTGATCAAGCAGCATAAATTTCAATTCCCTTATGTGCTATTTGCTCGCTGACAAAGTAGTTGTCATGGCTCAACTCACTATATTCCGCAGGCGTGTAAACCACTAGATCCAAACCTACTTGCGGTTGAATACGATCAATCCAATCCGCTAAGCGATCATAGAAACGAAGCGCGGTGTCTTGAACAATGCACAAATCGATATCGGATTCTTCGTGAATCTGGTCTGGTTGCGCAGCAGAGCCAAAAAGCACAACACGAGCAACGGACGAATCCTGATTCACAATTTCCAGAATTCTTTTGATTTCTGATTGAATGACCTCCGCTCTCATTCTCTCTAATATGAAAACTCAACTTCTGATGGCGAGTGAAAAAGAGACATCTAAATCTATCCCAACAAGATGGTTTCACTCGAGTATTTTTAGGGACAGGCTATGAACAATCCCTTTGCGAGTTAATTCTATTCCGTTTACTTTTTGCAACCTTCCGAACAATCGCGCAGCACAGTGTTAATCTAGTACCTAATTTTAATACTGCTCGATTTTAAGCAACAATACAGGCACGTGCGTCTGCGCTAAATCCCACAAAGCTGCATCATCAATAATATCATAACCATGCGCCACTAAATGACGGAAACCGATAATTTTCCGATACTCTGGAATTTTACGCTCTAACCGCGAAGTATCAATGCGTTCGAGGCGACACAGTGCCTCTCCAATAATCTCAAATTCACGTTCTAATCCTAGCTGCAAGAGTCGATTCTCCAGGAACATCTCAAAATCCTGTCCTTGAATAAAAGACTGGATTTCTTCACAAGCAATCCGGATATCAAGTAGCAATTTATCTATGCTATGCGGCATATATTAAATGCTTAGTTTGATCGACTTCGTGTTGAAAATGAGGATTTCGAAAGGATCGATTGACCACTAAATCGACTGGCCGTGAAAGCAACGCTTCCAATTGTTCCTTAAAACCCATGAATTGCTCAAAAGCGCCCTCATAGCCCTGACGATCAAATTCCACAAGAAAATCAACATCACTATCCACACTGAAGGCATCGCTCAACACAGAGCCAAACACGTCTAAACGACGCACTCGATGTGACCGACAAATTTGTCGGATTTCATCTAGATGAGGTGTAAGGAAAGGCGCGTCCATAACCTTAATACTGAGCATACTTGAAATGAAATCAAGCTTTAGGAACATGGCCTTCGCGGTCTGACTTTTAAAGCTAGCAGCCATGTGTCTTCAGTAATGTTAGGCAAATAATAGGAATTTCCGTGTTGATGGATAAAGGGGCAATAAGCGGTTCGCAGGTCTGTTAAGTTTTTGATGTGTCCTGAGAAGTGGACATGAGATTCTCTTACAGAGAGGATCAAAACATGACACGACGACGACACACTGCGGAATTCAAAAAAGAAGCCGCTCGCATGATAATAATCGATGGCACACCCGTTCAGGAAGTGGCCGATCAATTGGGCGTGTGCAGTCAAATGCTGTATCGCTGGAAACAGGAGCATTTGGACGAGTTGGAGATCCAAACGAACCCTGGCGCTCCTAGCCCCAAGGCGATGGCCGAGGAGTTGGCGGAGCTACGTAAGGAGCTGGCAAAATCTCGGCGCATGAATGAGATTCTAAAAAAAACGGTGGGCTACTTCAGCAAGGACGACTGATGCAATATAACTTCATAAAAGATAACCTCTCTGCTTTCAGCGTTGAGGAGATGTGCGAGTGCTTCGGGCTCAGTCGCAGTGGCTATTACGATTGGTCTAAGCGCTCTGCGAGCGCACGAGCCATCGAAGATGAAAAGCTCAAGACACTGATCAAAGCCTTGCATAAAAAAGCAAAGGGCCGATACGGGCATCGTCCTATTTACGAACATCTACAAGATGGACAGGTCGGCTGTGGTCGAGATCGAACACTTCGTTTGATGAAGCAATCGGGCATATCAGGAGTTCAGTCAAAAGGCTTCAAAGCGCAAAGCACCGATAGCAACCATCAGTTTGGCTACAGCCCGAACCTGCTCAAGCAACTGGGCAAGCCCGATCGTTGCGATCAAGTCTGGGTATCGGATACCACCTATTTACGCACCGAGGCTGGATGGACTTACTTGGCCACTGTGATGGATCTGTGTAGTCGGCGAATCATTGGGTGGAGTGTATCTAGTCACAATGACTCCAAGCTGATCTGCCACGCGCTACAGGCCGCGGCGATGACTCGGGGTGGTCATATCCCATCGGGATTGATTCATCACAGTGACCGTGGCAGCACCTATGCAAGCTATGACTATCAACGCATGCTTTCATCGCTTAAAATCGAGCAAAGTATGAGCGCCAAAGGGAACTGCTACGATAATGCAGCAATGGAATCGTTCTATGGAAGATACAAGACCTCCTCTGTGCGAGACCTCGTGTTTGCCAATGAAGATCAAGCTAGGAGCAATGCCTTCGAATATATTGAGCTCTTCTATAATCGATTCAGAAAACACTCGTCACTGGGCTATAAAAGTCCGGTTCAATTCGAAGACGAAAAAAATCCCCCCATGGGGGGAGTCCCTGCAAGCTTACCAGCTTGCATTCATAACAACTAAATATACATCAACAATATTAGAGAATCTCGCGTCCACCAAACTCAGGGCACTTCATCTCGCATCCACCAAACTCAGGGCACTTCATCTCCCCTCTCACTCTCCCTCTCACTTTCCCCTCTCACTCTCACTTTCCCTCTCACTCTCACTTTCACTAGCACTCACTCACCGAAGGCCACAGTCCAGACTTGTCCCAACGAATAAAGTTGTCTTGCTGGACAGCATAATGCCCTCGCCTAAAAATTTCCTGATCATCACCCAGGTATTCTCACCCGACCCCGCAGCAGTCGGGCAATACTTCGACGAAGCCGCTCAGGCAATCGCAGGCACCGGCGCTTCGGTCACCGTGCTCACCGCCAACCGTGGCTACGATAATCCTGACGCACGTTTTGCCGCTGAAGAAAATCGCAACGGCATCCGTATTCGCCGCCTGCCATTCTCATCCTTTGGTAAGGCCAGTATCCCCGTGCGAATTTTTGCGCAGCTCTCATTTCTAATTCAGTGCATCCTTCGCGGGCTCTTTACTCCCAAGCTCACCGACTTACTTGTGTCCACCTCTCCGCCGATGGCCGCGATCACCGCAGTCATCATCGGATTCTTTAGACCCAAGCTTAAAGTTCACTACTGGGTGATGGACATCAACCCCGATCAGGCAGTCATCTTAGGCGCCTTCTCTCCAAAGCACCCACTCGTCCTCGCGCTCGACTGGCTCAACCGCCGCATGCTTAAACGTGCAGACACCGTGATTGCGCTAGATCGTTTCATGGCCGAACGAATGGAGGCCAAGCTCACGCACCCCGAAGCAGAGCTCCGCCGTCCCATCACCATCATCCCCCCATGGCCAATGGATGACTATTTGGAAACCGTACCACATAGCGAAAACCAATTCCGCAAAGAACAAGGCTGGGACGATAAATTCGTCGTCATGTATAGCGGCAACCACAGCTTGGTCCATCCGCTCGACACCATTCTCGATGCCGCCGAAGCACTCAAAGACGACCCACGTTTCGTGTTCGCCTTCATCGGCGGAGGTAAAGGGAAGGAGATCGTTGATGCGCGCGTTGCGCAGTTGAACGTTGAACGCTGTTCGTTGAACGAAGAGTCCGCCGCAACCAACAACCAACAACCAACAACAAACAACCTCATCTCCCTCCCCTACCAACCACTCGATCAAATCCGCTTCTCGCTCTCCGCGGCGGATCTGCACATCGTCTCACTCGGCAATGACATGAGCGGCATCGTGCACCCCTGCAAAATCTACGGTGCCCTCAGCATCGGTCGCCCCGTCCTCACCCTCGGCCCGAAAGAAAGCTACCTCAGCGATATCATTAAAAAAGAGGTCAAAAGTCAGAAGTCAGAAGTTAGTCAAGAAACGGATCGGGCAATCGGTTATGCAATTCAGCATGGCGATGTGGCAGGTGCAGTCGCAGCGCTCACAGCAGCAGCCGACCAGACACAACAAGAGCGCGCAGCCATGGACCAACGCGCTCAACAAATTGCGACAGAAAAATTCGGACGCGAACAACTCGTGCAGCAGTTTCTGGATACGATTTTAGATGATTAATTAATCAACGTTAGTATAATGCCACTAATAAACCCTCAACCAGGCCAAAACGGCCGACTGCGTCGGGAACCGCTTATTCTAAAATATTGGTCCGTCAACTTTTGGACACGACCCAATCGGCAAAGGCAGGGTAAATCTTCTTCCGATCAAATTTTGACGTGAAGCATTCTCGAGCACCCAGCTTAGCTTGATTCAATAAATTGACATCATCGGCATACTCCCGAATCGCAGCGGCCAAGACCTGCGAATTTAAAACCGGATAAGTCTTCCCGCAGTGAAACCGCTGCACCAACCCAGCCAGCTCCCCCTGGATGGTGCTCAATAACGGCAGACCATAGGCCAAATAATCCCCAGCTTTATACGGGATCGCCACACCCGACTGCGAAAAGAAAGGGACCACGCCCAAATCAGCCGCACGCAACTCACGAGCCAGCGCCTCACCTTGCAAAAATCCAGTGAAGCGTACCCCCGCAACCTCACGTGCTTCCAACTGCACACGCTTCTCGCCATCGCCCACAAAGACACATTCAACCGAAAGTCCCCCTTGATTCAGCAATTCAACTGCATCCAAAATAGTATCCAAATCGTAGCTACGCCCCATCGCACCGAGATAAAGAAGCCGGAGGCTTCTTTGTAAAAAAGTAGAAGAGCGGTCAGGTGGAAGCTCCGTAGTCTCAGCACTCAACGCCTCTGTCTCCGTGGCCTCGGTCGTGAGACCGGGATGGCTTGATGGTTCGACGTTCGTAGAGTCGGCTGACGCCTCCCCACCCAAATAGCAGACATGCACCGCGCCCTTGACTCCGTGCTCCTTCGCAAACGCTGCAAAGGTTTCCGACTGCGCCGAAACCGCATCCGACTCGCGGCAAGCCCGCCGCAGCATCCGAGCGTAAGGCCAAAGCGCAACACTCCCCACTTGCCTTAAAACAGTATTCGCCAGCCGCCAGCCGCTAACCGCCCTTCCCCCCAAAGACAAGGCCTGCAGCAATGTCTCAGGCCAGGCATCCATCACATCCGTAATGACTCGACAACCATAGCGTGCACGCAACCGCAGCGCCGCAATCGGCCCCTCCATCGGCGGCAAGCTTGCCAGAATAACATCCGGCTTAGCCAAGGCACCTGAATCAATTGCAGCGCAGGCATCCCGATACAGCTTACGCCCAAACATCCGATGATTCCAGATCCGAGCCAACGAAATATTCTTCCGATACGGCGGCGTGGCGACGAGACGGAGTTCAAAATTAATCGTTACTGATTGATCACTGAGAGGCTGCTCCTCCACCGCCTCACTATCATACACCAACCCCGCTGGTTTTTCACATCTTTTCACACCAGCCTTGCTGGTATTTCCGACCTTACCACACCAGCTCCGCTGGTCCGTCTTCCTCTCAGGCGCTTCGCGCCTGACTTTCAAACGGTGCGACCAGTCGCTACTCCACCAGACAACGTCATGACCTTGATCAGCCAGCATAGTAGCCAGCGACCAAAAGCGTTGTGCCTTGCCCTCGCAGGGCAAGTCATCGAAAGGGTTAATAATCCAGATTTGCATCACTTTTAATTAGGCGATTCAAGCATATGCACGACTGCATCGCGAAGCGCTCCCTCCATCCGCTGAAGCCTCAAATCAATCGGGACCAGTAAACCACCCGAAGTCTTAATCAAATTACCACGATGTGTATCAGAAATGACCACCCCGAGTTTAGGCACATAAAACGCACCCTCACCATCAACTTGAAAAGGCTCCCAGCCAACTTCGCAAAAAAAACTATTAATTTCTTCATCACTAGCTGGCGTTCCTTGAATGGCCGGCTGTCGAATTAAGATGGAGAACTGATCCTCCTCTTGCTTAAAACAACCCAGCCATTCTACCGCATCTCCGAACATTTCATTGTGGAGCGACCAGCGCTCCAAATACTGCAACGGATGGGCATGCCGATCTCCTTCATCCCGGTAGATCACATTTAAGCCAAAAAAACTAGGATGAGTTAGCTTATAATAATACCCATCCGAAGCATCAAACCAGACACGATGCTCTTGGCCCGCATCATCCGCCTCACGATCAACTATCGAGAAGGGCGGATTCCAGAGTCGCGCTTCATCGCAGTACTCGAGGAAACAATGGACGAACTCTTGCCAGAAGGGATAACCTGACGAAAAATCGAGAGTTGCGTACGTGCGGTCACGGAGTCTCTCAAACGATTCTCTAAGCGGGCTGATTTTAGCTGATTTGGCGTCCACATCTGGCAGGACAATCGCAAAGTAAGCAAAAAAGGCAAGCTTCGATTAAGCTGCCTTCATCAAAAGGATGAACTACCCAGATGGAAATGTGCCACTAACATGAGATCTGTCACCCAAAAAATCCTATGCAACTTACTGTTTTCAGGCAGAGAGCAGGGACGCAGAGTGAACAAATTTAATATGAGACATCTGCCCCTAAAAATGCTCATGCATTGCAAAAAGCTCTGCGCCCCCGCCATTAGTCATCAGTGATCTGCTATCAGTCCACCACAAACTCCGCTCCTTGACGCGGAAGGGCGCCCATCGGGCGGGGTGATGCCAAAACAACCTTTACTTAATACTTTCCAACCTTCACACCCCAGCAAAGCTGGATCAGCTATCAGCCATCAAGGCAACCTTCAACTCCCGGCACAGACCTTGATCGTTTTCAACGATCAAGGAGTGGGAATGTAGTAAAGTCGGAAGGTCAGAAAGTCGAAGAGCCCAAAAAGAGTAAAACTGTTTCGAACCAAGAACAAGGAACAAAGAACAACGGCGCCAACCGTTAAAGGCCGTCTACCTCGGCTCCATGGGACAAGACTACGACTTGATGACGATAATTGAGGTCGCCGCTCGCTGGAAAGCTGCGGGCGAGTTCCCCTTTCAAATACATTTTGCAGGCGACGGCACACGGCGCGAAGCGCTGGAAGCGAAATGCGAAGCACTCGGACTTTTAGCAGATGAAACAAGCGACAACCAAGAACTAGGAACAAGGAACTAGGAACCGCAAGCTCCGTTCGCGTGGTGTTTCACGGGCATCTCGCCAAAACCCCCATCACAGTGCTGCTTGAATCCTCCCACCTCGCCCTCGTGCCAAACCGGCCTGACAGTCTCGTCGCCTGCCCTTACAAAGCGGGGGAATATGCAGCTGCCGGCTTGCCGATGATCAGTTGCCTCAACGGCGAACTCGGTAACTTACTTAAGCAGTGGGACGCGGGCTCTGAATACAAGGAAGGCGACGCTGCATCCCTGCAGGCCGCCTTCGAAAAGTATTCAACTGATCCGAATCTATTAAAACAACAACGCCTCAACGCACGTAACATGGCTGAGGCTCTGTTTGATCGTGCCGAGATCTATCAACAATTTGCTCAGTTTATTTGCGAATAAAGTTTACGTAGCGACGGGACTCTAAGCACCTCGATCAACCAAGCAACTGACGTAGATCCTTGATTAACAGGAAAAGGCGGTTAGGTTCAGAAGAAAAGGGCTCAAAATTAAAATGTTCGTAAAACCGTCGCGCGTTCGAATCCTTGGCGTCTACAATGACCGCACGCACACCCAAATCACTCGCGGCATTTAAGCTCCGTAACAGCCCATTCTTGAGCAATCCGGCTCCTACCCCTTGCCCTTTAAAATTCTGATCGACCGCTAGGCGGGCGATCAGAATCACTGGGATCGGATGTCGAGGCATCCCTTTTTTCAAACGAATCGGTGCGGATCGAGGCAGCACGGATTGCGCAGCAATGGCATAGTATCCCATAATTCTACCTTCACTTCCTTGGGCAACAAAAGTTTGAGCACTCCCGCTCTTCGCAGCACTCACGGCATGCTTTTCCAGCCAAATGTTGAGAACGGACTCGCCGCAACTGAAAGCTGACAGGTCATGGGTGCTACAGACCGGAACAACCTGCCAGCCGGAATCACTCACCGAAGACGGAAGGTTCATTGAACAAAGCGCGCAACCTAGGAAGCGGTCGCACAGGTGCAGCTAATGCAGCCTGCAGTCGATCATAATCCTGCAAGTCAAGCGGCAAGCTTTGCGCTTTAGAGACCGTGCGTGTTGCAGCTTGAAGTAAGCGCCGTCGCACATACTGCGAACGTTTTTCCGCACGGATGTTAGCGGCTCGGTCGATCAACTCAAGCTCTGGCAACGAAACACGGACTTCAAGCTTTTGGTCTTTTTTTTCGATCAACATAAAGCAGGACATTGTCAGGACAATTTCTTCAAGTCAAGAAGCATTTAGCGAGAGGGTCTAGAAAATACAACGAAGGCGACGTAGAGTCGCTCCACACCGCCTTCGAAAAGTATCTATCCAACCCCGATCTACTGAAACAACAACGCCTCAACGCGCGAAAGATGGCTGAGGCTTTATTTGACCGAGAAAAAACTTACGCTGCACTCGCAGCGTTTATGCTCGAAAATGACGAATGATTCGCCTGCGAAGCAATGAGTCGTGCGTGACAGTGAGCCCATTAAAACTGAAAAGCCCCACTACCACTCGGCGCAGCCGTCACTCCAGCTTCGCTGGTCCGTCACTACGGCGCAGCCGTATCACTCCACACCGCCTTCG
>JAURBE010000030.1 GCA_030829145.1 Verrucomicrobiota bacterium | reverse complement strand
TGCTGGCATATTCCAGATGTGGATTGATTGCGAAAATTAGTTGTGGGGCATCGATACTGCGATCTGCATTAAATATTGCAACAATGGCACTTGAGCCCTCTGCGACAAAAAACTTCAGATAGCCGTCGGCTAGTGCACCATCATAGCGAAATGCCCTGCCAAGTTCCGAGCTGCGAAAAGCGATCCAATTTCTAAAATACGCATGCGTACCAGAATACATGAGTCGCCGATTGTAATCGAGCGCGTTCAGGTCTCCTCGCTGGTACGTATTAGCCACCCCTTGCTTGGAGCGCATAAAGTCTTGCCCTTGTGCAATCATCGGCACACCCAACGAAGCTAACAGCACTGAAGCCATTAGGTGGGTCCGGCGACGGTCGAGCAATGTTGGATCTGAGCCATCTTGGCCAGGGCGCTCAGTAATGCGATCCATCCAGCAATGATCGTCGTGCGATTCAGTATAATTAATGGTCTGTGCTGCGAAACGACTACTCGAAGGAGAGCCTGCGAGAAAGTATTGTATTATATCCTGATTGCCTTCGCCAGACACATACTTGGCGATCGATTCACGGAAGCCATCATTCCAAGATGCAAATCCAGTCTCTTTGAGCTCATCTTGAATATGGCCACGAAAGCTCCAAGGCTCTGCGATCAAAATGATGGACGGTTTAACTTTCTTGAGTTCCACTTCGATCTCTCGAAGCACTTCAATTCCGATCAGTTCTGCTAAGTCGAAACGAAAGCCGTCAATATCATAGGTTTGTACCAAATGAATTAGACTCTCGATAATTAAACGCCGCGCCATCGGTGTATCGCAACGCAGGTCATTGCCACAACCACTCCAGTTCATGAGATCATTTGCCTCATCCAGGTGGAAATAATAACACTTATCAATAAATAGCAGGTGGTTAGGTTCACCGACGTGATTATAGACTACATCGATAATCACCGCGATGCCCTGATCATGGAAATCCTGTACCAGGCCACGGAACTCCTCCACTTGTGATGCTTTCTCTGGGGCTAGCGCATAACTACTCTCAGGGGAGAAGTAATTGGTCGTCATATAGCCCCAGTGGTAATCTTCATTCTGAATATTATCAAATTCCTGAATCGGCTGTAGCTCGATTGCATTCACTCCAATCTCTTGCAAGTAGGAACCCTCTGTTTTGAGCCATTTGCGCAAGCCAGAATAGCCGCGGCGCTCGTCCGCGGTAAGTTCAATTGGGGCATGTGCTGCTAGATCACGTACATGCGCCTCGAGTATGATTAAGTCATGCCAATTCTTAGGAGTGTAAGGATGCTCTACTATGGGCATACGCGCAGGATCAACCACGATAGCTGGCCCACGATGTCCCATACAGGCCTTGGCATACGGGTCCAGCACCGCAAATCCTTGATCGAAATGAGAAGTGCCTTCATGATTTTCGCCAAAGACACGGAAGCTGTAATAATAATCAACAAGGCTATGGTTGAAGCGAACTTCCCAAGTAACGCCATCCACACATTCCATTGCAATGACTGTAGCATCTGACTCATCTGCAGCTTGACCATATGCAAGTTTCACAGCTGTCGCACGTGGTGCGAACAAACGGAATGTGGTACTCCCTGGCTCAACAATTGCACCGAGTGGTAAATCTGTGGAGGCATTCAACAAGAACTGCGTATGTGGCAATTCATGCGCTTCTTCGTGTTCAACATCCTTCCAGATGACCTTCTCATTTCCTTTTGGTGAGTAATCATCAGGTGTGCGTAAGCGAAAGATATGTTGACCACTTTGCTCTGGATTGAACTCAAAATTATTCACTCCATCCACACAGCAAACTCTATTCGGCGCACTATCAGGCACATCTAGCCAGTCACCCGCCTCAGTTACAAATTTAAACCTAAACCGCTCACCTGTAGGTAATTTCTCAACTGGAATACTTACTTCATAAGTCGCCCCAGGCTCATCACTGAGTGGCACTAACTGCCACTCAGTTTTGCCAATCGCCTCACTCCATTCATTCATTTCCGCAGCTAAATAAACTCGCAACTTGTGTTCCAGGAGCTGTGGGTAGCGCTTCGACTGAAATGCGAACACCCAATGCTGACCTCGGCGAAAATAGCGGCAGTAACGACTGCACTCCTCAGGACTCAAGCGCTCGACCCCTGCCACAGCAAGTTGTACGGGGCCCAAGGACAGTGGCGGTAAAGCGGAGCTACTGGTCGGCCAATCTGATTCTAAAATCACTAATACAGAGTCATCGGATTCCCAGAAAGCATGTGAAATATGTTGAACGACTTGAGACATAATTATGCTGCCATCTTGCAAAGAAGTTTTCCTAGAGAGCAATGCTGATTGTGTAGTAAATATAAGCCTTATAACAGTGAAGGCAAGTTAGGTAGGTCTGAATCTTCATAAGCCACGCCACATTTCATCTTTAGCCGTATTGACGACAGGTCGTGTAGGCGCTTTGTTCAAGCGATGAAAAAAATCCTAGTCGCTTTGTCTGGAGGTGTTGATAGCGCCGTTGCTGCGCTTTTGCTAAAAGAGCAAGGGTATGCTGTCTCAGGGGCGTACATTCGCACATGGATGAATGAGGAAATGCCGCTGGCTGACTGCCCTGCCCAACAAGACATCGAGGATGCGCGTGCGGTCGCAGAGCACCTCGGCATTGATTTTGAAATCGTTAATTTGGTCAATGAATACCGCGAACACGTCGTTCATTATCTCGTCGAAGGCTACAAAAATGGCATCACTCCGAATCCAGACATCATGTGTAATCGTGAAATGAAATTCGGCATTTTCCAAGACTACGCCTTGAATCAAGGGTTTGATGCACTCGCAACTGGTCACTATGTGCGTAAACAACAAAACGCGGATGGAACCTTTGATCTCATACAAGGCGTTGATAGAAATAAAGATCAGAGCTATTTTCTCGCAATGCTCCAGCAAAAGCAGATCGAGTCAGCGATCTTCCCCGTTGGTGAACTTACCAAGCCAGCGGTGCGCGATCTCGCGATACAGCACCAACTCCCGAATGCCCAAAAGAAAGATAGCCAAGGCATCTGCTTTCTCGGCGATATGAATATTAACCGTTTTCTCGAATATTACATCGAAGACAAACCAGGCGACATCGTTAATGCCGATGGTAAAGTGCTTGGTCAGCACAAAGGACTGCACCGCTATACATTAGGTCAACGCCGCTGGATTGGAGTACCCTCCAACACTGATAATGAATTTTACGTAGTGATTGGATTTAACATGGAGCGCAATGAACTCATCATTGGATTCGACAAACCAGAATCGCCCGGACTCTTCGGTCAGGAATTCGAAATTTACGGCCTCAGTTTTATTAACCATCCAATCACTGACGAATGTCAGATGTTGGCAAAGCCGCGCTACCGGGACGATTCACAGAAAATTACTTACACACCGACAGGACCAGACACTGCACTGGTGGTGTTTGATCAACCACAGCGTGCACTTGCATCCGGTCAAATCATCGCCTTGTATGATGGCAACTGTCTTATTGGCGGAGGATTTTATCGCTAACCTTCTCGCTTAAGAAGCTGTGCCACAATGGGCCCAGTGGTCAGCGAAATAATTAGCACGGCAAATAACAACAGGCTTTTCGGTGTACCCTGCATACACGTAAAAAAAATACCGGCGCCAATCCACCAACCAATACCGCTTAGTAATAAAAAGCGCTGCTTGTTTAAACGAGCATGGCTGATATACGCTGCCCCTATAAACATAGCCAGAAATGCGGGAAGACGATCTCCAGATATGCTTTGTGCGCTAAGTACGATCACTGCAGCAAGGAGCACCGCAACCATGCATGACCCCCATATTTGCAAGTAAGGTCGTTGCACCAAAGAAGTTTTTACCTCCTGTAGGTGCATACGAAGAAAAACAAAAGTCGCAGCACAAGCCATCAGCAGCGAGAGGCACCAGACATATAACGCCGAATGGATCGGAACTGCATACACTTGCACATAATATTCCAAAGCAAAGCATTTGGCAAAAATTAAACTCCATAGCAATAGAACCAGCAGCAAAGTCCGATCCGCGGATTTTTGTAAAAGTGTCATGATCGCAAAACTAGTCAAAAGTGCGACCAATGCGAATTATTCTTAGATTTTATGATTAATTTATCTACTGCCACACTTCCTCATTTCAATCACAACTAGGTGGAGTAGCGAATCACTTAACTGCAACATCTTTAAGTTACTTAAAATTTAAGCTGACCACAAGTACTGGCGATTGATTGTGATCGGTGATACTACAACAGAATTAAATTCAATGATTAAGACATGTGAAATACCTCACTTAATTGAGTGCATAATGGTGAATTGTCGGGATTGGTCTCCATTATTTCAGCCATATATGCCCACCACTTCTTCACTATAGGGTCATTCGGTAAATCCATTGTCGTATGATCGTCGGATAATTTCCAGCAGGCAAAGAGTGATAGTATTTCCGCACCCAGAAAAATCTAGTATTCAGATACTCCCGCTTGAGCTAGCACTTGTGAGATTTCAGGCCAGATCTCGTCATGACGTTTCTGGTACTCGGCCTCGAAGCCAGACTTTAGCTTCATTTTAAAAGCATTTCGGATCATAAATATATCGATTTAAATTAGAAACAAAGACTGAAATTCGGTGGTCATTGTCGAATATGCTACGATCAACCAGTTGGATAGTTTAAGCGTAATGGCATTAAAGCTCTTTGATACATTCGTCACCACAAGCATAATTAACTATGCCTACAGCGATTGGAACTAGTGCGACACTAATTGACGCGTTGACTAATTGGAGCTGTAACAAACCAGAGCACCATACCTACCAGCATGGCTAGTTTCGTCGCTGAAAGTGTCAGTGTGCCGGCTAAAAATAAGACTGCGGGAAAAATAGTGAAAGCAAGGCCTAGACGGCCGATCCAAAGCAGAAGTGTGCGCATAATCTTTACGGCTTAAGCCGCCCCCTTTCCAAGTAATCGAGTAAAGAATAAATAAAGCAGACCGCAGCCAATCCAACAGGGCAGCGGGAAGAACCACGCAGCAACGCCCTCAAACTGTATAAAGTAGAGCGCAATCGCAACTGGCAGTAACCAAGCGAACAAAACAGCAACATTCACAGCCCCGCCAAATTGATATTGATCAAACTTAGCCGGATCAGCTTTGCGTTGAAAATACCAATCAAAATAAATGACCGCACCCATCGGTGCCAAGATTGTGCCGTACAGACCAACAAAAGTAAGTAATTTCCAAGCAAAGGCCGGAAAAACACCGGCAATTGTCGCGACTAATCCTGCAATAAAAGTGACCTTCATGCGGGATATTTTCGGCATGATTGCTTGAAAGGCCAAACCTGCACGGTAAATCGTCGGATTCGCTGTCGTCCAACCAGCAACGATCACACAAATGATTCCCGCAAGGCCAGCTACCTGATTGGCCATCGGCCCCGGAACAGGATTGGTGTTGCCGTTGGCTTTGATTTGAACCGCCAACATCAATGCCGCAGCAATCCAAGCCATGTAGTGACCGACATACATTCCAGCTGAGGTCGCCCAGCCATAACTTGATTTCTTGGCAAAACGAAACACCGAGAGGTCAGCCATACCGACATGCATCGCAGCATTACAAAACCAAGCAAAGAATGCGACACTCCAGAAACCCATCTTCGATTCTGCCTCTCCGCCTTGTGCAACAACAATCGATTCGGTCCACACTTTGACCAGTGCATCCCAATTCGTGACACCCAGTTCCTTAAAGGCGATCAAACCGCAGGCAGCAAACACCAACACCATCCAAGGCGAAGCAATATTAGCAAACTTTGCTACTGTATCGTAGCCCAGTGAAGCCACCACTGAAATGACTAGCCCGACCAATAATACAACAATGACAAAACTGACACTGTTAGGATACCAATCTTCGATCCCCGGCATCGGCATATCAAATGGGATCCCCACTGCTGTCGCAGACACCGTGATCATCGCCCCGGCAAGGAAGCAGAATAAGACCCCATTGGCTAAATTAAAGCACTTCACTAAGCGTCCACCAGCAATCTTCTCAAGATGATAATAGAGTGTGTAACGTGCCTGCACTGCAATCGGCGTGCAGAGATAACGCCAACTCAACACTGCCAGTAAATTACCCACTAAAAGACCGAGGATAATGTTCTGCAGAGTCACGCCATTGAGCAGGAACAGCGGGCCGATCATAAACTCGGTGCCTGCTGCATGCTCTCCGGCATACATGCCCCAGAATTTATTGGCTCCTTTCAGTTTTCCGTCAGGCACGCGTTCGCGTTCATATTCGCCACCACTAGATTTGGATTGAGTCGGTTCTTTAATTATCTCGCTCTTAGTTACAATGATTTCAATTGGTTACGTAGGCTAAATTAAGTACGCGCAGAAAGAACAGTTACTTCGTAGTGCTTGACTACATCCAGCAGCTGAAGCTCGCCTGGTACCTCATTACGTTGACAGAACTCTTCCCAAACAACAGTCCATGGCAATGCTTTAGCTTGTTCTAAGAGGGCTAAGCGTGTCGTGTAATCACCCGCTAATTCCGCAGCACGCAATTGCTCGCGAGGTTCCAGTAATGCTAATAACAGAGACTTCTGAGCGGCACGTGTGCCAATTGCCCATGCGCCGATACGGTTGATCGAGGCATCGAAGAAATCGAGTCCGATATGCGTGCGTGGCAAAACATCGCACCGCACCAACTCCTGCATGATATTTTGAGTTTGGTCGTCGAATAAGACGACGTGATCACTATCCCAACGTACACCACGGGAGACGTGTAGCAATAGCTCCGGCACATACATCATGACTGACGATATCTTATCGGCGATCCCTTCGGTCGGATGAAAATGTCCAGCATCCAAGCAAAGTGCGGTCTGATTTTTGATCGCATAGCCCATGTAGAACTCATGCGAACCAACCACCATGCTCTCAGAACCAATACCAAATAGCTTACACTCCACTGCATCAATATGATGCGCTGGGTTTAACTTCTCGGCAAAGACTTCGTCCAAGCTATCAGAGAGACGTTGGCGATAGCTTTGTCTATCCGCGGGCAGATCCTTCATGCCATCAGGCACCCAAACATTCATTACACTGGCAGAGCCAAGTTGCTCGCCCATTGCTGCACTAATCACGCGGCTACGCTTGCAGTGCTCAATCCAAAAGGCACGAATCTCTGGATCAGGATGACTCAAGGTCAAACCGTCGTCGGCCTTCGGATGAGAAAAGCAAGAGGGATTGAAATCTAATCCAATGCCTTGCTCTTTAGCCCAATCAATCCAGCTCTGAAAATGCTTCACTTCGATCTGATCACGATCCACTGACTCTCCACCGAAATCGCCGTAAATTGCATGCAGATTGAGACGATGCTTTCCGGGTAAGATTGAAAGCACTTTCTCCAAGTCCTGACGAAGTTCATCAATACTGCGGGCTTTACCCGGATAGTTACCTGTCACTGCCAGACCACTACCGAGTGCTCCTGCACCCGCTTCAAAACCAACCACATCATCACCCTGCCAGCAATGCAGCGAAATCGGGGTATTCGCCATCGCTTCGAGGGCCTGTTCAACGTTCACGCCTAGAGACGCATAGAGTTCTTTGACTTGTTCAAACATAATTTTAAGATAACCATTTTATTACAATTACAGTTTAATTAAAATATACTCACTGACATTATATTTGCATTTTTTGACATAAAATACTTCCTTCCACTTATGTCGGATCAAGTCAATAGCTTCAGTCGTTATCTTCCAGTCGACCAACAAGCAAGAGCGTGGGGTTGGAGACTCATCGACGCGGGCAGGCAAACCCTAGTTCCAGAGGCCCCCTACCCCAACAAAGGGCACCCGCAAAGCTACCTTTTTGACAACGACGGACGCCGCACACTCGATGAATTTCAAATCGTCTTCATCGCCAGTGGCAGTGGCCATTTCGAGTCAGCCTCAACCCCCAGCACAGTGGTAGAACCCGGCACGGCATTGCTCTTATTTCCCGGCGAATGGCATCGCTACCGTCCCAGTAAAATGTGTGGATGGACCGAATATTGGCTTGGGTTTGGCGGCCGCGAAGCAACCCGGATCATGCAGTCTTTTTTTAGACCACAAGAGCCCATCATCGCAGTCAGTCAACCTGATGCACTCATCCAACACTTCCAGCAGATTCTCCACTGGCTGCAACAACCGGTCGCCGCGAAAGAGCAAATTCTCGCCAGTCATGTTCCGCTGGCCTTGGCATTCTTGCACTCGAGCATGCTAACCGACGAGGTCACCCACAACTCCGATGCGGAACTCGTCATCCGTGCCAAAGCCGAGATGCTCACGCACCTCACGGATCGTACCGACCTCGAAGCACTCGCCAGTCAACTTGGCATCAGTTACTCGCGCTTCCGCTTTGCGTTTAAAAAACAGACCGGCTACTCCCCCCGAGAGTATGAGAACATGATGAAACTCAACCGCGCCCGCGACCTCCTACTACGTGAACAAAAGAGCGTCTCCGAAACCGCCGACACCCTCGCCTACTCTTCTGTCTACTATTTCTCACGTGTTTTTAAAAAACAATTCGGCCAATCGCCCCAGCAGTGGCTACGCAGCAGAGCTAAATAGCCCTCCAGGCGCACTGAATCAAATCGCCTTCAGCGTTAGTTAAGTTACGGACGATTGACTCATCTCATCAAACAATGAGAATGACAAAGGCAAACATCGACCTGTTAAAACTAACTTTAATTACATCTCAGAACCGATACAACTACGGAAATGCGCACGATTATTGAAAATATAGAATAAAACCCGTTCTAAATTGAAACAGACCACAGTCAGAACAATGGCTCAAAACCATACATCATCCACATGGATCGCCGGTACATTACCTCACTCACTTCAAATATTTCCGCGCAAAACTAAATTAGCAATGAAGATAGGTAGCGCCTATCAAATCAAAAAAATCGAGCCACGCCACTGGCAAGCCTGCGCAAAGCAGCTGCGCCTTTCTACTGTAGCGCTCATCGAACGACTGCATGACATGACCAAACGATTAGAGACGCTGGCACCATTGCGGATAACCTACGCCAACAGGCCTCTCACACCCGATCGTGCAAACACTCTCAGACTCGATCAGCCAACGAGTCAGTAAACTGCCGAGTCAGTATTTTAATTGATACCAATGGTGAACCAATATCTCACGAATCCTAACATTCAGTAGTTCAAGACAGGGATGAGGGTGGACAACCTACGGGGATGGCTAGTCATTTGACGAAGTGCGGCAGCACGAAGATGGCGGTAGCCCAAAGAGTAAGGAGAGCGGGCGCACTTTGGGCGGCTTGACGAACAGTGTGCTCAGCGTAGGCGAAGTTTGAAGGCCTCCGTTTATATATCAGCGGGATCACATGAGACTTGGAGATGATGCAAAGCCGTTGGGTCAGAACGCCCTGCTCTGCAAAAGAACCAAGGAGCATGCCTGCTTAAGTCTATTGGTTCATAGCCCAGTACCGAGGAGCGATAGCGACGACACATCTATCAGCAAAGCGCAGACGTAGGCTTGCCGGAGATGGCGTAGCAATAACAGTTACTCATCGCGTAAAATTTTCAAATAACTGGCACCGCAAGTATTCGCCGTGCTATGGTTGGCCTGTGCGGAACATGCCTGGATCCGTGAACATCAAAGCATTCAGCCTCCGGTTTCAAACGCCACACGCATTCGCTCGATCTCGCCACGACTGATTCCCATGCTCTCTGCGATAGAATTCCAGCCGGCAACCGCCTCTCGGACTTCATTGATATAAGCCGCCTGCTGCCGATCTGATAGTCGAAAATAGCGCCCGACCGACCAGGCTAAATCCAGATCACATGCATTACTGACATCATCCACATTCAAAGCAAGTCCCCCTGCCCAAGGGTGAGGGTTTAAGTCATAGGCAGGCGATAGCCTCCAGCCAGATTCCCCGAGCAGAAAACCATGGTTTCGCAAATGATCATCCGTGTTGTGTATGCAAATGTTGAACACGATTCTCTTCCACAATTCTGCAAGATCTGTTTCCACATCGGCACCGTAGCGCTCGATTAAATCAACCAAATCCAGATAGCTGGCTCCGGTTTTCGCGCCGTCCCCATCCTGATAGCCCAACAGGCACATTGCCGAAGCGAAATGCACTCGTCTTTGCCCCCGCCGATCAAAACGCTGACTCAGAAAAGTGCGACCGGCACCTGAGAATCTTTCCACTCTAGGAGACGCTATATTGAGTCCAGCCTGCTGTGCAAGCTGCGTGACCACACCCTCCCATGCTCCGACATCGTATTCGTCGTTGCGGCTAGGGAACTTTGCCACCCACAGATTGCCATCGGGATCCAGCACACTGGCTTTAGGTCGCGCGCCTCCGAGAGAAGTACCCGGAGCGAGCAACATTTGTAGCCATTGCACATAATGCGGGTCTTCCGAATCTGCCGCTTCAAAGTTAAGAGACGCCTGTTCCAACTTTCGAAGCATATGCATTGGAGGCACTGAAAGTGCTTCATCTTCGGCGAGAAAAGCGCCATCCGAATCCAACTTGAAGCGCAAACCGCCCATTCGGCAAGTATCAGCAACTGCGAGTACATAGTCGGACTCATGCAAGCTCGTTGGCTCTCTCTCTAAGGCCGCTCGACGCTGAATCAACAACCGCCCCCAGCGATCCGGAGCAGAGTCAGTCAGAAGACCAAATGCACCGGAAGCATCGGGGTATTGACGCCCCTGAACCAGTTGCAGACGGGGATCAAGTAGCAAGGCTTCTGCCTGTTTCAACCATTCTTGCTCATACTCAAACGCAAGCACTTCCTCCCCGCGTACTACAGAGCGATGCACCGCCCCCACCAAAGCAGGCTCCGCAAGACCCTGCCAATCCGCATAGACATAGATCGGAGATCGCTCAGCCATTTATAGC
Source organism: Verrucomicrobiota bacterium (assembly GCA_030829145.1). Taxonomy (GTDB): domain Bacteria; phylum Verrucomicrobiota; class Verrucomicrobiia; order Opitutales; family Coraliomargaritaceae; genus Lentimonas. The sequence continues at coordinate 6,011 of JAURBE010000030.1, read as the reverse complement.
CTTTCGTCTGGGAGCCCGTTTCTTTGTAACCAAATCCAAATCCTGAAGCTTACGTCCCATTTGATCATCCAAAGCCAACAGTCCAAAATCAGCCTCCAAACCTAAAACCCGGAGAACTTGAAAATAACTCCCCATTGCCACATTGGGATCCCCCAATTCTATCTTGTGCAACGTCGCCCGACTTATACCAGCGCGCTCGGCTACCAGCGTAGCCGAAAGGCGGCGACGTAAACGTGCCAACTTCAACCGTTCACCGAGTTGAGTGAATTGACGGCGTTGACGCGGGAGTAAATTCACTGACCGTTTCATAATGCCTATATAAAACTACAAAAATAGCCATATTGTCAATTTTAATAAACACTAAGAACCAAACCCCCCACCTTCCCCATAATAGCCAAAAATTAATCCGAAGGCCTCCAGGCTGAAATTGCGACACATTTGCGTCAGGTACAATGTCCTGAAGGGCACCTCTGGAAACCTGAAAAAATCGAGGATCTCGTGCTACGGACCGACAAGGAGAATCCTCGCGCCGACACTCTTCAACATTTCCGTTAGGCTCTATGGGCTTGGTCATGCCATCTGCAACGAGACCGTACGCCAGACCCTCCTGCGCAACGGCATCGATCCGGCACCGCAGAGAGGCAAACGGAAAACATTGGCGGAGTTCATTGCACCACACAAGGACGCCTTCTGGGCTTGCATGACGCAATGGCCTGTGTGGTTACTTCTCGAGTATAAGAGATCACGTTTGAGAACCTCAAGCACAGGGATCTCGCTCAGTCTGACACCAGATTTTTGCCCGTTCATTCTAAATTAGGAACTTCTACAGGCTTGTTTGCTACCGCGTGTGGTCATCTGAGCGGAACGAAAGCCCGTCCGGTTATATTATCCTAAAAAATGAATCAAATATCCGAGTTACTGCCTGTGGATTTTGCTATACTAGTGACTTCTACATCAAAACACATGAATCCCATTTCTCTTGATACTCTCTCACTCTTTGGCGAACTCAACATGCGCGCCAACTTAAATTTCTCACGCCTGGAGACTGAAAAATACTGGCCGGAAACAATCTTCTCGATGGACGAGCTGGCGTGGCCAGCCGACTGGGAAGGCCGCACGATTCTTGCGCTCTCGATGCTGGCCCAGGCGACCCACCGCACCCCCGCCTATCTGGATGCCATCATTGATCAACTTGTCATCGAGTTGAATGAAGACGGCTACATCGGCCCGATCCCACCAGCAGGTGTGACCAATGAGCAATCGATGTCAGGGCATAGCTGGATGGTGCGCGGACTGGTTGAATACATCAACTGGCAACGCGAGCGCGACCCGCAACAGGCCAACAAAGCACTCGGCGCATTGAAGAGCATCATCAACAATCTTTTCATTCCGCAGACCAACAACTACGCGAACTACCCGATCGACGAAGACACGCGCTACGACGATCCTGCATGGCAACTCTCTGCCAACATCGACCCAAACTGGCAGGAAGGCGGGCAAACGATGAAGCCTTGCCACGCTCCGGGTGAATCCGATTGCGGCTGTGCTTTTATCGCCCTCGATGGTGCCACCGCAGCCTATGAATTACTGCAGGACGACGCGCTCAAGCCACTGATTGAAGCGATGATCGCCTCCTTCGCCAAGCTGCCCCGCGAGCAGCTCTACGTGCAGACCCATGCCACGCTCTCCGGCCTGCGTGGCATCCTGCGTTACTATCGCTGCACCGGCGATGCGTCACTGCTCCAACTCGCACGCGACACCTTCGAACTCTACAAGACCAAGGCCTGGACCGACCACTACGCGAATTATAACTGGTTCGGTATCCCCAGCTGGACAGAGCCCTGCGCCATCGTCGATTCCTTCATTGTCTCTCAAGAACTCTGGGAATTCACCGGTGAGGCCGCTTACCTACAGGATGCGCACCACATTTTCTACAATGCGATCGCTCACGCAGGCCGTGAAAACGGCGCCTTTGGCACCGATCATTGCACCGGTGCGGACATGGAGCCACCGGAAGGCCTGAGCAAACATGCCTGCGGTTCCCATGAGCATCCCAGCCAATTTGCCAGCTCACACACCTATGAAGTATTCTGGTGCTGTAATATGCGCGGCGGTGATGGCCTCTCGCGCGCCTATCAGTATTCCCACTACACCGACGGCGACTCCGTCCTTTTCCCATACTTTCACAGTAGCAAGGCCACGCTCACGTTCGATTCTGGCACACTGACACTACGCCAACAGGCGAACTATCCCGCCTCCGGAACCGTCCATTTCTCGGTTGAAGACTGCACTGCGGGCAGCGTCACTTTGAAATTCTTCGCACCCGAGGCATGGAGTGCGGGTTCTCAGTCAACTGTCACACTGAACGGCAATCCAATCGAAACCAGCTATGCAGATGGCTTCATCCAGGTCACTGTATCGCTGAAGGCAGACGACGAAATTGTATTTGATTCTCCACTACAGTTTTTCACCTTCGACAGTCACGAGTGCGTAAACAACTCAAAGCAACATTTCTCGTTTCGCCACGGCCCGATGATGCTCGGAGTTAAGAGTAAACTGGATGATGCAAAAGCCACTGAGCCAACCCTCAGCATCGCCCGCGACGCGGAGGTTAAATCACTGGGCAATGCCCACTACGAGACGACCGACACTGACGGTAATCCCGTGCACCTACAAGCGATGTGGGGCAAGGAAAACCTCGGCGGCCCACTCGACACTTTCCAAATTCTTTTTGCTAAGTAATTCAATTACCCCTCAAGTGCACCGCTCCATCATGCCCCGACTTCTCTTATTCCTAACACTCGCTTGCGCAGCTCAAGCCGCCACCATTCAGCCAAAAGACAACGGCGCCGCACTGGTCAATCCGGACATGGGTTGGACCATGCATTTTTATTCCAATTTCGCTGCACACTTCGGCTCGAAAATGGAACCCAGCGATGCACTGGAAGCCTTTCCCGGCGAATCCACGGTCTATCTGCGGGTGCCCTGGTCCTACCTTGAACCCAAAGAGGACGAATACAATTGGGCCCTGTTTGATACCCCCGCTCAACGTTGGATCGCAGCCGGCAAGAAAGTCGCGCTCCGTGTCAGTGCTTCTGACAACTGGATCCCCTACTCCACCCCCGAATGGGTGCACAAGGCTGGCGCACAAGGGATTTGGTATGACCTTCTAAAAGGTCCGCACCCCGAAGGGAACGCGTGGGATCCGGTGTTCGATGACCCAACCTTTATCTTTCATCTCAGAGACTTTCTCAAAGCGATGGGGGAACGTTACGACGGTAATCCCGACATCGCCTTCATTGATGTCGGCACCTACGGCCTCTGGGGCGAGGCGCATGCCCACATGTCCAGCAGGCCCACCGAAGAGGAGCACAACCGCTACGTCAAACTACACATCGATCTACACAAAGAGTATTTCCCCAACACTCAGCTCGTCATCAGCGACGATGTCGTCGGCCACAACCTACCCGGCAAAAAATTCCCCCTCAGCGAATATGCACGCGAGCGTGATGTCACCATCCGCGACGACAGCATCCTCGTTCAACCCGGTAAGCACGCTTGGCATCACGACGAGATGGCGCAGGTCTTCTGGCCCGAACTGCCGGTCATTCTCGAGCACGGTCACTATGGCGAACGCGCGAAGCGCGGCGCCTGGGATCCCGAGCTCTTGCTCCAATCCGTCGAAGATTACCACGCCAGCTACATGTCAATCCACTGGTGGCCGCACCGCTTCCTGCGCGAAAACCGCGCCATCATTGACCGTATCAATCAACGCATAGGCTACCGTTTGCAACTGCGGGAGCTCACTTGGCCCGACACCATCACACGCGGCAAGTCCTTTAACGTGGATAGCACTTGGGCCAATGCCGGAGTCGCCCCGCTCTATCAAGATGCCTTCATGACGCTCACGATCAAGGATGCCAAAGGCGGCCTGGTTGCCGTGCTCTCCGACGAGCACCTGAACATGCGTAAGCTCGCAGTCGGTCCAGTAGACGAAGCACCGACCACCCAACACAAATCCAACTTCACGGTTGGCTACATCGCACCCACCACACTTGCAGGTGATTACGACCTCTATGTTTCCGTCGGCCGTCGTGACGGCACCCCCGTCATCGCACTACCACTCGGAGGCGACGATGGCGATCGCCGCTACAAAGTCGGCCGGATCACGATCCAGGCCGAAGACTTCCCAGGACAGCATTTCCCGGTAGAACCCATTGAAGCACATCACCAAGTGCCGCATGATCGTCCGGATGCTTGAGATGCCATCGTCTTGTATTTTCGTAGCGTGCTCGAATGCGAAATAATTAACACACATAGCATGCCTCCATTCCCCAAACTCCTCAGCCTCGCGCTGCTCCCACTGCTTGCCTCCGCGGCCAATTGGTCAGACGGCAGCAATATCCACACACAGCCCGATAGTGAACTCACAGAAATTTCAAGTTGGCAGAGCTGGGACGCCCTACCGGAACGCCGTTGGCTCGGTTTAGGTTTCTGGGGAAACCGCTTACAGGACTGGAGCATCCGCGAGGGGAAATTAATCTATACCAGCGCCCAACTGCGTATGCCAAAGACCCTGCATAGCCTGCAATGGCGTAGCACCGGCGCACATGCAGGCTTCCAACTCAAAACCCGCCTCGCGCTCCCCGCGGATAAAGGCGAGGGTTTCGCCGGATTTCTGATAGGCGCGGGACAGGACTACCTCAACTGGCAAGCGGCCTCCCTGATCTCCGGCACCCCTGGAACCGGTGGCGGCCTCATGGCCACTGTCGACTTCGGCGGGAATCATGCCCTACGCATCCGTGATAACAACGACAACAGCGCCGGGCTCGCTATTGCGCCAGTCTTTCCCGATCTGAAGATCCTTCAGCCCGCAAAACGCCCCAAAGGGAGTGCCGAATTTGTGCTCAGTTTGGAAGTGATTCCAACCGATGCACAACACTGCACCCTGCGCTTAAGCTCGTGGAACCATGATGAATCACGCCTACTCAGTGCCGTCGAACTCACTGACGTATCGAGCGATCTGCTGCAGGGCAACATCGCACTGGTCGCCAATGGCGGCAAACGCGGCGCCGAGGTCAGCTTCAAAGACTGGCAGATCGGTGGCGAACGTCTGGCGAACTACCCGGATCGCAGTTTCGGCCCGATTGCCGGCACCCTCTATGCCCACAGCGCAGGCAAACTTAAAGTGGGCGTGCAACTCATTCCACAAAGCATACACGGCCAAGCAGTGCCCGCAGGTTTGATGGTCGGTATTCAAAAACAGGATACATCCGGCAACTGGCAGGCACTCACTTCGCCCACTACAGTCAGCAGCGATGATTACCACACAGTCTTCACCATCGACAGTTGGGACAGCAGTCAAACGGCGCAGCTGCGTGCCTGCTTCAAAGATCTCGACGGCACCGTTCATACCTACCCCTTCACCGTCATCCCCGAACCCGCTGCGGGCGAGCAGATCGACATTGGCACCTTCTCCTGCTTCGGCTCAATGTCACTGTATGCACAGCGCCCCTTCAACGCCCCCAAGCCCGACGAGGTGCTCATCGGTCGCTGGACCCAGGCGAACGTCTATCATCCCTATGCCGAAACGATCACCAAAGCAAAGCAGCAGGACGCCGACATCTTCTTCTTTACCGGCGACCAATTCTACGAAAACCGTCCCACTGCTGCGGACGGTGGCCCCAATCCGCTTGAAGACTACCTCTACAAATTCCTGCTCTGGCACTGGGCCTTTCAAGACATCACCGCCAACCATCCCTGCATCCTGCAGACCGACGACCACGACGTGTTTCATGGTGACCTCTTTGGCGAGGACAAGATCGGCAATACACAGACGGATCAACACGGCAGCTATCACCGCTCGCGCGAATTCGTGAACATGGTTCACAAGACCATGACCAGCCAGAACCCCGACACACTGGAGCCGAAACCGAGCCCACGTTCCGGTCTCACGAATTACTACACGAGTTTCAACTATGGCGATGTCAGCTTCTTCGTCTTGGAAGACT
>JAURBE010000002.1 GCA_030829145.1 Verrucomicrobiota bacterium | reverse complement strand
CAGCGCAGCGTGCGATGCGAAGCAGGTGATGAGCAACTGCATCCAAAAGGCTGTTGAACTTAAATACTGGAGTCCTTCAAAGAGGATGAGCATGATGAGACAGCCCAAGTTGACTGCATGCGCGAGCATGATGGGGTGGTAGTTCTGCTCGGGACGAAAGCGGATGCGTGCCGAAAAAATGACTGTTCCGAGGGTTAGCATGGTACAGGTAAATAAGCCAAATGTGGTCGGCAGCGCCGCATCGACCCAAAGGCCAGTGAGTACTGTGCAGAGAAAAAATGAGCGCTGATTTAGGTAGAGCGCGGGTAATATCGGCATCGGACCAAGCAGTACAAAGTAGAGCGAGAATGGCGCCAGGCTGGAGTTGACCATTAAGCAGAGGTGGAGCAGTAGAGCATTGGCTCCGAGTAAGATGAGGACGCGTGGATCAATCAACATCGCGATCGTAGACTAGTGGGGTGAGTGGAATGAGTACAGACACCTCGTGGAGACTGAGCAGACGCTCGTCAAGTTGTACGTCTCCGGCTTGGAAGATGCCACTACTGCCTGGCTCTAACCAGCCAACTTTACCAATAATGAGGCCTGGCGGAAACGTGCCGCCCAGTCGGGTCGAGATCAATTGCAGTGGTTCGTGAGTATTGGCGACAAGATCCTGAGGCGCATCACGCACTTCTCCGGTCGGGGCGCCGAAGCCGCTCTGCGGGACGCCTTGAAAGACGACTGGGCGATCATCGCCCTCGAAGCTTGCAGCCATACGAAAGTTGGGGCTGGTGATGAGTTCGACGCGACTGGTAAAGGCATTGACCTCGATGACGCGCCCAACGACGCCACCAGCAAAGATCACGGCCGCACCTTCAGTGATGCCGTAGTCGTCGCCCTTGCGGATAACGATTTGCTGCCACCAAGCGCTGAGGTCACGGCGAATCACACGAGCGACTTCGTAGCGAAATTCTCTGCGACTAGGCATGTTGAGAATTGTTTCCAGGCGCATCACCTCAGTCTCGAGGGTATTATTACGTTGATCCAACAGTTGGTAAAACGCCTTTTGTCGCGCGAGAGTTTGTCCAGCTTCAATGAGTTCGATCTTAGAGTGGCTACGTCGAGCCCAGAACTCTTCGAGGTCGTCTAAATAGGACGTAACAATCCAAGCGGGCGCTTGGAATTCAGTAAAGCTGACGCGCAAAAAGGGGAGAAATGACTTGGATAGCGTTGGAACTATCCACCAAGCAACGAGAAAGAGGCCTAAGGCGACTAACGGCTTGAACTTATCGAGGCGGAATTTCGCCACGTTCAGCGCTTAGCTTTTGGGGGTTCCTGTGAGGTCTTTCAAGAGAAAGGCCAATTCTTCGAGGACCATGCCAGTGCCATTTGCAACTGCACTGAGCGGATCTTCAGCAATCGTAACAGGTAGGCCAGTGGCATCGCTGAGTAATTGATCGAGTCCGCTAATCATCGCACCACCTCCGGCGAGTACAAAACCACGATCGATCAGGTCAGCAGACAATTCTGGAGGGCAGCGTTCTAGAGCGTTGCGCACCATATCAACGATTGAGGACATGGTGTCTGAGAGGGCTTCACGAACCTCAGTGGAAGCGATGGTGATCGTCTTTGGTAGACCCGCTACGGAGTCGCGACCGCGGACTTCCATGGAAACTTCATCATCAAGTGGAAAGGCAGAACCAACGCGAATTTTAATTTCTTCAGCAGTGCGCTCACCGATGATCAAATTATACGCACGCTTCATATAGTTGATGATCGCGTTATCAATTTCGTCACCACCAACGCGGATACTTTTGGAATACACCACACCTGCGAGCGAAATAATAGCCACTTCTGTGGTACCACCGCCGATGTCGACGATCATGTTGGCCGCAGGTTCGTCGATCGGCAGGCCGACTCCGATTGCAGCAGCCATCGGTTCTGCCAGCAGAACGACGTCGCGAGCACCCGCACGGATGGCAGAGTCTTTCACTGCGCGCCGCTCGACTTCGGTGATCCCAGATGGTACGGCAACCACGATACGCGGCGCTACGAAGGTTCTGGTGCGGTTCACTTTTTTGATGAAATACCGGAGCATGGCCTCGGTAATTTCAAAGTCGGCGATCACGCCGTCTTTCATTGGGCGGATGGCTGTAATGTTACCCGGTGTGCGGCCAAGCATTTTTTTGGCGTCGGCACCCACGGCGCAGACTTTCTTCGTCGAGGTATAAATCGCGACGACGCTGGGTTCGCGCAGGACGATACCTTTGTCTTTGGCAAACACCAGTGTGTTTGCAGTTCCTAGGTCGATTCCGATGTCGTTGGAGAGAAAGCCGAGCACGATGAGAAAAAATTAGAGAGAGATGACTCCCAGTTGCAGGAGTTGATATGTTTCTCACGTGGAAGGGTCTGAATGTCAAATAATTACCATGCCACATATTGGTAATTGAGGGGTTTAAGCTAAGGCAGTGCCCGAATGCGATGATGCAGTTGACGCTTGGCGTGCCTACAGAGATTTCATGGAGGTTCAGGCAGATGGACGAAAACCGCGTCAAATCAAGAATCTGCTTGATATATATCAGCTTCAGAAGACATATGTTTAGTATTCATGGATACATACAAAGACTATTTGCAAGAGATCGAGGAACGAAAAGGTCTAGGACTTCACCCGAAACCAATTGATGGTGAGGAACTACTCGCTGAAATCATTAGCCAGATCAAGGATCCCGAGCACCCGCACCGCGCAGATTCGCTGCACTTTTTTATCTACAACACTTTGCCCGGAACTACCAGTGCTGCAGGAGTGAAAGCAGCGTTTTTGAAAGAGATTATCCTTGGTGAATCAGTGGTCGATAAGATCACCCCTACGTTTGCTTTTGAGTTACTGTCTCACATGAAAGGTGGGCCGTCTGTCGAGGTGCTACTGGATCTGGCCCTGGGTGAGGATTCGGCGATTGCCGCTCAAAGCGCGGCGGTGCTAAAGACTCAAGTATTCCTCTATGAGGCAGACACCGATCGCCTTGAAGCTGCTTACAGGGACGGCCATGCGATCGCAAAAGACATCTTAGAGAGCTATGCGAAGGCGGAGTTCTTTACCGAGCTGCCTGAAGTAGAAGAGGCAATCGAGGTAGTGACTTTCATCGCGGGCGAAGGCGATATTTCGACAGATTTACTCTCACCGGGCAATCAAGCGCACTCGCGCTCGGACCGCGAATTGCACGGTAAGTGCATGATCTCAGAGGCGGCTCAAGCCGAGATCCAAGAACTGCAGAATGCGCACCCAGGTAAGCGTGTGATGTTGATCGCAGAGAAGGGCACCATGGGAGTCGGTTCCTCGCGTATGTCGGGTGTCAATAATGTGGCACTCTGGACTGGCAAGCAGGCCAGCCCGTATGTGCCATTTGTCAACATTGCCCCAATCATCGCTGGCACTAATGGTATTTCTCCTATCTTTTTAACCACTGTCGGGGTGACTGGCGGTATTGGGATCGACTTGAAAAACTGGGTGAAAAAACTCGATGCCGCGGGTAATCCGGTGCTAGATGCACAAGGTGACCCGGTACTCGAGCAAGCCTACTCAGTGGCGACTGGCACGGTGCTGACGATTAACACCAAAGACAAGAAGCTGTATCAAGGCGAACAAGAGTTAGTCGACATCTCTGCCTCTTTAACGCCGCAAAAAGTTGAGTTCATTAAGGCGGGTGGTTCGTACGCGATTGTCTTCGGTAAAAAACTGCAGAACTTTGCTGCGCGCACGTTGGGTGTCGATTTAGTGCCCGTCTTCGCAGTGTCGAAAGAAATCTCGCATCCCGGCCAAGGGCTGACCGCAGTCGAAAAAATCTTTAATAAAAACGCGGTAGGCGTGACAGACGGCCTGACTTTGCACGCTGGTTCTGATCTGCGGGTAAAGGCCAATATCGTGGGTTCCCAAGACACGACTGGCTTGATGACTTCGCAAGAGCTCGAGGCCATGGCTGCCACGGTCATTTCACCCACTGTCGACGGCGCGTATCAATCCGGCTGCCATACTGCTTCGGTTTGGGATAAGAAGGCACAAGCCAATATCCCGCGCTTGATGCAATTCATGCACAAGTTCGGGCTGATTACTGCACGCGACCCGAAGGGTGAATATCACGCCATGACGGATGTGATTCACAAGGTATTGAATGACCTGACAGTTGACGAGTGGGCGATTATCATTGGCGGGGACTCGCATACTCGCATGTCGAAGGGCGTTGCTTTCGGTGCCGACTCCGGCACGGTTGCGCTGGCGCTCGCAACTGGAGAGGCGACTATGCCGATTCCTGAATCGGTCAAAGTCACTTTCAGGGGAGACTTAAAAGACCATATGGATTTCCGTGATGTGGTGCATGCCACACAGGCTCAAATGCTCAAAAAGTTTGGCGACAATGTTTTTCAAGGCCGCGTGATTGAAGTACACTTAGGTACCTTGCCAGCGGACCAGGCATTTACCTTCACCGACTGGACTGCAGAAATGAAGGCAAAAGCCTCAATTTGCATCTCACAGGACGAGACCTTGATCGAATCCTTAGAGATCGCGAAGAGCCGCATTCGGATCATGATCCAGAAGGGCATGGACAACGCTACGCAGGTCCTGCAAGGCTTGGTCGACAAAGCCGATCAGCGCATAGCTGAAATACGCTCAGGCGAGAAGCCGGCGCTGATGCCAGATGCGAACGCGAAGTATTACGCCGAGTTTGTCGTGGACCTCGATGAAGTGGTCGAACCGATGATTGCTGATCCAGACGTCAATAATGACGATGTCTCCAAGCGCTATACGCACGACACGATTCGCGAACTTTCATACTACGGCGGAGAAAAGAAGGTAGACCTAGGTTTTGTTGGTTCTTGCATGGTGCACAAAGGCGACCTGAAAATTGTTTCTCAAATGCTCAAGAATCTCGAAGCACAGCAAGGTAAAGTTGAGTTTCATGCGCCACTGGTTGTTGCCGCGCCGACTTATAACATCATCGATGAGCTCAAAGCAGAGGGAGATTGGGATATGTTGCAGAAGTATTCTGGTTTTGAATTCGATGATAATGCTCCGAAAGGCGCAGCACGCACCGAGTATGAAAACATGATGTACCTAGAGCGTCCTGGTTGTAATCTATGTATGGGTAACCAAGAGAAAGCCGCGCGGGGTGATACGGTGTTGGCGACTTCGACCCGTTTGTTCCAGGGCCGTGTGGTGGAGGATTCCGATCGTAAGAAGGGTGAGTCGTTACTGGCATCGACTCCAGTGGTGGTGCTCTCCGCAATTCTTGGACGTATTCCAAACATGGATGAATATACTGCTTCAGTTGCAGGAATTAATTTAACGAAGTTTGCGCCGCCAACCAGCGCTTTGATTCGTTAGTTAATGTTGTAGATATCGGTGGACTCTACTTGAGAGGGATCACACCGTCATGTTCGCAGTGCATTTTATCAGCGGCCGGGCATGTCCATGCCTTGGTCTGGTTAGACTCAGCTATGTTTGATCGCGACCAGCGTGAGGTCATCGGCTTGGCCTGCCTGGCCAGAAAAGTGGCGTACACTTGCCATAATTTGCTCGAGGATAAATTGGGCGCTGCCGTCTCCGTGTGTCTCGAGAGCGTGGATGAGGCGCTCGCTTGAGTACTCTTCGCCGATGGCGTTAACGCTTTCGGTGACACCATCGGTGTATAAGATAAGCGCATCATCTTTGCGAAAGGGCACGGTCTGATCCTTAATCATCAGATCAAACATTTCCGGTGGCACCATGCCCAGCGCCATGCCCTCGGAGTGAATCGTTTCGATCTGCGAGCTGCCGTCGTCCGCGCGATGGTAAAACAAGGGCAGTTCGTGGCCAGCGCGGGCAAAGGTGATCGACTGCTCGGCTTGGTCAATAATTGCGTAGATAATCGTGATGAACATGTCGCGCCGCATCGCGCTCTGCATTTGCGCGTTGATGGCGCTCAGTACTTCTGCCGGGGAGTCTTTTCGCCGAGATATGTGGCGCAGGTTGGTTTGACAAATCGCCATCAAAATCGAAGCAGAGATCCCCTTGCCCGAAACATCTGCGATGGCGACGCCGATACGGTTGTCATCGATTGCGAAGACGTCGTAGAGATCGCCGCCGATTTTCTGAGCGGCGGTGTATTGTGCAGCAAATTCGATCTTCGGAGAGCTTGGAAATTGGCTGGGAAGTAACAGGTTTTGTATGCTGCTGGCCAGTTCAAGGTCGAGGTCTAGCTTGTTCTTCTCAATTTGCAATTGCATCGCATCGCAATTGTGCACGGCGAGTCCAACTTGCTCTGAGAGTGATTCTACGAGAGAGAAGTCGGTATCGGTAAAGGCGAGATTGTCTGCCGGGTTGGCAACCGCGAGCACGGCAATTAGGGTGTCTTGAAAAAGTACTGGGGCGACAATCAAGGAGCGTACTTTAAGTGCTGGGTCGTGGTGTTGTACGACGCGCGGGTCGTTGGTAGCGTTGGCGATCAGTTGCGCGCGCTTGGACTTGGCGACTTGCCCGATCAAGCCCTCGCCCATTTCAAAGCTTTCGGATTTGAGAATGGTTTCGAGAAATTGTGTGCGAGTGGCGAGTTTTGCGCTGAGACCAACTGGGAGTTTACGTTGCGGGGGGAAGAGGCCTTCGACAGCGATGCCTTTGAGTGTGCCGTTGTCACGTTTTTCGAAGATGCAGGCACTCATCGCGCCTGTGCTAAGAATTGCGGCGTGTATGATTCGCTGAAACATGGCTGCTCGATCGCTGCCTTCAGCGACAGCTTCGACCATATTATGCATAAACTCGACGACGATCTGCTTCTCCTGTTTGAGGAGCTGCTTTTCTTCTTCTATTATTTTGATGTGCCTGCGCTTGCCCGTATAGAGCAGCCACATGCAGAGGAGTCCGACGAGTGCACCAAGGAAAAAAGACATAGGCTAATCGGTTTCTTAGGGAGTGCGGGGCAGGTGATTCATCACTCCTTGTCTTTGGCTTCGACCTGATTTTTCAGAAAGGCAATGACATCTTGGAATTTTGCGGCGTTTTCGGCGTCAGCTTTCACCAAGTTCTCATGAGCGTTCAGCACATTTTTCGCATCAGACACTTCTACATTTTTAAGTGCAGAAAATTCTGCTGCAGCTGCAGCACTGTCGCATTTGCCAAGGTCCTCGCCGATGGTGAGCAGGTTTTGTAATCCGAGATTACAGACCAGATCATGGTTACGCTCGCCGAGCTTGCAGAGGATCAATACGCCTGGGGGAGTTCGCTTGCGAAGTTCGATCGCGGTGCCAGCGAGTATGCCAAGAAAGGTACTATCCATCCCTTTACAATTTTCGAAGTCGAGCACGACGTGGCTCTTGCCGTCGCTCACTACTTTTTCAATGAACTCTCGAAACGTATTGCAGTTTAGATAGTTCGCTTTGCCATGAATCTGAACCACGACGGGATCAGTATAGGCACTGACTAAATAGGTTGGCTGTTGAGGCTCATTCATGCGCTAGGCTCGTACGGCAAATGACATGTAATAAAAGATTCAAAAACGGGATGGCAAAGAGATGCTTTATTATGCCATCACAGCCTTAATAAGCAACTTCAATTACAGGATCAATTTATACCCAATGGCGAAGATGCGGAAGGCATCGCCAGCCCGCGCTCGAAAGCTTAATCAGTTCGCTTATCCTTTAAGGGCTGCTTTGATTGCGTCGAAGTTTGGCAGATCGTGTGGATCTTCTGCAGACTCGCTGTAGATGATGACGCCGTCTTCATCGATTACGAAGGCTGAGCGCTTTGAGACTCCCTTGAAGCCAAGTAAGTCAGCATAGAGCACATCGTAAGCGGCCGAAACATCTTTGTTAAAATCGCTCAGCAGTGGAAATTTAAGACCGTCGACCTTGGCCATCTCTTCTTGCGCGAAGGGGCTATCGACGGAGATACCATATACTGCAGCGTTGAGGTCAGCATAAGCAGAGAGGCTCTGGCTGACGTCACACATTTCTTGCATGCAGACACTGGTAAAGGCGAGTGGGAAAAACAGCAGAACGGTCTTCTTTTTGCCGAGGTTGTCGCTCAGGGAAACGTCTTGAAGCCCTTCGGCGTTCTTCGATTTAAGAGTAAATGCGGGTGCTTTGGTGCCAGTTGCGAGTGCCATGATAATTCTTAGTAATTAGTAGTGAAATTGTTAGAACGCCCAATAAAGAATTGAGCGAGATAAATGTAAAGCATCAGATGCAAACAGTCGCGCTCTTTCGAGCGCGATCAGTTGAAAAATAGTTTTAGGCGAGGAGTTTGAAAAAGATACGCTTGCCTGCTTGGAAGATCATTTCGCTATCGGGGCGAGTGATTTCGCGGGTGGGGTCACTTTGCTTTTCGCCGTTGATCTTGACACCACCTTGTTGCACGAGGCGACGCACTGCACCTTTACTTTCAAACAATTCGGACTGTGCCATCACATCAAACAGGGGAGCAGCATCGGCATCGCCGAGCAGGTCGCTCCAAGTGAACGTCGGCATGTCGTCGGGAAGTTTATTTTTCGAGAATACTTGCTCAAACTGCTCGAGTTCGTGCTTACCGGCCTGCATGGAGTGGAATTGGCCAACGAGTGTGGAAGCCAAGTTTTTCTTTGCGTGCATCGGATGGCCTTCTTTGAGCTTAGTAATCTTTGCAACGTCAAATTCGAGCAAGAGCTGATAGTACGTCCACATGGTATCATCGCTGATCGACATGATCTTGCCGAACATTTCCTTCGGCGAGTCGGTAAACGCGATATAGTTGTCGGCGCTTTTAGACATCTTTTTAGTGCCATCCAGACCGATTAAGAGCGGCATAGTGATGACCGCTTGCTCTTGCTTGCCCGCGTCTTTCTGTAGTGCCCTGCCGACCAGCATGTTAAAGAGTTGATCAGTGCCGCCGATTTCGACGTCGGCATTCAGTACCAATGAGTCGTAGCCTTGGATGAGTGGGTAGAGAAACTCGATGATTGAGATCGGTACATTACCCTTGTAGCGCTTGGCGAAGTCATCGCGTTCGAGCATTCGGGCCACGGTCATTTTGCGCGCCAGTTTGAGGCAGTCTTCAAAGCCCATGTCGTCGAACCATTCACTATTATAAACGACGGTGGTCTTCTCCTCGTCGAGGATCTTGAAGGCTTGCTCTAAGTAAGTCTGTGCGTTGTCGACGATTTCTTCTTTAGTCAGCACCGGGCGCGTATCAGAGCGACCGGAGGGATCGCCGATGAGCGTGGTAAAGTCGCCGATGATAAGGATTGCTTCGTGCCCGAGATCTTGGAATTGGCGTAGCTTGTTAAAGACGACTAGGTGGCCGAAGGTGAGGTCGGGTCGGGTCGGGTCAACGCCGAGTTTGACACGGAGTGGACGATTTCCGTGCAGGCGGTCCTCTAGTTCGGTATCGCCGATGATAGTCTCGGTATTGGTACGAATGGTTTCGATCAGGCTCATTGAAAAGGAATTCAGAAGTTAGAAGTTATCAGTCAGCAGATCCCAAAGTGTTGTCAGGCTGATGCAAGACAGGCTGATCTCGTACGGCGCGCCGTAAAGGAAAAAGCGCTAGCGTATGGTAATGTATGGCTCAATCGCGCGGTTGCAGTTGGCTGATTCTACGAATGCATCGCGCTCTGCTCTGCGGGAGAAGAGGTAGAGTGCGTAGCCACCCCAACCGCCACCGCAGTATTTGAAGCCTACGCACGCTTCGGCCTGAGGGAGTTCGCGCATGCCTTCTTGCAGCTGAGCCGCGTAGCTAAGGCTGATGGCTGCGCCCAACTTGGAGATATTCGACTTATATACCGCCTCTCTGGCAGCTACACCCGCACGCTCGATCAGGTCGTAGTCGCGGAGATTGTTAGCATTGCCCGGCGTGTCGTGGGGAATATCGGTATAGTGCAACGCCATGTGACCCTTGAGGAAATCGCCATTGCGCTTAAAATCGAGCTCAGGCCGTTCACTGCTGCGCCATACGCAAACGTCAGTTTCACGAATAATCGCTGGGTCTTGCCAGCCGACACCCATGTTGAGCTCGCTTGCGACACCATCGTTCCCGTTGAGCAGTGCCCATGCGCCGCTGCCACCTAAGCCAGACTTCAGTTCATAGCTCCAGTCATTGAGCGAGACCATTGGTGAGATTGCGCAGTTTACGATGTAGGCACCTTGTCGAGCGTGGCGTGGGACATCTAGCCAGCCACCGCCAAAGTCAACGCGCAATGGCGCTTCTGCGGGCGTGCGGATATTACGCACGATCGACGAAGACGATACTGGAGTGAACTGAGGCGGCGTTTTGGGCAGCACAATATAATCGGCTCCAATTTCCTTGCAGAGCGCTTTTTTTACGTCGGCGTACTGGTCGTCTTCGGTGACAACTAGGACATCTGAGCGCACTTTGAGAAAGTGATCTTTAAAATCGAGGCCAAGATCTTGACAGTCCCCGATGACGACTTGGTCGATAACCTCGATCGAGGTGCGCCGCTTCTTATGCTCCCAAAGCACTTCATCGGAGGCAAAGGAAACCGTGAGGTGGTCACCGAGTGCACGCGCTTCTTTGAAAAATTGAATATGTCCTCCGTGAAGAATGTCGTAGCAGCCAGAAACAAAGATTTTTTGATAAATAAAGAATGTCAGTTATAAGACCGAATTGTGGTTATGTCACAGCGATTAGGCGCGAATTTGAACCAATGCCAATAGTAGACCGATTGAATGTAACAAAAGTATTTTGCTTATTTACCTTTGGCTGTAGATGGGTATCTGAATAGTATGTTTGAATCAATTAATCCGGCGACTGAGCAAGTGCTTGCACGATATGCGATCATGTCTGCAGAAGCCTTGACTGTAGCGCTGGAGGAAGCACGTACGACGGCGATGGTATGGTCGCGCGTGGAGGTCGAGTTACGTGCTGCAATGCTCGAGCGCGTGGCAGGTTTGTTGGATGCGAAGCGCGAGGAATTTGCTCAGTTAATTACCGCCGAGGTAGGTAAGCCGATCGCAGAGGCGCGTGCGGAACTTGATAAATGTGCGTTGCTCTGCCGTTACTATGCCGAGCATGCAGTCGGATTTTTGGCCGATCAGCGGATACAAAGTGGGACCCACGAGAGCGTGCTGAGCTACCAGCCGCTGGGTACGGTATTGGGGATTATGCCGTGGAATTTTCCGTTTTGGCAGGTGTTTCGCTTTGCCGTACCCGTCATGACAGCAGGCAATGTGGCCTTGCTAAAGCATGCGCCGAATACGTGTGGCTGTGCGTTGGCGATTGAGGCGCTATTTCTTGAGGCAGGCTATCCGCAAGGAGTTTTGCGGGCGTTGTTGATTGAGATTAATCAGGTCGAATCGGTGATTGAGCACGATGCGGTGCAAGGTGTCGCCCTCACTGGCAGTGACAAAGCCGGTGCGGCAGTGGCTGCATTGGCAGGGCGGGCAATTAAGAAGACTGTGCTCGAGCTCGGAGGGAGCGATCCCTATTTGATTTGTGAAGATGCTGACCTAGATCTGGCTGCAAAAAAATGTGTGCAAAGCCGCTTAAATAATTGTGGGCAAACTTGTATCTCAGCAAAGCGACTGTTGGTGCACCGATCGGTGCTTGAGGCGTTCACCGAGAAAGTACTGAACGAAATTGCGCAGCGTCGCCAAGGTGACCCAGTCGTAGAAGCGAACGACCTTGGTCCAATGGCACGCGCAGACTTACTGGTGAACCTACAGCGCCAAGTCGATGCGAGCGTTGCAGCGGGTGCTCGGTTGCTTTTGGGGGGCGAGACCCCGCAAGATGTCGGATTGTTTTATCCACCTAGTGTTTTAACAGATGTGCGTCCGGGCATGCCTGCCTTCGATGAGGAGGTGTTTGGCCCCGTAGTGACTTTGATTCCGGTCGCCGACGATGCCGAGGCGCTGGTGTTGGCGAATCAATCTGCTTATGGACTTGGGGCTGCGGTGTTTACACAAGATGTTGAGCGAGCGAAGCGCTTAGCGCATCAGCTGGAATGCGGCGTGTGTTTCATTAATGATTTTGTTAAATCGGACCCGCGCCTGCCATTTGGTGGGATCAAGCGTAGCGGTTACGGACGGGAGATGAGCGCAATTGGCATCCGTGAGTTCGTCAATGTGAAGACGGTTTGCGTGGGGTAGCAGTTTACTGTGTCCAGTCTTCGATCTTCAGTCCTGCGACGCGCCGAAATTCGCCAGTGTTATGGGTGACCAGCGTTGCGCCGTGGGCGCGTGCTGTGGCTGCGATCAGCAGATCATTGGGGCCGATGCGTTGGCCGCGTGTTTCTAGATCTGCTCGGATATCCGCGTAGTGTTCGATGGCATCGCCTGCGAAGGGGAGACGCTCAAAGGGTTTGAGGAAGGCGTTGAGGCGTTCAAGTGTGCGTGCCTTTTGCTGGCTTTTTGCTGCTCCAAAGAACAATTCGGCGCGGACGATCTCGGGGATCAGGATTTCATCGGGGCGGTGTGTTTGTAGTCGAGTGAGAACACTTGGATAGATGCCCTTTAAGTAGTAAACGATGATGTTGGTATCGAGGCAGACTTTCATAGCCCCTCACGTGGTGCGTCTAGATTTTCGGAGAGCCGCTCGGGTGCCTTAAATTCGGGATCATCGATACTGGCATACAGATCAAAATAACCTTTCGGCCAGACTTTGCCCGTGTCGGCCGCGGCGCTTAATTGTTGGCGTGCCCAGCTGGAAAGTGAGCAACCTTCACGCTTGGCGGCCTGCCTTGCCTTGGCTTGGGTTCTTTCGTCTAAATAAATGTTTAGTTGTGGCATGCTCCGAGGAAAGCCAATTCAGTGAAAATTGCAAATATATTCGTGTATATATTTGCCTCTGGAGCGTTTGTGTCTTTACAAAAAAACGGCGGGTCCGGATCGAACCCGCCGCTTGCTTAAAGGTGACTGATCTCTTCGCGATATACAGAGAGAAGGAACCCAGATTTTTTCACCATCCGCTGCGCTTGGGTGCGGTGTCCTCTAATGGCCGCAGGGAATGGGTGGTTAAAAATTGCTTCGCCATCTCTGGAAGACCTCTGTCAGTTGAAATGATGTAGAACCAATCAAACTGAATTTAAAAATGAAGACTGAAGCGACAGGACCGATCCCGGTCATTGGGCGAAGCGAAGGGTATATTCAGTCGCAGCTATCAGCGCCTTTTGCTGGTTCCTCACTACAGGCGTCATAGTGCTCTACGTTACAGACGCTGGCGCACGGCTTCGTAGAGGATCACGCCTGCTGAGACCGATACGTTGAGGCAATCGACGGTGCCTGCCATTGGGATGTTGATCAGATGATCGCAGTGATCGCCAGTGACTTTACGCATGCCCCAACCCTCGCTGCCTAAGATGACTGCAGTCGGCTGTTTGAGGTCTAAGTCATAGAGGGTTTCTGAGCCGCGGTCGGAGGTGCCGATCAGTTGAATGCCTTGATCTTTGAATTTACGCAGCAATTGGCTAAAATTTTTGATTCGCAGAAACGGTACGTCGTCGGCACCACCACAGGAAATGTCCCGGACTGTCGGCGTGATACCGCAGGCACCTTTGACTGGCGCTAAGACAGCGGTGACACCTGCGCCAGAGGCACTGCGCAAGCAGGCACCTAAGTTGTGCGGATCCTGCACGCCCTCGAGGATCAGGATGAGAGGATTCTCAGTGCGGTCGATCAAGTCAAAGAGGTCATCCTCGTTTTCTAGATAGACGATCGTGGGCCCCCTCGAGTGGCGGGGTGCCCGTTTGATTTTATGAATGGAATTACGCCCCATGGTTTGGATGCTGATAGTTGATCGTTGCTAGTTGAAAGTTGGTTCGTGAGTCGTGTTTATTCACGACTTAAACAGCTCGGGTTGTGCGCCGTGACTTTCAGGATCGAGCCCGATGACCTGCCAACCTTTGTTAGTCAGGACTCTGCCTTGGGCGGTACGCTGAATATAGCCTTCTTGGATGAGGAATGGCTCGTGGACTTCTTCGAGTGTATGGGCTTCTTCGGCCACAGCGACGGCGATCGTACCGAGGCCAACGGGGCCACCACGGTAGTTCTCAGCCATGACGCGCATGACCTGCTTGTCCATCTCATCGAGCCCGCGTTGGTCGATCTCAAGAAGCTCCAATGCTGCCGCTGCCATCTTCTCGGTGATCACACCGTCGCCACGCTGCTGAGCGTAGTCCCGACAGAAATTGACGAGGTTATTGGCGATCCGCGGAGTACCGCGGGCGCGGCGGGCGATTTCGGCAGCACCGGCTTGATTGAAGCCGACTTCGAGCAGGTTGCAGGTGCGTTCGACGATGCCTTGCAGCGTCTTATGATCGTAGTAGCTGAGGCGCGATTGCAGAGTGAAGCGGCTGCGCAGTGGTGCAGTCAGTAGCCCCATGCGAGTCGTCGCACCGAGCAATGTGAAGCGTGGCAAGCTGAGGCGCACGCTGCGAGCGTTCGGCCCCTGATCAATCATGATGTCGATGCGAAAGTCCTCCATCGCCGAATAGAGATATTCTTCGACCGTTTTCGGGATGCGGTGGATCTCGTCAATAAACAAGATGTCGCCTTCGCTGAGATTGGTGAGCAGGCCTGCAAGGTCGGCAGGCTTATCGATCACCGGCCCCGAAGTAATGCTTACTTGCTGGCCCATCTCATGGCCGAGAATGAGTGAAAGGGTGGTTTTCCCAAGCCCGGGAGGACCGCTGAGGAGAATGTGGTTGAGCGGTTCATCGCGGTCGCGCGCCGCGCCGACCATGACTTGCAGACGCTCGATGGTTTTATCCTGGCCAGCAAAATCTGCGAACGAGAGCGGGCGTAGCATCGATTCCTCAGACGTGATTGGGTCGGCGAGGGTTTGTTCGATAAATTCGGTACCGGTTGGCGGGTCGTCAGGTGAAAAATGCATGGTCGTGAGTGGCGTATTTGTGTGTAGCACATCAGTTCTGCAGCATGAGTCAATCCATCCAGTCGGCGCAGATGTAAAATAGAGTACACGCAACCACGGCAGTGCTGATTAACTGGCTGTTTGTTGACGACTAAAGCGGCTTTATGCAATAGAACTGCCCATACCTATGACAGCATCTTTTTCTCACAAAGCTCACAAAGACACTTAAGTCGTCGATGATGGATGGAGTTAAGTCAGCGTTTAAATCTCAAAGGCTTACTCAATGCTGAGGGCTCAATTAAACGATAAAACACCCTGTAAACTTTAATCTCTCACCCTTTGTGAGCCTAGCGTGCTTGGTGAGAGACAACTGCACAACCGCACATTCTAAAAATCGCATGATCACAGTCATGCCTCCAACAGGTGTCACAGACTTATCGTAATACTCACTCGGCAAGTTCACCATTTGGGTGAACGATGCAACAACGGTCAGCCCATTTAAATACCAGCTAGACGCATAATATCACTTTTCTAATGCATAATCCGGATTAAAGCGTCGCGTCGATCGCTCGCACCGCCTGCTTCAGACGC
Source organism: Verrucomicrobiota bacterium (assembly GCA_030829145.1). GTDB lineage: Bacteria > Verrucomicrobiota > Verrucomicrobiia > Opitutales > Coraliomargaritaceae > Lentimonas. Next base: position 43,393 of record JAURBE010000002.1, on the reverse strand, counting down.
TGCGTTTCGCTGCCACTGATTTCGACGAAGGGAAGATTAAGAATATTGAGGCTATCTTTAAATAGTTCGTGTAATGTGTCTCTGGCAGCAGGGCTCTCCCGCTGACCGGGGTCGGCTTGCCAAGGAATATCGGGAAGGCAAAGCAGGTAGAGGCTGTACTCCCGCTCCAAGAACGCATCATTCACCCATTCGAGCACCGTATCGAAATAATAGCTGGCATAGATGATCGAAGATAAAATATTGGTGTCGTGGATGATTAGTCGATTCGCTCGCGGCAGGGCAGAATCTTCGAATGCTAATTGGCCTTTCGCGATCGGCTCGAGGTCATGCGCCTGTAAATCATCATTGAGCTGATCGACATAGCTGCGCACAAATTCCTCAGTCCATGGCTCACCATAATGGCCGGAGAGTGCTTCTGCGAGGGTGCTTTTGCCAGTTGATTCGGCGCCGATGAGGACGATACGTTTCATTGGTAAGAGACTTGAGGGGAGAGAGCTGAGGGCTGAGGGCTGAGGGGAGAGGGCTGAGGGGAGAGGGCTGAGGGGTGAGACTTGAGGGCTGAGACTTGAGGGGCTGAGACTTGAGGGCTGAGACTTGAGGGGAGAGGAGGGCTGAGGTGCCCTCCGGGCAAGTGAAGGAACAGACTTGAGAGCTGGGGCGTCTAGATTGCGGTGGTGGAGGTCGTGATCGTGCTTTTCCAGTGCAACCAACCGCGGAGTGCTAGGCAGATGAAGACGGTAAAGAGGAAGGCGCTCATCCAATATCCTTGCGAGATGAAAATACCGATGAAGATGACGTCTGATAGCACCCAGCAGATCCACGTCTCGATGTATTTGCGGGCCAGCATCCACTGGGCAATGAATGAGCAGACGGTGGCAAATCCGTCAAGATATGCATGAGTCGAGTCGGTGTAACCTGAAAGGAGGCTGCCGAATAGTGCGGTGCCAGCAATTAACACAGCGCTCGCAATTAAGGCTTTTTTGAGAGGTGTGTGGGAGATTTTTAATGGCTCACCATCGTCGGTTTTTGCCGCGAGCCATTCATACCAACCATAGGCAGAAATTGCGATGAAGATGGTTTGCGAACACATCATCGCGTACAGCTTCGCATCTAGAGAAATGAAGACATAGCACCCATAACAGACGATTAGAATCGGCCATGCCGCGGCGCGTTCGCGTATCGTTAGCCACACACCAATGATGCCCGTAATCGTACCCAGCCATTCAATCCCGCTAGTCGCGAGCAACTGATTCCAAAAAGATTCAAGCATGCGCCTTAATCAGTCTTAACTGTGAGGAATAATTTAATCCGCGTCGTAGATTTTGACCTTTTCCCAGTAATCCTTGTATTGATTAATGAAGTGAGTGTGGCGTGGATCCACCTGATATGCATCGTGCGCTGCTACGTCTTTGAAAATCACTGTCAGGCAGAAATCATAGCTGGAATCGAGCACGGGACGATCGCCAGTTGCTGCTGGGCTGCCGATATAAACCGCTTCAGCGGACTCGATGTTTTTGAGAGTCTCTAGGCCATTGCGGAATGCAGTGATCTTGTGCTCATCAAGTGTTTGTTTGAGCCAGAAGCAGACTGTGTGTACGAGCATGTGGGTTAAGAAGTTCGTGTTAGATGTCTAGAGCCCGCGCTTAAAGCTTGGCTGCAATGATCGTCCGCAACTCTGAATGATTGCGAGCAACCGGGAGCTCTGGGCGCTCAGTCGTGAGACGTTCGGGCGGGCAGAAAAGGAGTCCATCGTCAGCGCAATCGATCATCGATAAATCGTTGTAGGAGTCGCCAGCAGCGATCGTGTCGAAATTCAGCGCACGGAAGGCTTCGACAGCCTTGCGCTTGTGATCGGGCAGGCGCAGCTTGTAGTCGGCGATCCGGCCGCTGTCGTCGATGACAAGGTCATGACAGAATAGGGTCGGATTGCCGAGTTTTGCCATCAATGGACCTGCGAATTGGCTGAAAGTATCAGAGAGAATCACCAGCCGTGTTTGTGCAGTGACCCATTCGACAAACTCTTTAGCGCCCGGAAGCGGATCGAGGGTGCCGATCACTTCTTCGATATCGGCGAGCTTAAAGCCTTCTTTATCCAATATGTCCAGGCGGTAGCGCATCAACGTGTCATAGCAGGGCTCATCGCGAGTGGTGCGTTTGAGCGCTTCGATCCCGGTTTTTTCCGCGAAGGCGATCCAGATTTCGGGGATGAGTACTCCCTCAAGGTCAAGGCATACGATATTCATGCTTCTAAACGGCTAGAATTGCGCTGCAAGTCAACCTCAATCAGGTTATGTGGCGGGGCGGCGACGAAGTGACACAGGCATTCCTGCCTGTGGTTTGGCAGGGGTATTGGAGCGGTGGGGACAGACAGGAATGTCTATCTCACTTTTGCGGTGCGGCGGGGACAGACAGGAATGTCTATCTCACTTTTGCGGTGCGGTGGGGACAGACAGGAATGTCTATCTCACGCGACGCTTCTTTTCCGGACACAAAAAAGCCGCATCGATTCATGATGCGGCTTTTGAAAGATAATTTGAAGGTGTTACTTACGGCAGCTTGGTGGTTCCCATTAGGAACTTATCGCACTCGCGCGCAGCCGCACGGCCTTCGTTGATTGCCCACACGATGAGGGATTGGCCGCGGCGCATGTCACCGGCGGCGAAGACGCCTTCGATGCTAGTTTGGAATTTGCCGTAGTCAGCTTGCACATTGGAGCGTGCGTCGAGGTCGAGACCGAGTTCTTCAGCGATGGTGGCCTCTGGCCCGAGAAAGCCCATTGCGAGGAGGACGAGATCGGCTTCGAGTACGCGCTCGCTGCCGTCGACCTTCTTTGGGATGAAGCGGCCGTTTTCACTGGTCCATTCGATGTTGTGGATATGGACTGCTTTGACGTTGCTGTCCGCATCGCCAGAGAAGCGGCTAGAGCTGACCAAGTATTGACGAGGGTCTTCACCTTGAATCGCTTCGGCCTCTTCTTGGCCGTAGTCCATCTTGTAAGTTTTCGGCCATTCTGGCCAAGGATTGTTGGCCGCACGCTCGGCGGGTGGCTTCGGCATGATCTCTAGCTGCACGACGCTTTTGCAGCCATGGCGCAGCGATGTGCCCACGCAGTCAGTACCGGTGTCACCACCGCCGATGATCACGACATTCTTACCCTTGGCGAGTTCACTGAACTGCTCTGACTTGCCGTCCTTGATATCCCAAAGCTCCTTGGTGTTGGGCCCCAGAAACTCCATTGCATAGCGGATGTTGTTGAGCTCTCGGCCTTCGATCGGCAGATCGCGCGGCTTGGTCGCGCCACAGCAAAGAACGACGGAGTCGAAGTCTTCCATCAGTTGCTTAGAGGAAATATCGACACCAATTTCGACGCCACACTTGAGGCTCACGCCTTCCGCTTCCATGAGCGCGACGCGGCGAGTGACGACATCTTTCTCCAGCTTCATGTTGGGGATGCCGTACATGAGTAGTCCGCCCGGTCGATCGGCACGTTCATACAAAGTCACCAGATGCCCAGCTTTATTGAGCTGGTCGGCTGCTGCGAGTCCAGCTGGGCCAGAGCCAACAACCGCGATCTTTTTACCAGTGCGCTCTTCTGGAGGCTGTGGTGTCACCCAGCCCTCGTTCCAAGCCTTATCGATGATAGAACATTCGATATTCTTAATTGTAACGGCAGGCTCGATCAGACCTAAGACGCAAGAGCCCTCGCAAGGAGCTGGGCAGACGCGACCTGTAAACTCGGGGAAATTGTTGGTCTTCGAGAGGCGCAAATAGGCTTCGTGCCACTTGCCTTTATAGACGAGGTCGTTGAATTCTGGGATGAGGTTGTTGATAGGGCAACCACTCGCCATATTAGCCAGAGTCATGCCGGTGTGGCAGTACGGCGTGCCGCAGTCCATGCAGCGAGAGCCTTGTGTCTGCACCTTCTCAATGTCGAAATCCTCGTGAATTTCGTTCCAGTCTTTGACGCGTTCGAGCGGCTCACGATTCGCGATCGTTTTGCGCTCAAATTCCATAAATCCAGTTGCTTTGCCCATAAGTTTAAAAAAGGAGTTAGAAGTTAGGAAGCAGTAGTTAGGAGCTATTTAACTGAAGAAAGAACTTTCTTCGTGTAGCTGTGTAACATACGTCCAATTTCGTTGATTTGTGTGAAGTGTTGTTCTGTTTTCGCGTAGCCGAGGTCGGCTGCGAGTCGGAGGTAATAGCGGCATTCATTTAATGAACCCTGTGCTATGTTAAAGAATCGTGCTTTATCAGCTGATGAACGTTTACCGTATCCTTCGACGATATTTGCCGGGATGGATACTGCGGCGCGACGAAACTGAGAGGTCAGTCCGAACTTTTCGCAGTCTGGGAATTGTTGTGTCATTTGATAAATGTCTAAAACGAATTGATGTGATTTTTGCCAAACGAGGAGATTTTCGTAACTAGAAGTTGGAGATTCAGTTTCCATCGTAATCTAACTTCTAGCTCCTAAATTCTACCTTCTCTTTTAGTGTCCCGCTTTGACGTTTTCTTCGAATGCGGCTTGGATGGCTTCGTCGCCGGCGAGGCCGGAGGCTTCAGCGCGTTTAACCGCTTGAAGTACGCGTTCGTAATCTTGTGGCAGGATCTTGAGGAACTTGCCGGCAGTGTCAGGCCAGCCGTCGAGAATTGCTTGGCCGCGGACGGATCCAGTGTACTTGACGTGTTTCTCGAGCTTACCCTTCACTAATGCGAGGTCTTCGTCGTCACACTCGATGAGTTGGTAGACGTTGACCATATCTGGGTTGAGGCTGTGTTGTACAAAGTCGCCAGATTCGTCATAAACGTAAGCGACGCCGCCAGACATACCAGCACCGAGGTTACGTCCCGTGGTGCCGAGGTTGATCACCATGCCGCCAGTCATGTATTCCAGCGCGTGGTCGCCGAGACCTTCGATCACGGCTTCAGCACCTGAGTTACGTACACAAAAGCGCTCACCGGCCATACCTGCGATGTAGGCTTCACCCTTGGTTGCACCGTAGAAGCAGACATTACCGGTGATGATATTTTCGTGTGCGACGAAAGGCGATTCTGGATCTGGGCGAACGATGATTTTCGCACCAGAGAGCCCCTTACCTAGATAGTCGTTGGTATCGCCTGTCACGGTAAACGTCATACCCTTCGGGCAGAATGCACCCAGCGACTGACCGGCAGAGCCGTGGATGTTCACCTTGACGGTGTCTTCCGGTAGGCCATCGGCGCCATGCTTACGAGAGATCTCGGCACCGGTGATTGTGCCCACCACACGGTTAGTGTTGATGATCGGCAGATTGATTTCGACTGGAGTACCGTGGTCGATTGCAGGCTGTGCTTGCTTAAGGATTTCGGTGATGTCGAGTGATTTGTCGAGCAAGTGATCCTGCTTCATCGTGCAGTAAGTGCCGACTTCAGGGCCAACTTCAGGGCGGTACAGGATTTTACTGTAGTCCAGACCCTTGGCTTTCCAGTGGTCGATCGCGCTACTCATCTCGAGCTTATCAACACGGCCAACCATCTCATTGATCGTCCGGAAGCCGAGCTCAGCCATCAGTTCGCGCAGCTCTTCAGCAACATACGTCATGAAATTAACAACAGCATCGGCGCCGCCCTTGAACTTCTTACGAAGCTCTAGGTTTTGAGTGGCGATACCAACGGGGCAAGTGTTCTTGTGGCACACACGCATCATCAAGCAACCAAGGGTGACCAGCGGTGCAGTGGCAAAGCCGAACTCTTCAGCGCCGAGCATACATGCGATGGCGACGTCGCGGCCTGTCTTGAGTTGTCCGTCCGTTTCCACCACGACGCGCGAGCGCAGGTCGTTGAGTAACAAGGTTTGGTTGGTTTCAGCTAAGCCGAGCTCCCATGGCGCACCAGCGTGCTGGATTGATGAGCGGGGCGAGGCGCCGGTACCGCCGTCATAGCCAGAGACGAGAATCACGTCTGCCTTTGCCTTCGCAACACCAGCGGCAATGGTGCCCACGCCGACCTCGGATACGAGCTTCACGTTGACACGAGCGTGCAGGTTCGAGTTCTTGAGATCATGGATCAACTCCGCCAAATCCTCAATCGAGTAAATGTCGTGGTGTGGAGGCGGTGAGATCAAGCCCACCCCTGGGGTGGTACCACGTGTTTTTGCGATTTGCGGTAGCACCTTGTGGCCAGGTAGCTCACCACCTTCGCCGGGCTTTGCGCCTTGCACGATCTTGATTTGAATTTCGTCGGAGTTGACCAAGTAGTTACTCGTCACACCAAAGCGACCCGAAGCGACCTGCTTGATCGCTGATCGACGGCTGTCACCATTTTCATCAGGTGTAAAGCGATCGGGATCTTCACCACCCTCACCGGTGTTCGACTTGCCGCCGAGACGGTTCATCGCGATCGCGAGGGCTTCGTGTGCTTCTTTTGAGATCGAACCATAGGACATGGCACCGGTCTTGAAGCGCTTGAAGATATCCTTTGCAGATTCAACTTCTTCGATCGGGATCGATTTAGATGGATCGACCTTGAAGTCCATTAAGCCACGCAGAGTGAACATCTCTTTGGACTGATCGTTGACGATGTCCGAATATTCCTTGAATACTGCCTGACTGCCCTGGCTCGTTGCGAGCTGGAGCTTATGAATCGTCATTGGGCTGAAGAGGTGACGCTCGCCACCTGCACGCCACTGATAAATACCACCAGGGTCGAGGGCCGCAGCCTTCTCATCGCTTCGCAGACCGAATGCACTGGAGTGGCGCATACCGGCTTCCTTGGCGATGGTGCTCAGGCCAATGCCTTCGATACGCGATGCCGTCTTGGTGAAATATTTGTCGATCACGTTTCGGTTGAGGCCGATCGCTTCGAAGATTTGTGCCCCGCGGTAGGATGCTACGGTGGAGATGCCCATCTTCGACATGGTTTTAATCACGCCATTGAGGTTGGCCTTCAGGAAGTTGGAAGTGGCCTTTTCCGCAGCGAGGTCGAGGTCACCACGATCAATCATATAGCGAACGGACTCGAGGGCGAGGTATGGGTTGACCGCGTCTGCGCCGTAGCCAAGTAGGAGTGCAAAGTGGTGCACTTCACGTGGCTCACCTGACTCCAGCACGATTGAGACACGTGTGCGTGTGCCCTTGCGGATCAAGTGGTGGTGTAGGCCTGCAACTGCTAGCAGCGCAGGGATGGGTGCTTTTTTAGGCCCAATTTTGCGATCTGAAAGGACGAGAATATTGACACCGTCGTTAACCGCGGCATCGGCATTTTCGAACAGTTTTTCAAGCGCGGCTTCGAGCCCTTTACCTGAGATGGACGGCTCGGAGATACTGTTATGACCTTCAGCGAGGCCGCCAACTGCAGCTTCGAAGGTGATTGGTAGCTTGGCAGACTTGAAGCCAGCAAGCTTGATACTTTTGAGCTGCGCAAGTTGCTTGTCGTCAATGAGAGGCGACTCGAACTTGACCAAACGGCAGCTGTCTGGGCCTGGGCGCGTGATGTCACCCTCAGAGCCGATGAATGTGACGCTGGCAGTGACGAGCTCTTCACGGATTGGGTCAATCGGCGGATTGGTTACTTGCGCGAACAGCTGCTTGAAGTAATTATACATCGTCTGCGACTGATCGGAGAGGACCGCCAGTGGCGCGTCGTTACCCATCGAGCCGAGGGGCTGTTTACCCGCCTCTGCGCTGGGCCCGAGGATGAAGCGGGCGTCTTCAAAGGTATAGCCAAATGCTTTTTGACGTGTTTCGATGTCTTCGTAATTATCAGCAATGAGTGTCTCTGGCTCTGGAAGATCCTCGGACTTGACTAGGTTCTCTTCGAGCCACTTGCCGTATGGAGCTTGCTTGGAGACTTCCTCTTTAACTTTACCGTCTTCGATGATGCAGCCTGCTTCCATGTCGATCAGAAACATGCGACCTGGCTCGAGACGACCCTTCTTGACCACGTTCTTTGGTTCAACGCCTGCGAGAACGCCGACTTCGGATGCGAGAATGACTTTGTCATCAGATGTGACATAATAGCGTGATGGGCGCAGGCCGTTACGGTCGAGTGTCGCGCCGACTTGGACGCCATCTGAGAACGCCATCGATGCTGGGCCATCCCAAGGCTCCATCATGCAGGCGTGGAATTCGTAGAACTCCTTCTTGAAGTCAGGCATGTTTTTGTGACGTTCCCAAGGCTCTGGAATCATCATCATCATCGCGTGTGCAAGGGTTCGGCCAGAAAGGACGAGGAACTCTAGGCAGTTGTCGAACTTCTGTGAGTCGGAGCCATCTTCGCGAATGATTGGCAGTAATTTCTTAAGATCGTCGCCGAAAACCTCGCTAGCGAGCTGCATTTGGCGAGCGTATAGCCAGTTTTCATTGCCGCGAACCGTGTTGATTTCACCGTTATGGCATAGGTAGCGAAACGGTTGTGCGCGAGGCCAGCTGGGAAATGTGTTGGTTGAGAAACGCGAGTGAGTGAGCGCGAGTGCAGAGTCCATTGCCTCGTTTGAGAGGTCAGGGAAGTAGTGCTCGAGCTGCTCTGTAGTGAGCATGCCCTTGTAGGTCATGGTGCGGCTAGAAAGCGAGCTGATGTAAAAGAGCGCTTCCTCATCAGTGCCGCTGTAGCGGATGCGATGTGTGGCCAAGCGACGCACAATGTAAAGTTTACGCTCGAGCTCGAGGCCCGCTGATACTTCGCCACGGCCAACGAAGAATTGACGCATGACCGGCTCGCAAGCTTTAGACGCTTTGCCGAGGATCTCACTGCGGACAGGCACGTCGCGCCAGCCGATAAGGCTGAGGCCCTCTTCGGCGATAATTTCTTCGATGATGGTTTCTTCGTTCTTGCGCTCTTCGTCGTCGCGAGAAAGGAAAACGAAGCCGACCCCGTAGTCGCCTTCTGCAGGGACGTCGAATCCACATTCTGACTGGCAGACGCTCTTAAAGAAATTGTGCGGCAACTGGATAAAGATACCCGCACCATCTCCGGTGATCGGATCGCAACCACAACCACCGCGGTGGTCGAGATTCACGCAGATCTCCAGCGCACCCTTGACGATGTCATGGGATTTGCGACCTTTCATATCGACGATAAGGCCGATGCCGCAGTTTTCATGTTCATGTTGAGGATCGTAGAGACCCTGTGCCTTGGGCTGAAGTGTTGTCTTATCCATGTCTAAATTGAGTATTATATTAAAAAAGTGTAGTCTTCAAGTGGTGCGAGCGCGTCTTGAGCAAAAAATTTGCTTATTGGGCAGAGCCAAAAGGAACGGAGAAAGTAGTAATTGATGTGGGTCTGTCTAGAGAAAATGACTCCCCATGCATATGAACTTGCTCATATGCAGTCGTCTAACTGTTTTTAATGTCAGAAAAAACAGCTGAGCCAAGTTTTCTGAGCATCGCCCCGTTCAGGGGCGTTCGCTGGTGCGACTAAAAGAAGCGAACCGTTTTAGAACGCATCGCCTCGTGTTCTTCATCGGTGCAGGCAGCATTGGTCGGAGCATCAGCAACAGTCGAAGTTTCAGCGACAAGGCCTTCTTTAAGCATGTATGCCTCGACTTCATCTCCACTCACGTCAGCAAGCATGTGACCGTCGATTTCGACACATGGAGAGAGTGGCTGGCCTGATTTTTCGACCATTTCAGCGTATTGATCCGCATTATTGATGATATCACGGTCTTCGAATTCTAGGCCATGCTTCTTCATGATAGCGCGGACGCCCATGCTCCAGCCGCAGGTCGGTTTTAAGTATGCGATAATCTTCATAGCTCACTAATTGTTGCCAATTATTCTGCTTGTCAACTCCGCGGATTGCTTTGCCCGTGGATAACTGTGCTGCTAATATTTCAGCGGTGGTTTCGGTTTTGCGCAGATGATCTGCCATTCGCCGCGATTATTTTGCCCCACGGTGAAGATACTGGTGAAGCCATCTTCGACATCATAGATCACCCGCATCCTGTAGCGAGGTTCAAGGCTGGGCCCATAAGCGATGCCATTGTAGCTGAATTCGATGGTCTCTTCAGCGGCGCCAGTGAGTCCTTCAAACTGGATCTTTTCGATCGGCAGGCCTAGTTCGTAAGCCAGCGCGCCTTTAAGGCGAGAGGTCATCAGGGTATCGCAGCCCGTTAGGCAGTAGAGCGCGAGCATGGGTTCAATACTGGGGGCTTGGTTGGCCGCTTGAAAGCGTATAGACAGATCGTCGAGACCCGCTTCAGGGGCTGATTTCCAAGAGCAGCTAGTTATAACTAGCAGTGCAGACAGGCATGTCCCAGCAGATGCTAAAATTGTGGTTAAAGTAGGTGTGCGCATTGGTTAATGCAAAGCAGACAGCAAAAATGCCAAGTGGTTCACTCGAGTTTAGGCCTGCATCGAGTCGATGCAGCAAGTGGTTGTTGGTATACTCGCTATGTAAGCGTGAATGGCATCCACTCGTTGGTTGTTACTATAAGCCTAAACGGAGATAGGAGTATTGGCCTAGTCGGATTGCAGATCAGGGTTAAAGAGTGGGGGAGCTTCACTCGATGCCTCAAGGGGCGAGCCTTGCTCGGTATTTTTTGAGTGGAGCCGCCTACAGCTGTTTTTTCTCTAGCTCTTCCTGTAGTGTTGCGGTGGCGCTGGTTTCCAGCGCATCTAATTCCTGAGCCGGATTGCTAGGGGCCTGCTCTGCAGTGGTGATGGGACTTGAGGTCTCAATGCTGCCACTTTTGAAACCGGTTGCTACGATGTTGATCTGACCCAGGTGCTCGATACCGAGATTTTCGGAGAGATTTTGGCGAAGATGTGTTTGTAGTGTCTCTTCAATCTCTCTGAGGCGGCCACCGCTCATCAGCTGGATCTGTACATCAAAGTGAATGGTCTTGCCTTTGACCTTAATTTTGACGCGTGGCTTGGTTACGCCGTCAAGTTGCCCGCAGGCAGTGCGGATCAAGTCAATAATAGCCGAACGAGAGACCATCACGCGGCCACTTTCAGTCTGGTAGGCTACGATTTTCTTAGGTTGGCGGCGTACGAGTATCAGCAACAAGCAAGCGAATGCCAATCCGCCGCAGGCAACATATAAATAAGGAGGCTGTGTGAGATGGTTGAATGTCTCGGTAAGGTCAGTCCAGTTCATAGTGTGCGTTGTTGGCGAAGTAGGTAAGTGCGATCGCTTGCGGCGATTGCGTTTGAGACAGGTACGATTCGAGGCCGGCCCTTAAAGCCTAATCAACGTGCGCTTGCCCGTCCCACTCATCTTTGGCCTCAGCTTCTTCTTCGTTGGTGCGGACACCATCAATGATGACGTTGATGCGCGCGACACTCTTGCTGGTCATTTTTTCGACCTGTTCAGCGATGCGTTGCTGTATTTCGGTACCAACTGTGGCTAGTTCGACGCCAAAACGAAGGATTACGCGAATTTCAATCTTGTAGTCGCCGACTTCGTCTGCGTCGACACGCACACCGCGCTCGTCGCCTTTTTTAGAAAAGATTTCAGCGATGCCGTCAACGAAACCGCCACCGACGGCTGCGACACCTACGACTTCCAGAGCAGCCAAGCGAACGATGTTCGCGACCACGCTGTGGTTAATGCGGATATCACCGAGCGTGTTCGAGCCTTCGGACACAGTTGGGATAGTGGACTCTTGGTTTTTTTCAGATTCGTTACTCATGATTGGTGCAATATACTGTTGTAACTAAGGTTAGGTGTAAAGGTCCTTTGGGACGCGCTCGATGAATTCCTCGATGTACTTCGTCGTGGCTTTGCCTTCACGGAAGATTGGATCGCGGATGATTGCGCGCGAAAAAGGAATGTTGGTCTTGATTCCGCGGATCAGATACTCGCCGAGTGCCCGGTCCATGCGATCGAGTGCAAGTTCGCGGGTACGGCCGAAAGTCATGACTTTTGCAATCATGCTGTCGTAATACGGAGGAATGGTGTAGCCACTGTAGCAATGCGAGTCGATCCGCACGCCGTGGCCTCCAGGGGAGTAGTACAGACTGATCTCGCCTGGGCACGGAGCAAAGTTTCGGCTTGGATCTTCAGCGCAGACGCGGCATTCGATGCAGTGCTTGGTGATTTTGATATCTTCCTGCTTGTAGCTGAGCTTTTGACCCGCAGCGATGAGGAGCTGCTCTTTGACTAAGTCGACCCCTGTGACTTCTTCGGTCACGCCGTGCTCGACTTGAATGCGTGTATTCATCTCGATGAAGAAATACTCGCCCTTTTCATCGACTAGGAATTCGACTGTGCCGGCGCCTTCATAGTTGACCGATTTGGCCAGTTTGACCGCATCTTCACCCATTTTCTTGCGAATTTTATCAGAGATAAATGGAGACGGAGCTTCTTCGATGACCTTCTGGTGGCGACGTTGAATCGAGCAATCGCGCTCACCGAGGTGGATCACGTTGCCGTGTTGATCGCCTAGGAGTTGAATTTCGATGTGTCGTGGTGCGTCAAGAAAGCGTTCTAAATACACAGCGCCGTTACCGAAGGCTTTTTCGGCTTCGTTCCGAGCGTTGTTGTACTCTTTTACAAATGCGACTGCATTGTGTGCGGTGCGCATACCCTTGCCGCCACCACCGGCGACGGCCTTGATGATGACTGGGAAGCCGATTTTTTTGGCAGTAGCGATCGCATCTTCTTCGTTGTCGACGGTGCCGTCACTGCCTGGGATGACGGGCACATTGGCTTTAACTGCCATATCGCGTGCTTTGGCTTTATCACCGAAATTGATGATCGCCTCAGCGCCTGGGCCAATGAACTTGATCCCGCATTCGCCACATTGTTCGGCGAAGTCAGCATTTTCGGCGAGGAAACCATAGCCTGGATGAATGCCATCTGCATCCGCGATTTCAGCGGCGGCAATAATGCGGTCAGCCTTTAAATAGCTCAGGTTACCAGCAGCAGGGCCGATGCAGATTGCTTCGTCGGCAAGTTGCACATGGAGAGATTGCTCGTCTGCCTCGGAATAGACGGCGAGCGTCTTAATTCCGAGTTCGTTACAAGCGCGAACGATGCGAAGTGCGATTTCGCCTCGATTAGCAATGAGGACTTTTTTAAGCATACGGATTAAGCCGTTTTAACTTTGAAGAGCGGTTGGCCGTATTCGACGGCTTCGCCGTTTTCGACGAGCACCTCGGTGATAGTACCACTGAGCTCTGCTTGAATTTCGTTCATGACTTTCATCGCTTCGATGATGCAAACGATGCTGTCAGCGCCCACTTTGGCTCCCACTTTAGTAAATACAGGGCTTTCAGGAGATGCTGCGGTGTAGAAAGTGCCAACCATTGGAGATTTGACGACTGAAACGCCTTGCTCTTCGGCAGGAGCGGCCGCTGTGGCAGGTGCTGCTGGAGCTGCCGGAGCAGCTGCAGCAATCGGCGCTGCAGCGACTGGAGCGGCGGCTTGAATGATTTGAGTATCACCGTTTTTACGACTCAGGCGTAATTTGAAATCTTTTTCCTCGATTTCGAATTCGGAGATCTCCGAACGTTTCATCATTTCAACGACCTGTTTGATAGCTTTTAAGTCCAAGGTATTCCTTTCTTCGGGCTTTAGTTTATTAAGAGTAAGTATTGGTTACGGGAGCTCAGAGTGAACTTCCATAGCCAATCTGCGACACATTAAGTGGAGCTTTGGCTTGGGTGCAATGACTTTGTTACGTATTTGCGCAGGAGATATTATCTGTATTTAACGTGGTCTTTTCTTTCTTGAACGCACTGCCGATGCGCGACTCAATCTAATTATTGATCTACACCAAGCGGAGATGCCTCTTTTTTTTGCGATTCCTTTTCTTTGAGGAGCCCTAGATCTATATAGTTACCATGCCTACCTCTGAAGACATTGAAGTTCTCGTAATTGAATCGGTACGATTGTTGGCCGAAGATTTTGATATAACTGCGCTGAAGCGGCCGAGCGCTGGGTCCCCTCTCTATGGGAATCAAGGAGAGCTGGATAGTATGGCGCTCGTGAATTTGATTGCAGATCTTGAGGACGCGGTCTCTGAGCAGTATGGAGTGGCTATTACGCTAGCCGACGAGAAGGCGATGAGTGCGCGCAATTCCCCTTTTCTGACTGTAAAGACACTATCTTGTGCAGTTTTAGAGAGGATGAGTGCGAGATGAAACAAGTTGTGATCACAGGCACACGCAAGGGCATCGGGTACTCGTTGGCGGAGCATTATTTAGCACAAGGCTGGGGGGTGATTGGTTGTAGCCGTGGCGGCGCATCGATCCAGCATCCTAATTATAAGCACTATTCGCTAGACGTCAGCGATGAGTCGGCGGTGATTGATATGGCGCGTGCTGTAAAGCGAGCCCATGGCAGTGTGGATGCGCTGTTAAATAATGCTGGGATTGCATCGATGAACCACTGTTTATTAACACCAGCATCGACGGTCAATCAAGTGATGCAAACCAATGTGGTCGGCACGTTTTTATTTTGTCGAGAGTTCGCGAAGTTAATGCGCACGAGCGAGCAGCCCCGCATTGTGAATTTCACCACGGTCGCGCATCCGCTGAATTTGGAAGGCGAAGCGATCTACGCTGCGAGTAAGGCAGCGGTTGAGAGTCTGACGCGCATCATGGCAAGGGAGTTGGCTGAGTTGCGAATTACTGTGAATGCCGTCGGTCCGACGCCAGTGCAGACTGATTTGGTCAAGGGCGTGCCAGCAGAAAAAATGGCTGCGTTAATCGCGCGTCAAGCGATCCCGCGTTATGGTAAAGTCGAAGATGTGATCAATGCCGTGGATTTCTTTCTGCGCCCCAGTAGTGACTTTATTACTGGGCAGGTACTTTATTTAGGTGGGGTCACTTAAGTTGTGAGCTGGATCGATCGCCAGTTTGCCGCGTTTGGAGCCCAGTTGGCATGTCATGAAAATGAGCGGGCGTGGAGTTATTTTGATTTTGTTGCCGAGGTGGATCGTTTGGAGGGATTGATTGAGCCCTTATTGAGTGAGCCGCCCGCAGTGATTGCGATTCAAATGGAAAGTACCTTTGAGGCGTTGGCTGCGGTGTTTGCAATTGCTCGGTGCAAGCAGATTGCCCTGCCACTTTCACCAGAGATGCCAGTGGCGGAACAAGCCAAGCTACAGCGTATAGCGGGTGCTTCTTTTGCCTTGAGCACCCATACGCTCGGTGAGCTCAAGGGTGCTGTGCCTATTTCGAAGTTAATGGATCAATTGACCGCGCGCGGGCACGCGGGGCTGATTTTGTTTAGCAGTGGCACCACTGGTGAGCCGAAGGGGATGCTGCATGATTTAGATGCGTTATTGGCGCGTTATCGCGAGGTGCGGCCGAGAACGGATCGCACCATTCAATTGCTCTTGGCAGATCATATCGGAGGGCTGGATTCAGCGTTCCGAACATTATTTGCAGGTTCGACCCTGGTGGTGCCAGCAGCCCGTTCTGCTGAGTCTGTCGCTAAGGCGGTTGAGCAATATAGTGTAAATATTCTGCCTGCATCACCGACTTTTTTAAATTTGATGTTGCTGGCGCAGATCCCTGAGAGGTTTGACTGCTCGAGCTTAGAAGTAATTGCGTATGGTGCCGAGCCGATGCCTGCAATTTTGTTGGGACGCTTGGTCAAAGCCTTCCCCGACGCATCATTACAGCAGAAATTTGGGACCAGTGAGACGGGAGCGGTACGGATTAAGAGTCAGCGTGAGGATAGCTTATTTTTCCAGATAGCAGATGCTGGTGTGGAGTGGCGAGTCGAGCAGGGCGAGTTGTGGCTGAAGACCAGTTCACGTATTTTGGGTTATTTAAATGCAGATGAATCGTCCTTGGAGGCAGATGGTTGGTATCGCACCGGAGATTTGGTGGAAGAGGGCGAGGGCGCTTACCTGCGCATCATTGGGCGTCAGTCTCAACTGATCAATGTGGGGGGGCAAAAAGTGCATCCTGCAGAGGTAGAGCAGGTGCTTGAAGAGCTCGAAGGGGTAGAGGCTTGTACCGTTTTTGCGAGTCCGGCGCCGGTTACGGGGAGTATGGTGGCATGCCAGATAGTCAGCTCGCTGGACCTTGATGTGCGTGGCTGGAAACGTCTGATTCGTAACCATTGCCGTGGGCGGCTAGCGAATTGGAAGATCCCTGCTGCAGTTGAGCTAAGCGATCAGCTTACGATGACAGATCGTTTGAAGCGAGGCGAGTGAGCGACAGCAGGTCTTGAGTATTCTCAGAAAATGGGCTTTCACTTTCGCGTGAACCGCGCATTGTCCATGGTATGGCAAAGTGCAGTTTCAATCACGTAAAAATTAGTGGAGTCGTTACTTGTGTGCCTTCCCTTGAGAAATGCATCGATGATGAGGTCGATTTATTTGGTGGTAATGAGAAGCAAATTGCTCGCTTAAAGAAAACCATTGGATTGGACCGGCGCCGGGTCGTTGAGCCAGGCACCACTGCGGCAGATTTGTGCGAAACTGCGGCTAGGCGGCTGATGGTGGCGATGGATTTGCAGCCAACCCACATTGATACTGTGATTTGCGTGACTCAGACGCCCGATTACTCGCAGCCTTGTAATGCAGCCGTGCTGCATGGGCGTTTGGACTTGCCTAAGAGTTGCGCCGCCTTGGATGTGAACTTAGGCTGTTCGGGCTACGTCTATGGGCTGTGGTTGGCACACATGATGGTGAGTGCGGGCGGTTGTGAGCGAGTGCTACTACTTGCAGGAGATACCATCAGTCAGATCGTGAATCCAAAAGATCGTGCGCTGGCACCGCTATTTGGTGATGGCGGTAGTGCCACTTTGGTGCAGCGCAGTGAGGTGGAGGCGCAGGCTTGGTTTAGTCTACAGACCGATGGTAAAGGCTTTGATCGATTAATTGTACCTGCGGGTGGTCAGCGCGCGCCGAGTAGTAGAGAGACGCAGGCCGAAGTAGTCGATGATGCGGGCAATGTGCGTTCGGCTGAGAATTTGTTCATGGATGGGGCGGAAATCTTTAATTTCTCAATAGTGGAAGAGCCAAAGGCGGTGCGTGATCTAGCCGACTATGCGGAAGTGGAATTGGATGCGGTTGATTATTTCGTCTTTCATCAGGCGAATCGCTACATTCTTAGTAATATCGCGAAGCGTTTAAAAATAGATCCGTCCAAGGTGCCGATGCAGACGGTGGAGCGCTATGGTAATCAAAGTTCGGCATCCATTCCGTCAGCCTTGTGTGGTGAACTCGGTGAACAGCTGTGCAGTCCAGGAACACGGCGTGTGTTGCTATCTGGCTTTGGCGTAGGTTTGTCGTGGGCGAGCGTTCTTCTCGACCTTTCACAGTTATCCGTATGTGAAATAGTTGACTGTACTACGAGTGATTAGAGCCTTGTTTGTGAGACATTGATGCAGTATGCATCAATTAAAGATACCCTATGAGTTTACAAAAATTTATTGAAGATTTTGAGGAAGCGGTTGAAGACATTGAGCCGAATTCATTAACTGCAGCGACTAATTTCAAAGCGCTGGAAGCATGGGATTCACTGGCAGTTCTTACGGTAACAGATGTGATTGACATGGAATATGCTGTCCTGTTGAAAAAAAAGGATTTCGACTGTGCTCGGACAGTCGAGGAATTGTATGATTTGGTGACTCAGGTTCGTTAAAATTATGGTAAGCAGAAACCTTTACATCGTGGGGGCAGGTGGTTTTGGCCGTGAAGTATACTGTTGGTTGAAGGATGTATTTCCTTTGGAACGAGATTGGCAGTTTTGTGGCTTTTTAGATGATGCCCCAGATGCTTTGGATGGAATGAATTATGAAAAAGGAGTCGTCGCCCCTATTCATGGATTCATTCCGAAGCAGTCTGACGTCTTCGTCTGTGGTGTTGGGAGTGTGCCCGCTAAAATGAAGTTATGTCAGCCTTTGATTGATCGCGGCGCTCAGTTTTTAACACTGATTCATCCTTCTGTAGTGATTGGAGACAATGTGAAGCTAGGGACGGGGGTAGTTCTATGTCCTGGAGTGGTTTTGACCTGTGACATCTCGCTGGGGGCCATGGTCATGATCAATTGTCATAGTAGTGCGGGGCATGATGTGACTATCGGGGATTGGTCTACTATTAGTGGGCACTGTGACCTGACTGGCTATACGAAACTTGGAACAGGGGTCTTCTTTGGTTCGGGAGCTAGGATTATTCCCGGGAAATCTGTCGGAGATAATGCAGTTGTTGGGGCGGGGGCAGTTGTGATTCGGTCCGTTGCGGTCGAGCAAAAAGTGTTCGGTAACCCCGCGCGCGTTTTTGCTTAAAGCGTTTCGGGGCTAGCAGTCAGGTGGATGGTTGTAAGGCTATCGAGGATCTCGTTGAATCCCTGCGTATTTTTGAGATTTTCTAGACTTCTGTTGCTAGAAAGTCGGATAAAGAACTGCTCTTGGCGCAGGTTGAGACCGTGGTGTTTGATATCGAGGAGTGCGCCGAAGATATTGGGCACGCCTTCCTGCTCGTAGCCGAAGGCGGTGCCCCCAACTAAATGCCAGAAATATACGTTTTGAGCGCTGCCATTTTTTTCGTAGACACCATATTCGGCAGGTTGGAAGTGAGTGTCGCCGTGTTGGAAAGGAATGCTGTATGCGCGATCTGTCCGGGTCCATCCGTTGAGCACCCAACAGGTGTCGGGAGTGTGGGCTCCAGCCCAGCGGTAGGAGGCTTTACCGGGGCTCCAGTAGGCGATGTAGAGTCCCACAAAAGTGTCGCCCTTTTCAAACACACGAAAAATTGCGTCGTCGAAATTGAGGAAATTTGAAATTCGCGCACTCGATTCTGGGGACTCCGCCATGTCCATATCTTTAATCTTCCAACCCGAGAGTTTACTCGGGATGATGTCTGCAAGTGCCTCATGTAGTGTGGCCTGCGGGGGAGGCACTAGCGCAAAATAAGCGCGTAAACTAATGGCGAGAAGGAGTATGGCGATGCCGAGGCTGAGAATGATTTTTTTCATAAGTGGGGCAGTGAATAACTATTTGAAACCGCTTCGTCTGCAGACTCAAGTAAACAGATCAGGTGAAGTGTTTCTTTTAAGTACTTAGAAGGCTTTGCAGCAGTCGTTTTAGCCAGAAGTGTGCGCAGTGATTTTAAATCGAATGGTTTTTATTGTTTATAGAGTCGCAGGGACTGTGTAATCCGTACTGACTGATAATGAACGCAGCTAAAGCCTTTTACTTCATTCTATGCCATCTTTAATCGATAAGTCCGGTAATATAGCCTATTTTGGCCAACTTTCGTTGGGCAATTTGGTCGATTGGATGGTGACCTTTTGCTTGGGCGGTACTATCGCCTTGTCCATTTTGTTATTAGGCGGTGTTCGGCCTGACACGCATGTATTGCTGCTCCCTTTGTTTTGTTGTTTAATGGTTCTGCATGGTCTGTGGTTGGCTGTCGAAAAAGAGCAACCAAAGCGCTTAAGTCACATACCGCTGATGTTTATCCCACTACTTGTATGGATTTGGGCCAATGTGATGTGGATCAGTCCGACCCCATGGCGTGGGTGGTATGAGCTCATTTATGCTTTGGAGGCGGGAGTATTTTTATGGGTGGCCGTTAACAATGTTCGCACGCGCGCTCACCTCTGGGTATTACTTACGCTGGCACTGTCGCCCGCGAGCTATGCTATTTTTGTCGGCTTTTATCAGTTCTTCCAAAACCCATCAAAGCTAGCGACTGCATTGTCCGAGCATGGTTTAAAGCTTAGCCCTGAGTTCCTAGGTCAAGCCACTGGTTCATTTGCAGACCCAAACAGTTTTGCGGCCTTTCTTTTAATTTTGTTACCGTCAATGCTGATTACGGGTTTGGCACCCCGCCTACCGATCATCGTACGATTGCTGTGTGTGTATATTGCTGTGATTTTTGTAATCGGCATTTTTCTGACACAGTTACTTTGGCCATTGGTATTGTTACTGATATTGTTAGTGGTGCTGCCTTGGATCTGTTTTTTGAAAGTATCGCATCGTGTGTGGGCTATTATCGTAGGCGTATCCATTGTCTTTGCGGCTTTAGCAACGCAGCTCATGTTCTCACCGAAATTCCAAGAGCGTGCGTCTGTGGCAATGACCGAAGAGGGCGAAGCGGTCCGTGCAGTATTATGGGCTGAAGCACTTCAAATAGTCGCTGATGCACCACTTTTCGGAGCAGGTGGCGGTAGTTTTGCTGCAGCATTTGAGCAGAGTGATACGGTTACCCTGCATAAGCTGCCTGCGACACCGCATAATGATTATTTACTAGTTTTTTCTGAGTATGGCATCTTGGGAGGGCTATTGTTCTTGTTGCCGAGTATACTGATTATACGATGGTCGTTCCGACGGTGGAAGGCTGAGCCGTTACGCCATAAGTTAAGGAACACCAAGGGTACCATTATGCCGCCAACGAGGTTCTTCCTGTCGCTGGGTTTGGCGGGTACCTTTTCGTTCGCGATGTGCTTATTTAGCACGTTTGTGTTTTATTCGCCGGGCCTTAGTTTGTATGGTGTGCTATTTTTAGCGATTTTGATAAAATCGAGTTTTACAAGGAAGCTAAACATTTCTGCGGGAGGTTGGGCACGTTTGGCATACTTTTGTTTAAGTTTAGTTATGGCGTATGGTATGTATGCAGTGAGTGCGCCGCGCATACAAGCTCAGGCGGCAGAGTTGCATGCGCGTCAACGCCTCGACCAACTCGTAGAGGCACGGGTACATGTGTCTGGTAGCACTGTGCTGTTAGATGCAGTGATTGAGTGGTACGAGACATCGAGTTTGTTGGATCCTGGGAATGCTGACATTTGGCTCGGTTTAAGTGCTGCGCGGTGTCAATTATACTTCCGAAATCCCGGTAATTACGAGGCGATAGGAGCACTGGCGGCAGACGATGCGCAGCGAGCAATTGCATTGAGTGCGCAATATTGGTTGGGTTGGGCCCAGCTTGGTATTGCCGAGGGATTGCGTGGCAATCAGGCAGAGGCGCAAGTTGCCTTGGCGCGGGCCTTAGAATTGGCTCCCAATAACAGTAACGCGCATTATTATTGGGCCGCCTATCTCAGTCATGATAAGGCGCGCAATTCTGATGCAATCTCATCGGTTAATCGTGCGCTTGAGATTAATCCAAACAATGCTGCGGCTCGACGCTTACAACAAAAGCTACTAATCTTATGAGCTTATTAAGGTCGAAAGTTTTATGTTTAACTATCTGCGGGTTGCTTAATGCGTTTACACAGGCACAAGCCGAGGAGTGGGTGCGGGGTGCAGTGGTTGTGACTTCGGTGCGTGGCGATGTACTGGTCGAGGAGACTGGGGGAGCGTCACTGCAATTACATCAGGGTGATGACTCCTTGCCGCGCGTGGCGTCAGGGTTATTACAAGTGAGTACTCAGCCGGACAAAGCGCTCTTTTTACAGACATCGAATCAGATCTCTATTTATAATGAAGGAGCAGGTTTTTTTGCGATTGAGCGCTTTGAGCAGGATATTGGAGTTTCGATGGACCAAGGCAAAAGTCGGATGATTCTAAACTTTAGACAGGGGCTGCTGGGAGTCGATAATCGCACCTTGAGTGAAAATTCTCAGATGATTGTAGAGACCCCGCTCGGACGCCTCTCAACTAAGCGCGCATGGTGGGTGATGACGATTATTTATGACGAGCGGAGTCGTATTTATAATTTTTCGATTGAGTGCGCGGATGGAGTTGTACGCTTCAATGACCAGCGTGGGCATACTTACATTCTCCGCAATGGGCAACGGCTGAGTGGGGCAGGAGCATCGGCTCGCGCTTCGATTGAAGTCGGGGAAATGTCTGAGGATGGGAGTGAGTTGTTTGAAGACTTTGCTAAAATGAAGGAAGAGGGAGAGGCACTTGAGCTGACTACAGATACGTTCCGCCCAAAGATGAAAGCGCTCAATTATTCGAATCAAGGAAAAGGTACTAAAGCTGAGGCTGTTCAACCGATTAACATATCTAAACCACCAGTATTGATTGAATACGCACCACAGGCCACTTCCGTCACTCCATATCGTGCAGTCATTCGCCGTCCGTCGGCTTACGAGGCAGATATGTTCTGAGGCTTGGCATTCGCAACTAAATCATCTAGGATGCGATTTTCGTGATACGACTAAAGCAGCTTATTTTGTATGCTGGCCTGATCCTCTTATCGATTGGCTTGTGGGTATTTCTTTGGCTAGAGGGCGTGCTCAATGGCCTTGAGGGAGAGGCGATGCGTTGGCGCTATTTAGTACGAGGAGAGCTTATATCAACTGCGCCGATCGTCTATGTGGATATGGACGCAGACGCAGTTTCTTACATCGGAGCGCCGCCGTGGGATCGGCAGAATTTCAGTCAACTTGTAGATGCTTTAATGGGCCCAGGAGAAGCGAAAGCACTGGGCTTTGATATCATATTTTCGATGTTTGCTGGCGGTTCGCTGTTGGATTATGAGCGCGCCCGTCAGGGTGACTTAGCATTTGGTCAGTCAGTTGAATATTTCCAAGATCGAGTGGTTTTAGCCGCCGCCTACACTGGGACAACTTCTGCTCAGGCGGTCTTGCCATTAAAGCGCGATGGGTATGTCTCACCATCTGAGAACCCGTTTCCAGAGGCGCCTTCTTTCCCGGTTTTAACTGAAGTGAGTGGGCGGTTGGGACTGGCTAATGTAGATGAAGTATTAAATTACGGAGCAGTGCCTTATTGGGCAGTCGCCCAAGTTGAGGTAGCAGGAGAATTGTTTTCCCGCCATTTAATGGATGGTAAGATGCGGCATTTAGTGCATGCCCTGAATGAGCCGCAGGTCGTGGTGGAAGGAGAGTTTTTGAAGTTGGTGGATACTGATGGGTGGTCGCCTTATGTGTTACCGCAATATACGAGTCAGCGTTTATTTACACTCGGTTTAGAGTTATTCCTAGCGGCGCATGAGCTCGGTGCAGAGTCAGTGGTGCAAGATGGAGATCAGTTGGTGATTCGACGAGAGGGAGAGATCTTCCGTGAGATACCATTGGATGCTTGGGGGCAATCGATGGAGGTGAATTGGTTTGAGGGTTGGAAGCGCAGTGCTTTGACGGAACATTATAGTATCCGAGAAATATTGTGGCATGCAGATGCACTCGGGCAAGCCGCGGTCGCGAAAGATGAGCAGGAAGTACAGGCTGAGTTGAAGTGGTTCTCGCGCTTTAAGGACAAGGTCATTTTAGTGGGGTCAGTCGATTCTCAGTTGAAAGATATCGCGCCAACACCCTTTAACCGCGTGCCTGTGCCAAAAGTTAGCATGCATGCTAATCTCTATCGGACAATTCATGATGAGGCCTATATCGTTCGTCTCAGTGATTCTGTTGTAGTCCTCTTAATCGTCGGCTTGACCATCCTAGTGACTGGGTTCGCGTTGTGGAGTGGCCCTGGGCAAGTTGTGACGCGAGTGGGATCCTTGCTGGCATTGGGGTCGTATATAGCGGCGGTCTTTTATTTATTCTCAAATGACAATTATGTGGTGCCTTTGATCGCTCCAGTTGGCTCGGCATTATCCGCGGCTTTTTTGGTAGCATTAACGAAACTTGGTTCAGAAGAGTGGCAGCGGCATCGTGTGAAGGCACTTTTTGGTGCATATGTTTCGCCAGCTCTGGTGAATCAAATGGTGGAGGCGAGTGATGATCCAGAGCTGGGCGGAACAGACGCTGAAATCACTGCCTTGTTTTCAGATGTTGAAGGATTTTCAGCAATTTCAGAGAAATTGCCTCCCAATGAGTTGGTGTCCTTGATGAACGATTATCTGAGTGAGATGACGGATTTGTTACAGGCTGAAGGAGGTACATTAGATAAATATATCGGGGATGCGATTGTAATGATGTTTGGAATGCCCTTGCCCGTGAACGATCATGCAGGGCGCGCTTGTGTAGCAGCGTTACGTATGCAGGAGCGGCATAAGGCTTTGCGCCAGCGTTGGGTTGCGTCAGGTCAGTGGCCGGAGATCGTCGAGCAGATGCGAACGCGCATTGGTATCAATACTGGTGAGGCCGTAATTGGTAACATGGGTAGCCGCGTACGTTTTAATTACACTATGATGGGCGATTCGGTAAATATCGCAGCTCGCTGCGAGAGTAGTGCTAAAACGTATGGAGTTTATACGGTGGTGACTGAAATGACTTTGACTGCTGCGTTAAAAACCGTGCCTGATTTGTTTTATCGAAAATTGGATCGAGTGATTTTCAAGGGTCGCTCGGAGATCGTCGAAATCTATGAGCTGTGGGATGCAACTGTCGATCGATCGCAAGCAGGTCTATGCCGCGACGCATATGAAGAAGGACTGAAAAGTTATTTCAAGGGAGCTTGGGAGCATGCGCTCGTTGCTTTTGAGCGAGCTGAGCAAGTTGAGCCTACACGCGGATTTGCGTCGGTGACCCCGTCCTCTGTATTGAGCGAGCGGTGCCGCGCGTTTATCCGCGATGGAGTCCCGCAGGAATGGGATGGCGCATATCGAATGAGCATAAAGTAGTTCGGCTTGCTGTAGAAATACATTTCTTTTCATTTCGTATTTGGAATTACTTCATTTTTCAGCCTAGTTGCTAGGCTTAACTAGGAAATTACAGATATGAACGCAGATAAGACTTATACCGAATTGATTGATGAAGGCCTCAAGCATGTTGAGGGAGTGCACCATTTATTGGTTGATGCGTTGATCGAGCTACTGCGAAGAATAGACGAGAATTCCGCGGCTGATTTAATTGCAAAGGGTTTTGGTGCAGATGTGCCGCATGCTCAGTTGAGCCCTGCTCAAGTACAAGCGGTCTCATATTATTTTCAGCTGTTAAATTTGGCTGAGGAACATGCCGCAAACCATATGCGCCGAATTCGTGAGGGCCATTTGGGTGCTGCTGCGGAAGCGGGACATTGGGCGAACTATTTTCAGCGTTTGAAAGAGATGGGGATTTCGCCTGATGCGGTACGTGAAAAACTGTCATCCGTTGAAGTCGAAGCAGTTTTCACGAAGCACCCCACTGAGGCAAAGCGCTGGTCAGTGTTACGGATTCATCGAGGAATCATTGAGGTATTGGAGCAAATTGAAACATGCGTGACTCCTTTTGAGCGCTCTGAGACGCGTAAGCAGCTAAGTGTTTTGATTGAGCGACTTTGGTTTACTGGTGAGCTGTTTAGCCAGAAGCCCGGGATCGATGATGAGCTGTCAAATTTGCTATACTACTTGAGCCAAGTCTTGCCAGAGACGCAGCCGATATTGGATTCGAACCTTGGTTTTGCTTGGCAACAGTCTTGGCCTGATGCGGAGCCGTTACGTGTGAGTGAAAAGCCGCTCTTGCATTTCGGGTCATGGGTTGGTGGTGATCGAGATGGGCATCCGCTCGTGACTTCGACTACGACTCGGCACACCTTAAAAGTTCTGCGACAAAGTGCGCTGCGTGTGGTGCGTGAACATTTATCAGGCTTGGCGCGGAAGCTGGCTTTTACTATCAGTCAGACTCCCGCACCAGATGCGCTGCATGAGCGTTTAGCAGATGACGATGCGGATGAGCCTTGGCGTTGTTATGCACGTATGCTGGCTGCACAGCTCGATCAGCGCCCGGTTGTGGATACACGCACAGACCTAGAAGAACTAGGGATTTGGCTACGTGAGGCTGGCGCGAAGCATGTCGCTGAGGCGGAAGTAGAACCTTTAGTGCGCTTAATGGATAGCATTGGGCTACACTTAGCTCGCATTGATATTCGTCAGAACAGTACCTATTATGAGAATGCATTGATCCAGCACTTGGAGGTAGGAAACCCACGAGTTGCGCAGCAGTATGCAGATGGAGATGAGGCCACTCGTATCCAGATTTTGAATGCAGAGTTGGCCAATCCGCGACCATTGGTGCATGACGCGACTATCCTGCCGACAGAAGCAACAGAGGTGCGCCGTACGTTACAAGTTGTAGCGGATCAGATACAGGAATACGGCACGGATTCGATTGGCGCTTTGGTAGTCAGTATGACGCGTGAGCTTTCAGACCTGTTGACAGTGTATGTGCTATGCAAGGAGGTCGGGTTGGCAAAGGGCGATGAAGAAGGTCTGAGTTGCATACTGCCTGTGGTGCCATTATTCGAGACATTTGAAGATCTCGAGCGTGCGCCAGGGATCACAGATGAATTTCTATCGCACCCAGTAGTGCAGCGTAGTTTACGCAAATATGAGCGCCGTAAAGTGATGGTGATGCTGGGCTATAGCGACAGCAATAAAGACACTGGAATCCTTGCGAGTCAGTGGGCGCTATTACGAGCGCAACAGGAGTTGGTTAGCATCGGTGAGAAATACGAGGTCGATGTGCAGTTTTTCCATGGGCGGGGAGGCACTGTCGGGCGTGGTGCTGGTCCTACTCACCGCTTTCTGGAAGCGTTGCCATCCGGGGCGCTTCGTGGAGGACTACGCTTAACCGAGCAGGGGGAAGTTATCGGACAGAAGTACAATACGATTAAGACTGCGACCGCAAATTTGGAGTATTTACTCGCAGGCACTACGGGTGCTCGCTTACTCAGTGCCCACCGCAAGGATGAGCCTTCACGATTAAACGAGGCGATGGAACGCCTATCAACGTATTCACAGGATCGATACAAGGCATTACTTAATGCAGATGGCTTCATGCAGTTCTATCGACAAGTGACTCCGATTGATGCGATTGAGCAGAGCCGTATTGGTTCCAGGCCTTCACGTCGAACCGGACAATCTAGCCTGGAAGACTTGCGCGCGATTCCTTGGGTTTTCAGCTGGAATCAATCTAGATTTTACTTGCCCGGTTGGTATGGCGTAGGATCAGCTTTGGCACAGCTTGAAAGTGATGAGCCTGAGCTCTATGCATACATCTGCGAGGAGTGTCAAAGCACACCCTATTTGCGCTACGTTTTTTATAATATTGAAAGCAGCTTCAATAGCGCTGACCCGAAATGGATGTCTGCTTATTTCGAGCTGGTGGAGGATGATACACTGCGTGCGCAGTTCCGTGAGACGATCGAGTCAGAGTACACGCTCACTGCAACTCAGTTAACTCAACTCTTCGGTAAGCTTGAAACCCGTCGCCCTCGTTTTTGGAAAACACTGAAGGCGCGCGACGCACACCTGCAAGGTCTGCATGCAGAGCAGGTGCGCTTACTGCGGAAGTTGCGCACTGCGGATGCGCCAGATTCGGCGACGGTCGAGTCGCTATTGCTGGTGATTAACGCGATCGCAAGTGGTTTGCGTACGACGGGTTGATGCGTAGGTAAAGTGAGTAAAAGTGGCTTTCACTGTCATATTTCCCAAGGCTCTTTACGCATCATATTTTCGGGCTTGGAGACCTCGCGCACCAGTTTATCGCCGACGAATATTTTGACCCAAATACCCTCCAGCTTATCCTTGCTAGTTTTCTTCGCCCCATTTTTCCAAATATAGCCAGGTTCCAGTTGACTCTCGAGCATTGGGATGAGTTCTGTGGTCAGCGTGACTGTTTCACGCTGATGCATTTGTTCGAGCGCAATGCTGCCTTTAAAGCGCAAGATGTTGCCTTGGCTACGCTTCGGAGCGGACAGTAAATCTTCAAATTTGAGGATTAGGTATTCGACCCTGATGTCTGCCAAATCCGAGTAGGAAGTGTTGTTGAGCGTCATATCGTACTGGATCTTATATTCCTCGCGTTCGATGCCGCCATTGCTTGATTTGCGCTTATCGTTTACTTTTGTGGTAAACCGCACTTCTAAAAAATCGCTTTCGAGCAGGGCATTGTAGGCCCAATCCTTGATGTAAGCCTGATCTTTTTCACAAAAGATACTTTGTTTGACTTTTGTGCTAAGTCCATCGCGCCGTTCGATGTAAACATCATCGCCACTTATGCGAGTGATCTTTGCCTCCATTTCACGGCCTTGAGTGTCCTTAAATAGGTGAAACCCAAACGCGTGTCCGAAGTGGCTCAAATAAATAAACAATAAAACTAATGGCCCTTTATAAGTTCGCATAGGTAATTGTTATCTGACCAGCTCGGCGGGTCGAGTAAAAATTTAAGAGCCGTTAGCTTATTAGTATTTTTCGACTGATGGGTCGACTTCAGTGGCCCATGCATGGATGCCGCCGCCCATGTTGATGATATTCTCAAAGCCACGTGATTCGAGGTAGAGTAGCACGTTCATACTGCGCATGCCATGATGGCAGAAAACCACGAGTGGACGATCCAATGGCAGCGCTTCGCAGCGCTCAGGGATCGAATTCATTGGAATGTGCAGAGCACCCTCGATGCTGCAGATTTCGAGCTCTGAGTCCTCTCGCACGTCAAGAAAGAGGACTTGTTCGTTGTTTTTTCTTAAATTAGAGGCTTCGACTGCACTGATTTCCTTGTTCATTGCCGAACTTTCATGATGATTAGTGGCCAGATGTCAAAGACGCCTTCAATCATTGTACCAGCTAGACTGGCTTCTACCCGTTTCCCAAGTAAGCTTCTATACGAAGTTCGGGGTAAGCCTATCATCCTGTGGACAGCCGAGCGCATCCGTACAGTCGCGCCGGAATTTCCGCTTTATTTTGCGGTAGACGATACGGCATTGGAGCACTGCTTGAGTGCCGCCGGTTTTAGTGTGGTGCGCACGCGGGCAGATCACCCCAGTGGTACTGATCGCTTGGCTGAGGCCAATGCTGAGATTGGCGCAGCTGCGGTGATTAACGTGCAAGGTGATGAGCCGCTTGTCACTGGTGAGCAAATTCGGGCATTGGCAGATGGGCTGACTGGGGGCGTGGCAATGTCGACATTGGCGGTCCCCTTTGCGCGCTCAGAGGATTTTGCCAATCCGAATCAAGTGAAGGTCGTCCGTGACCGCGCCGGGCACGCGCTTTATTTTTCGCGTTCGCCGATTCCGTTTGCGCGAGATTCTGCAGGTGAAGTCGATGCGACTTGGCTGGCGACCAACCACTGCTACCGTCATCTTGGGCTGTATGCCTATGATGCTGAGTTTTTGCGCGCGTTTTCGAGTTTGGAGCCGGGGTTTTTGGAGAACATTGAGAAGCTCGAGCAGCTCCGAGCGATGGAGCATGGCTATAGGATACATGTAGGTATTACAAATCAGCCGACGATAGGAATTGATACACTCGAAGACATTACTGAGTTTGAAGGGCACTTGGGCTGAGTCTACGAAAAGGACTGCCAGCTTGACAAAGCGCCCTGTGCACAGCCGTATTCTTCTTATGCAGACAGCAAAACCATCTCTCGAAGTCGATCCTACCAGCTTGCCAGATGCGCGTGGCCACTTCGGCAACTATGGCGGCATGTATGTGCCAGAGACTCTGATGACGCCTCTGTTTGAGCTGACGCAGGCCTATAAAGCCGCGCGTAAAGACCCAGAATTTCAAAAAGAGCTCGATTTTCAACTTCGTGAATTCGCTGGGCGACCAACCAATTTGTATTTCGCGGAGCGCCTGACAGAGCACTGCGGCGGAGCCAAGATTTACCTGAAGCGAGAGGATCTACTCCATACTGGGGCGCACAAAATTAACAATGCGCTCGGCCAGGCTTTGCTAGCTAGGCGTATGGGTAAAAAGCGGATCATCGCCGAAACTGGTGCTGGGCAGCATGGCATCGCCACTGCAGCGATGTGCGCCAAGCTTGGCTTCGAGTGTGTGATATATATGGGCGAAGAAGATATGCGACGCCAAGCACTCAACGTCTACCGCATGCGCCTCTGTGGCGCCGAAGTTCGCGCGGTTACCGCGGGCCAGAAGACACTTAAAGAGGCGGTGAACGAAGCGATGCGAGACTGGGTTACGAATATTCGTACGACCCATTACATCATCGGCTCTGCACTAGGCTCACATCCCTTTCCGATGATGGTGCGTGATTTCCACAGAGTCATCGGTGAAGAATGCCGGCGCCAGATTATAGAAAAAGAAGGTCGCTTGCCGGACGAAGTGGCAGCCTGCGTGGGTGGTGGTTCGAATGCGATTGGTATCTTTTTCGCCTTTCTAAACGATTTAGATGTCAAGCTGACTGGAGTCGAAGCGGGGGGGCGTGAGATCACACGCGGTCATCACGCAGCGCGATTTGAGGGCGGAGAGCTTGGCGTGTTACAAGGCGCAAAGACATGGATCCTGCAAGATGAAGATGGTCAGATCGACCTAACTCATTCGGTCTCAGCGGGGCTAGACTATGCTGCTGTGGGACCTGAGCATGCTTATTATAAAGAAAAAGGTCGTATTGATTTCGGCTACGCGACCGACGCCGAGGCGCTGGATGCGTTTAAAACACTCTGTTCAATCGAAGGTATTGTACCTGCGCTTGAATCATCGCATGGCATCGCTTATATGATGAAGCGGGCCAGTGAGATGTCCTCCGATCAGGTGATCATCGGGAATCTCAGTGGTCGCGGCGATAAAGATGTGCAAGAAGTCGCTCGTGTCTTAGGCGACTAGTAATTACTGATCACTGTCACTCATCACCTTATCGATCCATGCTCCTAGTCATCGACAATTTCGACTCCTTCACTTATAACCTCGTCCAGTATTTTGGGGAGTTAGGCGAGGAGCAAAAAGTTTACCGTAACAATGCAATCACAGTCGATGAAGCATTAGAGCTTAACCCTGATCGGGTGATGATTTCACCCGGGCCGTGTTCCCCGACTGAAGCTGGCGTAAGTCTTGATATGATCGCAGCGTTTGCTGGTAAGAAACCATTACTGGGCGTTTGTCTTGGGCATCAGAGCATTGGTCAGCATTTCGGTGGTAAAGTGGTGCGTGCAGATCGTTTGATGCACGGCAAGACATCACCTGTATCGCACCGCGATACTGATATTTTTGCCGGATTACCCAACCCGATGGAAGCGACACGCTACCATTCTTTGATCGTTGAACGAGCGAGCTTGCCGGACTGCCTCGAGGTGACTGCAGAGACCGCCGAAGGCGAGATCATGGGGCTGGCGCACAAAGAGCTCCCTGTCTGGGGCGTGCAGTTTCATCCAGAGTCGCTCGCGACTCAAGAGGGCATGAAGATGCTCGAAAATTTCCTTAAGTTGTGATCTTATCGTTGGTAGTTCTTAGTTTTTAATTCCCCATCCCCAATGCGTTGTCCAAAATGTGCTTCCCTCGAGATTAAAGTACTCGATACCCGAACCGGTAAAAACGAAACCTCGATCCGACGTCGACGTGAATGCCTCGACTGTGGCTACCGCTTCACCACGATCGAAGAAGTGCTGCGTGCCGATTTACAAGTCGTCAAGCGCGATGGTCGACGCGAGGATTTTGATCGTGCTAAAATACTGGGTGGCTTAAAAAAGGCAGTTCAGAAGCGGCCGATTGATGTAATGCAGATCGAAATGCTCATCGCCGATGTACTTGCTTCGCTTGAGAAAGAGTATGATCACGAGATTCCTTCAGAGGCAGTTGGAGAGCATATTATGCAACGCTTGAAGCACTTGGACCAGATTGCATATGTGCGCTACGCATCGGTGTATAAAGACTTCCGCGACCTCACCGAGCTTGCGCAGGAGATACTCGACCTCAAGCAGTCGACTGAAAATGCCAAAAAGTGATCCAGTTGAGCAGCTGCGCACTTTAAACGAATTGTTAGCTCGCACAGGAGCTTCGGCGCCGGATCGCGCGGAGCACGCTCGTCGCGCACTCGACTTCTTTAGCCAAGAGCAAGGTGCTAAAGACACTACAGTTTCCTTGGGGGATTGTGCTGGGCGGCTCGCGCGCTTGCATTTTGGAGCAGAGGGCGAGAGCGCGCTAGCCTATACGCACTGGCATGTGCCAACAGTAGAAAATTTTAGCCCATTGTGGATTCGGCAGGCCATTGTAGTGGAGATGAAGAAGCTCGCTGGACGCCGTGCCGCCTTGCTGCTCGTTACCGGTCTACGCGAAGCCATCTGCCCTGCTGGGGCTTACTGGACCAAGAGCCGCCAGCTCCAATACGACCGAGTGCGTGATTGGATCGACGAGCTCGCTTGTGCATGGGCGACCCGTGGCTCGCAGTTGCAAGTGGTGGTCTTGTAATTGTGTGGCTTGCTTTGCGCACGAAGCCGTATACTGAATCCAAGGCACATCGTTAATCGATTAAAGACATTATGAGCACGCTATTTGAAAAAATCATCGCCCGGGAAATCCCAGCTAAGATAGAATATGAAGATGATCAGTGCATCGTCATTCACGATATCGATCCTCAAGCACCCACGCACATACTAGTCATCCCAAAAAAGGTGATCTCTCGTGTCGGCGAAGCTCAAGTAGGAGACGGCACATTACTGGGGCATCTGTTATTGACCGCCGGTAATATTGCCCAGTCGCTTAACTTAGAAGATGGCTACCGTATCGTGATCAATAACGGTAAAAATGGCGGCGAAGCGGTGCCACATCTCCATGTGCATGTACTCGGCGGTCGTCAACTATCGTGGCCTCCTGGCTGAGTGAATTAGTCTCCCTGCAGGACATGCAGGTTTGCCATGGAGATCCCGCTAAGCATCGCGCCAATAATACCTAGGAAGCCTTGGTCGGTGCCGGCCAGGTAGACATTTTCCAAGTGAGTGTGGCCATCTTTGATTTTGTCCGGTGCACCGTAGATTGCGCCGTTCAAGTGCCCAGTGTATTTCCGCACAGTGCGTGGCGTGAACATATCGTTGGCAATGCGGGCCTGATCGAGGCAGAGCTTGCTCGTGGGCAAGATGCTTAGCGCGACTTTTTGTAGTTCGGTATACCAGTGCTCTTTTTGGGCGAGGTAGTCGGCATTGTTGAGTGCGCACCACTTGTCGTGGTTGGCCATGGCGGTGATGCGCAGGAAGCCTTCACTCAGTTGGCGGCCATTGCCGTATTGGTAATTGTTAGGAAAGCAGATCACGCCGCTGGTGGGGTCGACGAGTTCGTCGCGCACGCCTGCATAGTGAAAGCGTTCGCGGGTATTGAAAAAGATGATAGTGTCGTCCCAACCGAAGTCGGCTGGTTGCTTGTCGAGCACAGTGATGGTTTCGGTGAAGCTTAGCTGGCCAATATTATCATTCGCGGCATCAGAGGGTTGATCGTCACACATGCGAACCGTCTCGACCACTCCGGCGGTGGAAATAATCTTGTCGGCGGTGAGCACTGCCCCGTCATCGAGTTCGACGGCGGAAGCTCTGTTGCCTTGGGTGTGGATTTGCTTGATTCCGCACTTCATCTTACGAATACCGCCTAGGGCGCGGTATTTATCCTGTAAGAGTTTAATAATCACGCGCACACCGTCGAAGGGTCGAGCGAAGCCTTCGAAGAACAGTGAGCGAAACATAATAGCGAATTGGCCATAGTCCATGTCGTGCTCTTCAGCGCTGCCGTAATACATGACGGGACAGAAGATCATATCCTCTAGCAGTGGATCGGAAATGTGGCGTTGCACCGCCTCGCGAGCGGAGGTGGGAATCGCACCCAGATTGAATGCGTCGAGGGTACGCACTTCATCGGCAAGAGCGCGAAAGCCATCGATTTGTTTGGGAAAGGCTCGAGCGACTTCGGCTTCAAAGAGTGCAAAGTCGTTGCTGAATTCTAGTTCGCAGCCCGGAAAGGCGATTCGCGAGCCGTTTTGCTGGCAAAGGTCCAGTGCGTCGTAAGGGATGCGTAGCTGACGCAACAGCTTGGTG
This sequence comes from Verrucomicrobiota bacterium, assembly GCA_030829145.1. GTDB lineage: Bacteria > Verrucomicrobiota > Verrucomicrobiia > Opitutales > Coraliomargaritaceae > Lentimonas. The sequence continues at coordinate 9,928 of JAURBE010000002.1, read as the reverse complement.
AGCGGTGTGCCTTTGGTGCCCTTGGGTACAAAATTGGTCATGGCGTGCAGTCCAACGTCGTACTTGCGCCCTTCGATGCTGTAAAAGGAATTGAGCCCGCCACTGGCGTTGTGCTTCTCCAGGATGATGACGTTCTTGCCTGCCAATGCGAGGCGAATGCCCGCGGCCATACCGGCCATACCGGCGCCGATGATGACGACTTCGAAGTGTTGGTTGTCTAGTGGCTTGGTTTTCATCGGTAGGGTGGAGGGAAGCGCTCTGTCGTTTTCGAGTCAAGGCGTGGCGTGCGAGCTTGCTCGTGCTCAATAGCCAGCGACTCAAAAAAAGCGCGAGCAAGCTCGCACGCCACAGCGATTCACAAAGTTAGTAATTATATCAGATTGTCGCGCGTTCCAGATACAACGAAACACAGGCAAGTCGCCTGTGCTACGTGGAGGTGCGACCGGAGTCGCCTAAATTATGCGTTGAACTTGGGGGTCAAGTAAGCTGCGCAACTATCCAGCGATGCGAGCTCAGGGTAGTCCGCTTCAGGAACTTCGATGCCATGCTGTTTGCGTAGCTCCATCACGATGTCTAGGAAGTCCATCGAATCGAGGTCGAGTTGGTCGCGAAGTTTTACCTCGGACTTGATATTGGAAGTGTCCTCATCGGGCGCAATTTCTGCGATGATGTCGATGACGATTTGTTTTACTTTATCTTCTGTCATGATTGAAAGCGGCTGCTATTTAATTGGGAATGAGTAATAAAATGGCTTAATTCTCGAACTTTTTAACGATCAGTGCTGAATTAATACCAAGCATTCCGAATGAGTTGTTGAGGATAACTTTCACTTCGTCAACCTTGCGCGGCTCATTTATTACCAGATTTGGCATCGCGCATTCTGGGTCGAGCTCTTCAATGTTGATAGTTGGGTGAATTATATGGTCCTTGAAGGAGGGCAGATTGCCTGCCAGTTCGAGGGCACCAGCCGCGCCCATGCAGTGGCCGATGAAGCTCTTGGTGTTGTTGATATAGGTCGTTGGACTGTCACCGAATACCTCATTGATGGCCTTGCACTCCTGAATGTCGCCCATGGGCGTCGAGGTGGCGTGGGTATTGACGATATCAACATCTTCAGGCTGCATGCCTGCGACACTGAGTGCTGCGCGCATGCATTCGGCCTGACGAACAGGGTCGGGAAGTACGTAGTCACCAGCATCAGAGTTGATCCTGTAGCCGACAATCTCAGCGATAATGTTGGCACCCCGTGCTTGCGCGTCTTCAAGGCGCTCGAGGGTATAGATACAGCCACCTTCGGAGACGACGATACCGTTGCGGCTTTTATCAAATGGGCGACTGGTCTTGTTGGGGTCGCTTTCGTGAGTGCCTAAAGCTCCTTGGCTCTTAAAGCCCGCGAAGATCCCAAAGGACTGAATACTTTCACTGACGCCCCCAGCGAGGGCGAAGTCGACTTCGCCAAGGCGGAGCATTTGTAGTGCTTGCACTAGGCCCGCATTACCAGCCGCGCAGGCAGCACCGATGGTGTAGTGCGGCCCTGTAATCCCCATGTTGATGGTGATCTCTCCTGCGGGGTTGTTGGCTACGGTGCGTGGATTGTGGTGGTGAGTCCAGAACCGGGTGTCGTAGTCGAATTGAGAGATATTATACACTTCATTTTCGGTTTCGACGTTGCCGTGCTCAGTCGTGCCGACATAGACACCGATCCGACTTTTATCAAAATTCTCAAAATCAAGGCCGCTGTTATTCACGGCTTCATGCGCAGCGTAGATGGCGATGCTGCCTGCGCGAGTCCCCACGCGGAGTTCCTTGCGGCTCTGATATTGCTTCGGGTCGAAGTTGCAGACGCCTGCCGGAACTTTACCCATGTAGCGCATATCGATGATTTGGACGCCAGCGACTCCAGCTAGGAGATTCTTTCGATATTCCTCGAGGGTATTACCGTTTGGCGCGGTGAGACCGACGCCTGTGATGACTATACGCGACTTGTGCATAATTATAAGCGGACATTGTTACCATCTTTCATGGTAGAGCTGTCAATGTGTAAAAGTAATCGAGGACGGCAAATTAAGAATCTCTTTTCTTTTTGGGCGCGAATTTTACTTATTTCTAGGCAATTGATGCTGACTTGCAATTGGTGTGCGAATGGTTTTATCTAACCTATCTTAATGGCAACAACAGGTTCAGTTTCAAAGACCTTCGCACCAGCGCAGGACGCTCCGCTGACGGAGCGCGATCTTGATTGGGCGGTGGTGCAGCGAGTGCAAGCTGGTAATGTAGCAGCCTTTGATCAGTTAGTGCAGAAGTATCGCGAACATATCTTCTCTGTTATTTATAACATGACGAGTAATCGCGAAGATGCCTCTGATTTGACTCAGGAGACTTTTATCAAAGCGTTTCAGGCGATTGCACGCTTCAAGGGCAAGTCGTCGTTTTTCACTTGGATCTACAGAATCGCGATTAATTCGACGATGACTTTTTTGAAGAAGCGCAGCCGTCGTCGTTACATCAGCTACGAGAATATCAATGAAGAGGTGCATTCGACTGATATCATTGAGAGTTTGACGGCGAAAAACCGTAGTGAAAAAGGGGCAATCGTGCATGAGCTACAGGAAAAATTGAACGATTCGTTGCAAAAATTGTCTCCTAAACATCGAACTGTGGTCGTTTTACATGAAATTGAAGGCCTTAGCCACGTTGAGATTGCAGAGATCACTAAGGCTTCTGTCGGCACTGTGCGCTCTCGTTTGCACTACGCGAAGCAGCAACTCCAATCATATTTGAAGGACTACCTAGGATAATTCGATCCGTCATTAACCAAGAACTTATGGCTAACCATCCACAAGAGCACCAAGCTGAAATCAACCTCGAAGACCTTCTTCGCCTCAAGCGATCTGAACGTCCGTCGGATCAATTCTGGAATGAATTCGATCAAGAGCTACATCAGCGAATGCTGCAGACTTTAGTTAAAAAAGACCCATGGTATTTACAATTGATGCGTGGCTTTTCCGGACGGATTTTGCAGAACACTGCGCTCGCAGCAGCAGCGGTAGTGGTTGGGATGGTATTGGTGCGTCCTGCATTTCAGCCGATGGCTAGCTCTACGGGCTCGATAGCAATGGATTCCGCGGCGGTTGTTCCGAGTGGTGATGTAGCGGCGGCAGGGCATATGTATGGTTCTGATTTGGACGCAGTGGCCAGTGAGCAGAGCATGACTGATTACTATGCCGATGCGATCTCGGTGGATACGAATTCGGATGATGTGAACTTTATCCGTGATTTCGGAATGGAAAGCATGCAAGTCGCTTCATACGATGCATCGGCATATATGACTGAAAGCGCTCAGGCACGCGTCTCATTTGCATCCGCAGGTGTGGCCAGCTTGGTTTACTAACTTTGAGTATGTTTCACTACGGGTGGATAGCACTGCTGCTTACAGTGGTAAGTTCGGTGCGATTGTTTGCCGGCTCGGCAGATGCGTTGGCTTTACAGCAGCGTCTGATAGATGTGTTTGAGCAAAACAAAGATGCAGTGGTACGCGTGAAGGCTGCTTACCGTGGTTCTGGCGAGGGCAGCACTACTAAAGTTATGCTGCGAGTTGGCACCGGTTTTTTTGTCAGCAAGGAAGGCCATGTATTGGTCAGTGCGAGCCGTGCTGCGGGTGCGAGTCGCGTGTGGATTGAATATAAGGGTAAGCCGTATGCCACCGAAGCAATCGGTCATGATCGTTTAACGAATGTCTCTGTGCTCCGGGTGCTGGAATTACCTGAAGATTTTTCAATCGTCACGATGGATGCCACGGTCGCGCGCCCTGAGTTAGGAGCACTTGCAATTGCGATCGCTTGTCCACTTGATTTTGAGCCGTCTCCATCGATGGGGATCGTGACTGGGGTGGATAAGAAATTAGGGAACAAAGTGTTCCCGACCGAATACATTCGTACGTCTATTTCGGTGAATGCAGGACAAGGAGGATGCCCAGTTTTAGACATTAATGGTCATTTAATAGGTATGTCAGTCGCCTCTATTACCGAGTTGGATGCATCCTATTGCCTGCCGGTTCCGGCTTTAGCAAGGGTGCGTGATGATTTATTGTTTTCCGGGCACATCATTCATAGTTGGATGGGCTTCGAAGTTGCTGAACAGCTTGGGGCTGAGATGGAGAATGCGGTCTATCTTTCGACTGTGATTGAAGATGCGCCGGCTGGTCAGGCAGGTTTACTTGAAGGTGACCGTTTGATCTCAATTGCAGGACATCCGATACAGGATGTCTCTGATGTGCCGGGTGCTGTATTTTTCACACGCGCAAATCAATTCACCTCGCTAGTCATCAAGCGTGGAGAGGAAGTGTTGGAGTTCTCGCTTAAAACAGCACCGCGCCCGGATCGAGTGCCGATTGTGCGGCAAGCAGATGCTCAAGAGCAGTCGGATACAACGGCGGAGCCACAGCCGGTCGCGCGGGAAGCAACCACTCCTGTTGTAGCTGATCCTGTGGACAGCAGTGCGTCGCACTAGTACTTTATCAATAAAGCGCTGGGCGTTTTATTGATGGAGTGGAGGTCTACTTACTTCCAAGGCGATGTGATTGCCGCGCAGGTCGACCCAAAGGGGGCTTTCTGCCGCTTCAGTTGAGACGATCGCGCTACCAATAGGGCGACCGAGTATTGGTGAGAGTGTCCCAGACAGCACTTGCCCGACGATATCGCCAGCGGCATTGATGACAGCGGTGCCTTCGCGGGCGATTCGGCGGCTATCGAGTTTAAAATGAAGCACGCGGCGTGGAATGCCATTTTCCAGCTGTTCGCTGAGTGCGTTTTTGCCAATGAAGTCCTCTTTTTGTAATTTAACGGTCCAGTCGAGACTGGCTTCAAGTGGAGTAATGCTGTCGCTGAGTTCATGCCCATACAGCGGGTAGCCTGCCTCGAGTCTTAGGCTGTCGCGGCAACCGAGGCCACAGAGTTGCACGCCAAATGGCTCGCCTTGACTCATAATTTCACGCGCTAATGCTTCTGCAGCAGCTGGAGATGCGTAGATTTCGAAGCCATCTTCACCGGTGTAGCCAGTGCGGCAAACGCGTATTTTTTCTCCTGCAAAGCGGCGCGTGGCATGCCAGAATTTTTTGATTTCATGGAGAGCATCGAGGCCGACCGCTTCGAGGATTGTGCTGGCTTTGGGGCCTTGCAGCGCGAGCAGTGCGAAGTCGTCGGATTGGTCTTCGATGAGTACATCAAGCTCCCACCGCTTGGCCTGCTTGAGGAACCAACCAAAGTCTTTTTCAATGTTACTCGCGTTGACGCAGACTAAAAAGGTTTCCTCACCAGTACGGTAAACGATCAAATCATCGACGACGCCGCCATCGCTCGCGCACATTGGCGAGTAAACTGCTTTGCCGATCGGGGCATTGTGGATCGCATTGACCAGCAGTTTATCCAGGAACAGCGCTGCGTCCACGCCAGTGACCAGAAATTCGCCCATGTGGCTGACATCGAACAATCCGGCAGCACTGCGTACTGCCTGATGTTCCTCGAGGATGCTCGTGTATTGCACCGGCATATTCCAGCCACCGAAGTTAACGAAGCGTGCGCCTCGCTCGGCATGAAAGTCGTGCAGTGGGATTTGTAGGATGTCTGACATGTAATTTAGCAGCTGACGGGCGTGTGCCCTTCAAAATGATTGTGAGATGAAAAAAGGGTGAAATTGTGTAAAGAAACTTGCGAAGGAATCATAGACGCATTGTGTGAGATGCACCTATATGTCAGTAGCAATGAATGCTTAATTTTGTTTGTTGTTAAGTCTCAGTTTTCATAAAAATGCAAAATACTTCCGTCGATCAGCGCGAACACGCGCGCCATTACATTCCAGCCAGCAACTCTGACATTGATGCAATGCTGAAAACTGTAGGCAAAGCCTCGCTTGGCGAGCTCTTTGATCATATTCCTGCGGACGTTCAGTTCAAGGACGCAGGCACGTTGCCAGAGGAACTAGCCTATGATGCGCTTTACACGCGACTCGAAGAAATTTCGAAGATGAATCGTACGGGCACCAGTTTTCTTGGTGATGGTGTGCCTGATTTTGTGCCTTCCGCGGTGGTGGCACCGGTTTGTGAAATCCGTAATTTGACGACGGCTTATACTCCGTATCAGCCAGAGTTGAGCCAAGGCACATTGCTCGCCCACTGGATTTATCAGTGCTCGATGGCACGCCTGACTGGGTTTGAGGCTGTTAATGCATCGCTCTACGATCGCTCGACATCGATTTTTGAAGGCATTTGTGCAGCGATTCGTATGGCGCGCGGCAAGTCAGTCGCGATTATTCCCGAGACTTTATATCCTGGCGACTTGGAAGTGCTGGAGACCTTAGCCGAAGGTACTGAAGTCGAACTAGTACGAGTGCCGGTGAATCAGCGCAGTGGTTTGATTGACCAAGCAGCACTCAAGGATGCGGCGGAAACAGCTGGTGCGCGACTTGCTGCGATTGTGTTTCCGCACGTGAACACCTTTGGTTTGATTGAGGAGGTGGATGCACTCACGGAGCTTGCCGCGGATCTTAAAGTCAAGAGTGTGGCCGTGATTGATCCGATGCTACTGGCTCCCGGAGGGTTAAAAGCACCATCCGATTTTGGTAGCAAGGGGGTCGATATCATCGTTGGTGAAGCGCAGCACCTCGCGCTCGCGCCCAACTATGGTGGCCCTGGGCTCGGCCTATTTGGCGTACGCTTTTCTGCAAAAGAACGAGCAGGAGTTCGTGCGGCGCCGGGTCGATTCATTGGCAAAGCCAAGGATAGCTCGGGACGTGAATGTCGCGTCGGTGTATTATCCACTCGTGAGCAACACATTCGTAAGGATAAAGCTACGTCCAACATTTGTTCGAACCAAGCCTTCGTGGCGACGCTGGTAGGTGCCGCATTACTGGAGCGTGGCGATTCGGGTCTGGAGGCGATTCTTTCAGGTCTGCGCGCGCGTTTAGTCGAGGCAGTTGAGTGTTTAACGGTGTTTGATGGTGTGTCGCTGGCATTTCCAGATTCGACCTCATATCACGAAGTGACTTTGGAGCTATCAAAGCCAGTATCAACTGTGCTGGCGAAGGCGCGTGCGAGTAACATTCTTGCGGGAGCAGACGTATCCGCGCGCTTGGCTGGTGAGCGCCAGTTACTGAAGTTGTCATTCTCAAATCGTGAACAAGACATCACAGAATTAGTCGCTGTATTTAAAGATATTTTTGGAGCTGCGAGTTTAGTCGAGGCAGCAGCCCTTTCACCAGTTGCGGGCTCGATGACGCGCCTAGTTGCGCCGGGCCTGCCGACTTACTCAGCAGCAGAGGTGATTACTTATTACCAGCGTCTTGGGGACCTGAATGTCAGCCCTGACGATGGCTGTTATCCGCTTGGATCGTGTACGATGAAGTACAATCCGAAGGTCAACGACTGGGCGGCAGGATTGCAGGGCTTTACCGACGTACACCCGCAGGCGCCGATTGAAGATGCGCAAGGTTGCCTGTATGTACTTCACGAAATCCAAGAGTGGTTTAAACAAATCACAGGATTAGCTGCTGTCACGACGCAGCCGCTAGCCGGTGCTCAAGGCGAGCTCGTCGGGCTCAAGTTGTTTCAAGCTTACCACCGCGACCGCGACGAAGTACGTGATGTAATTTTAATCCCTAGTTCTGCCCACGGCACCAATTTTGCCACTGCGACTATGGCTGGTTTTACTGGTAAGCAGGGTAAGATCGTTTATCTCGATGCAGATACCGAGGGGCGTGTACTGAATGAACACCTCGACCGCTGTATCGAAGAATATGGCAACCGTATCGCGGGTGTGATGATTACCAACCCGAACACCAGCGGTATTTTTGAAACATCCTTTAAGCAAATTGCTGATAAAATTCACGCAATAGGCGGACTTGTCTACATGGATGGTGCGAATATGAATGCGATTGCTGGCTGGGTCGATCTCGGGGCGCTGGGTGTCGATGCAGTGCATAATAATTTACACAAGACATGGACCATTCCACATGGCGGTGGCGGTCCAGGTGATGCGATCGTTGCGGTCAGCGAGCGTCTGACTCCGTATTTACCTGGTTATCAAATCGAGTATGATGGTGCGCTCTATCAACCTGTGCGCGCGCCGAAGTCGATCGGCTCCTTCCACCGTCATTGGGGGAATTTCGCCCACAAGATTCGTTGCTACACTTATTTACTGCGCCTTGGGCGCGAGGGAGTGCGCCGTATGTCAGCGGTGGCAGTCTTGAGTGCGCGCTACTTACAGGCAGAACTTGCCCAGGACTATGCTTTGCTACCGAAGGGTGCAGACAGTGAGCCGCGCATGCACGAGTTCATCCTAACCCTAAAGGAGCAAGACTTTGGCCTGCTCGACTCGGTCGGGCTACGCAAGACGGACGCGGCTCCGCGCATTGGCAAGCTGTTCCTTGATTTTGGATTCCATGCGCCGACGGTTGCGTGGCCAGAGCCACTTGGCCTGATGGTCGAACCGACTGAGAGCTATACCAAAGCTGAACTAGATCGCTTCGCCGAAGCGGTGAGGGCAATCATTAAATTGGCCAAGGAGCATCCAGACGTACTTAATTCTGCGCCGCATTTCACCCCGATTGATCGGGTCGAAGAGGTCGAAGCAAATCGCGATGTTTGTCTCTCAGAATCGCTCGAGTCGTTACCGAAGATCAATCGTGCGCGTATTTCGACCAAAGAATTGGCGCAGCTCTCGGTCGATGAGATCTATGCCAAGGTAGTTGCCGCGTTGTAGCTTTCAGGCGTTGTTTGAATTCAGAGCTTTTCGTGCCGTCGCTTTATCGGTAACGTAGTCGCATGATGAATGAAGTCATGGCGATTTTTGCAGGTGTTGGCCTCGCTGCGGCCTGTGGATTTCGTGTGTTTGTTCCCTTGTTCATTACCAGCCTGGCGGCGGGCGGGCATGTTGATCTGTTGAGCGAAATGGATGTCGAAGCAATGCTTGGAGATCAACAGTGGTTGGGAAATCCAGCAGTGACATTGGCACTTGGTATCGCTACGGCGCTGGAGATCGGTAGTTATTACATCCCGTGGCTGGACAACTTGCTCGATACAGTGGCAACCCCTGCCGCAGTGGTTGCAGGTACATTCATCACCGCGGCGATGATGCCCGAATTCATCGGCGATGGTTCCATGAAATGGATCGCAGCAACGATCGCAGGTGGCGGCACCGCTGGATTGGTGCAGGGCGCTGCAGTGATTACCCGAGGCACGTCGACTGCCACGACCGGTGGAATTGGAAATCCGGTGATTTCGACTGCCGAGTTAGGCGGCTCGGTGTTGACGGCAGGTCTTGCAATCCTAATGCCCATCGTTGCCGGCGTCTTGGTCTTGATTCTAATGTATTTTGTGCTGCGTCGGATCTTTGGTTTTTTTAAACACCGCTCGAAGGATGCTGTCGCCTCAAGTCCTGTAGGCACGGATGGCTAAATAAGCGGGACTTATAATTCTGCTGGATACTCCGCGTCTTTAATCAGCTTAGCGATACTGGCTTGTACGAAAGGCTTGTCGCCTGGGTAGGTGACGCCAAACCAAGCGCCGTCAGTCTCAATCACCGCGCACTCGGTTTGTTTGGATTGGATGAGTGTATCGATCACGGTCGGGAGATAGCATTCGGACTTCATCTCATCGCCATGCGCTTCGAGGAATTCGATGAAGCGTGCTTCAAGGCTCGGAAAGAGTGCCGGCGTGAAGCCCCAGAAATTCATTGAGACGATCGCTGCCTCGTCGATTTCTACCGCCTCGCCTGCTAGATTGTTACCGCGCACCACCCCGTCTGCGCCGCGCGAGATGGTGCAGTGCTCTTCGACGGTCTGCAGCGCGCCGCGTTCGACGCGGCAGATGCCGCGATTCACGCTGCCGTGTTCGGAGAGTGTGTTCTTTAGCGGATATCCGACCATGCAGGTGCGC
>JAURBE010000029.1:10014-17004 GCA_030829145.1 Verrucomicrobiota bacterium | reverse complement strand
GCTTAACCACCACACGATAACGCGCGCAGGACAATGCTGCATCCAGTAAACCATCGGCGTCCGGATCTGCGCCCACTAAATGATGGAATAGCCGCATCTCCTTTTTAACCAAGGCGCTTTTGGTACGAACCGGAAACATGGGATCCAGATACACGACATCTGGTCGTCCATCCGCGGAAATCTGCTGCATATAATCCAGTGCATCAGTTTCAACTAGCGACATACGATCCAGTACCTCTGCCAATGCACGGTCCTTAGACACGTCGACAAACCGACGAGCTTGCACCAAACCATCCTGCAGCAGCGCACGCACGGCAGGCACTCGTTCAAGCATGGTCATACTGCAACCCAAGCTAGCGAGGACAAACGCATCTCCCCCTAACCCCGCAGTTGCATCCAGAACACGCGGAGAGACACCACTTCGCAGACCCACTGCCTTTGCAATCATCTGCCCCTTGCCACCGCCCTGTTTACGACGATAAGTCACAGTCGGTCCGTGGAAGTCCGCACGAATACTACAGTCATCTCCGACTGCGTTCAGAGCCAAGCCTGAAGCGCCTAGTACAAAAACAAAGCCGCCGGTAGATGTGGGACATTGTTGTTTAAGAAAGCGCTGCACGAACTTGGGCTTAGCGGATGCGATTGCACAACCATCCACACAAGGCAGCGCAAAGCTATCAGCCAAATGCTGCGCAGCCTCTTTTAGCTCAGGCTCTAAATATACCAGTGAAGTTAATTCCATAAAGTATGTAGCCACAGCTTGCAGGACACATTCAAATCTCCAAGAGCTAAATGGCCAACATCCTCGGTGGCATCTATCTTATATATAGTTACCTAGAGATCTGAGTTAGCAAAATGAGCCGAGCGGATTGCTGCTGCAAAAAGATTGCGACAACGGTTTCTACTAACTTAGCTGATGAGCATGACACTCATTGAACAGTGGCGCCTAATCGTTGTGCCAAACGGAACCTTTCAACCACAAGACTTCTGGCAACTTCTCGTCGTCATCGCCCTATTTGCAATTAGTTCAAACCTGCTCGGCCCCAAGGCCAACGCCATGGCTGGCGCTGACAGCCGTCCATCACTGTGGCTTAAGCGCAACCTGAGCTTTTTGGCATTTTGGGGCTCAATGGTACTCGCGAGTCAGCTCTGCAGACTGATACAAACCGACGCGCCCTTCTTCCGGTTCTTTAGTTATCTGGGTGGCCTGTGGATCGCGATTGGCCTACTCACCAGTTTTATACGCGCTGGGTTCTGGGCAAAATCAGCTGCAGGTGTCTGTTATTTTATTACTGGCATGTTCAGTCTCTCACTGGTCGACGATAGTCTCGATACATTGCAAGACTTAAGCTTCAGTATCGGCACACATACTATTTCTGCATGGAGCCTCCTCTCTGGAACACTCGCATTTGCCTTTACCTTATGGTTATTTCTCGCGATTGCCAGAATTCTTGAAACTCAGATACAGCGGGTTCCGAGACTGAGTCCATCACTTCAAGTATTGATCGCTAAGGTGATTCGAATTGTTTTTATCGTCATCGCCACAGCAATTTCACTCAGCTCAATGGGTGTTGATCTATCGGCGCTCACTGTTCTCGGTGGCGCAATCGGATTAGGTTTGGGCTTTGGTCTGCAGAAGGTAGTCTCCAACTTTATCAGCGGAATTCTGCTGCTGGTGGACAACTCCATCAAGCCCGGCGATGTGATTGAAATCGACGGCACCTATGGATGGATTAACAACCTACGGGCTCGCTACGCGTCGGTGATTACACGCGACGGCACCGAACATCTTATACCCAATGAAGACCTAATTACACAGCGCGTGATTAATTGGACTTTTACCAATAACTTGGTGCGCATGAAAACTCCGATTGGTGTGTCCTACGATTCTGATCCACATCAGTGTATACAACTCATCATCACAGCAGCCAAATCAGTCGACCGCGTGCTCAGCGAGCCAACACCAGTTTGCCATGTGCTTAGTTTTGGCGACAGCTCTATCGACCTAGAGCTACGCTTTTGGATCGCCGACCCTACCAACGGGGTAGCGAATGTTAAGAGTCAGGTACTGCTTGAAATATGGGATTCCTTTAAAGCCAATCAGATTGAGATCCCCTACCCACAGCGCGATCTACACATTCGCTCCAGCGATGTGCCAATACCCGCTACATCACAAACAAATGTAGCGCCACATGCGCATGACTAGACCCACGGTCCGTAGCGCACTTTTGATATGTCCAACGTTAAAAAAATACGACTCGATGAGCTTTTAGTCGCCCAAGGATTAGTCGATACGCGCTCACGCGCAAAGGCACTGATTCTCGCTGGTAAGGTTAAGCTCGGCACTGACCGACTCGATAAGCCCGGGCGCACTTTGCCAGCAGATGCACCCATCGAAGTCGAATCACCACCACGCTTCGTCAGTCGTGGCGGTGAAAAACTTGAAGGCTTCCTCGACCAATTTCAAATCGACATCTGCGGGCTACACCACCTCGACGTCGGTGCGTCTACCGGAGGCTTTACCGATTGCTGTTTGCAACGTGGCAGTACCGCAGCGACTTGTGTCGATGTTGGTCGTGCGCAGATGCACAACAAGTTGATTCAAGATCCACGCGTGACTAATATTGAAAAAACCAATGCCCGACATCTCAAACTAGGCGATCTACCGCACGATGAGTATCCCCTCATCGTCATGGATCTCTCCTTTATTTCACTGACCAAGGTACTGCCCGCAGTGTGGCAATTCCTCGCAGTCGGCGGACGACTCATCGCCCTGGTTAAACCACAATTTGAAGCCGAAAAGCACGAAGTCGACGCTGGCCGCGGCATTATACGCGACGTGACTGTGCAAGAACGTATTTTGCACAACATTCAGACCTTTGCACTACAGCAGCTCTCTGGAGCTGAACTCATCGGTACCATGGACTCACCGATTAAAGGTACCGATGGTAACCGCGAGTTCCTGATGGGGCTAACGCGTATATAGACTTGCTAAGTGAACAAGCGGCCTTATCGGTCACGCAGAAAATGTACTTTACCTAATTAAAGTAAAGACCTGCAACCGAGTGCCGCTTTATTTCTTAAGCATGAAGCGAGTCGAATCCCTGATATTGAGGATCGTATCCAAATTGATATGTTGACGGTAATTCGCCTCCGGGTCAGCGATTGATTGCATCAAAACATCAACTGCACGCGCCGTCAGTGTTCCGATTGGCTGGCGCATTGTCGTTAACTTCGGAGTACAAGCCATCGCCCAGGGACCGTCATCGAATCCGATAATCGAAACATCTTTAGGGCATTTAAGACCATGTTCCTTGGCGAAATCTAGAGCACCAAAGGCAATATTATCACTGGCGCAGATCAACGCTGTGGGCATTTGCTTTTGCCCCATGAAGTATTCGCAGCCGGCTCTGCCTGACTCCTGGTCATATGACGCTGCGAAGATCATCTCGTCAGGCATTGAGATTTTAGCTTTCTTTAAACCATCGAGGTAACCTTTTGTGCGCTCCGAGAAATTTCGGGACTCTTCAGGACCTACGACCAAGCCGATACGCTTATGACCTTGTTTGGCAATGTAGTTTGCAGCAGCTACTGCGCCACCGTAATTATCGACTCCGAGAACATGGCAATTAACTTTCTCTATCGGGTAGTCAACAGGGATGACCGAGCTCAATAAGATCAATGGACTATGGTAATTAGAAATTTGATCCATGTCTTCAATGGAAAGAGGCAATCCGGCATAGATCAAACCTGAGCAACCCAGGCCTATATGGCGCAACTCTTCAAGAATGTTGCCAGTCTCGTGAGTCAGTGCATTGATACGAACTTCAGATTCTGTATCCTTAGTGGCTTGTATCATGTCACCCAAGAAGCGGCCGTAAAATTCAGAGAAGAACACATCTTCATCACCAGGAATCAAAACACCAATGGTAGAGCCGACACCGCGCTGAATCAAACGCGCGCCAGGATTAGGACGATATCGCATCTTATCAGCCAGTTCTAAAATCTCTTTACGCCGCTCTTCTTTAACAAGATGCGAAGTCTCAGGACTCAATGCACGAGAAATAGTTGCAGTAGATACACCCAGGTTTTGGGCCATCAATCGAATGCCATGTAGTTTTTTCTCACTCATTTTTAGTATAATTACTGATTCTCAACATGTCAGCCATAATCAAAAAGTGATTGATTCAGTAATAAACTACAGAATAGCAGCGCACATGGAAAATACCCTCCGAACACAATTTAACATTATTTTGACAATCCAGTTGTCGCACATAAGCAAGTCTAAAAGCCAGAATCTTAAATACTTACGTATACTACTGTATAAAGTAATAACAGAAATTAGCAAATGATTGCATCAAATAATAAATCAGCGCCTCGATTGCTTGGCGACTGACTACTTTCATGCACCCACGTATCCGACTTTCCAATATTACAACCCGTTCAACGATACCAAGCGGGTAGCAGTATAGGTACTGAACTGGCCGACCTCTACGATGCGGTCAGCCACCAATGTATCGCGAAGAAAATTAATGGCACTGTTCAAATCAAGTTGCCACCCGACGCTGCACGTTTACTCGTTGTGATTCCGTCCAATGGCATTTCAGGTACCAACGAACACGGTCATACTACAATGAACGATATCGTAATCGATTATCATTAATATACTTTTATGAAACACATACTCTTCACTCCGATTTACCAAGAACGCGTCTGGGGCGGTACCAACTTTGAACAAAAACTCGGACGTCGCCTACCCAATGGCAAAGTAATCGGCGAAAGCTGGGAGATTGTAGATCGCCCCGAAGCACAGTCGACGACTGCTCAAGGCGCAACAATTCGCGAACTGATCGCGGCAAACCCCGAGGGCATCATGGGTGCAGGCTGGTCTGCAGAACGCCCCTTCCCTATTTTAGTCAAATGGCTCGACTGCCAAGAGAAGCTGAGCCTACAGGTCCACCCGCCCGCCGACATCGCACCCAGCCTCGGCGGCGAACCAAAGACCGAGAATTGGTATGTTGTCGACGCCGCAGCAGATGCGACACTGATGGCGGGTCTGAAGAATGGCGTCACTCGCGAAGACTTCGAAATAGGCCTTAAGAACAACGACCTCGAGCCACTTGTGCATACAATGCATGTGCAAGCCGGTGAATCGATCTTCATTCCGAGTGGACGCATCCACGCGATCGGCGGTGGCAATTTGATTCTAGAAATTCAGCAAAACTCAGATACCACTTATCGGGTCTACGATTGGGGCCGCGTCGGCCTCGACGGCACACCGCGCGAATTGCATATTGATGAGTCGCTCAAGAGCACCGACTTCAATGACTTCGAACCTCAGACCCTCAAACCATCGAACGAGTCCGAGCAAATCCTCGCTCAGAGTGATGTCTTCGACCTACGTAAGGTTCAGCTAGCAGCTGGCGAGACCCTGGTCTTTGCAGCAGGCGCACCGCGCATTCTGAGTGTCGTCAGCGGCCAACTCAAAGCAGACGACGATGCCACACTCGAAGGTGGCGACAACGCACTTCTGCCCGCGTCACACGCACTGACCTACACCGCAGAGAGTGCCGCTGCAGTGCTCATCACTGAGAATTTCACATAGTAGTGATTACTTTAGGCTCATCGTCAATTAGTGGGAGAGCTGTTGATCAACACTGCCCTCTAAAGAAATGAGCTATCGGAGGAGGCCTGCCGGAGCAATCTTCCCCACAGATGGACACAGATATTAAAGAAGGTCTCTGATCTGCCTCCTCAAGGCCAAGAGAGAGCAGGGCAACAATGGTTAGCTCGCCTGATCCGTGTTCATACCTGTCCATCTGTGGTTAAAGAAAAAGCAGAACCTAAGATTGTTGGAGGGTTTAGGTTCCTCCGCAAGTACGCTCGTCATGGGATTTAGTTGGAGCATGGGGCTAATCAGTGATTCTAAGTGCCATTCCTCGGTAATCGACGATGAACCTTACTTCAAGGTGCTTTCGTGCTTTTTTTAAGACGTAACGTCCGTACCTAAAAGCACTGCGTCGTACTCGCTTGCTCGCGGGTGGTCCGATCCCGCAAGCGGGTCGGTCATGTCGCAAGCTCGGAACAAATCCCGCCATCTGCATATTGCAGAGCAAAATGGGGTGGCTAACCTCCCCCTCTTCGAACCGGTTCACGGAGAACGGGCACCCATGTCGGACTCTCTTCGAACTATTTGGGCTTAGAACTACAACATTCGAGACCTATAGTCTCAACTCAGGCGGTCTTCCTCGGTGCGGGTGCCCCTCGAAGTAGTCCTTCCGTAGAAAGATGCTCGTCGATGTCCGGCCAGTGAATTCCATAGCCACCCCCACAGCGTTCCCAATTCGATCTTTGTAAATCAGAGGCTTCAAGCAGGCACGGATACCATGCAAGAGGCACACGAATACTACGGCCATCCATTAGATCCACTTGCAGTGCATCCGAATCGACCTTCACGTCCTTAACGCGCTCATCTGCCTGTATTGCCAAAATACCCATTCCAAGAATCAATTAACTGTTGTTGATGCTCCGAGACGAGCGAAAGGATTTCCCGCAGTTCATAAGCATTAAATCCAAAGTTACACGCCAATGAGACTGGTTCAAGCCAGATTTTTGCTGATTGAGCATCACGATCCACATGAACATGAGATGGCTCATTTGGTTCATGACTGTAAAAATAGAATTTATAGGGACCTATTCGCAAAACTGTCGGCATAATCTGATCCAGTGAAAAATCCTTGAATGGGTCAAGCAGTCAGACTTCAATCCAAACAATCTAGCATAGCATGAGCAGTCGCATTTCTATCTTAGTTTGAGTGCGCTTGAAATGTCTCGCTGGTTGACCTGACGACGCACAACAGTGCGGAGATGGTGCAACCTCAAAGAGTTGTGCCCGTGGGTGGCTAACGGGATTGCTTCGCCTTCTTCGTGCTTTTCAAGACGGAACATTCGTTCCTAAAAGCACTGCGTCAAACCCGCTCATTCGCGGGT
>JAURBE010000029.1:0-9915 GCA_030829145.1 Verrucomicrobiota bacterium | reverse complement strand
AATCCCGCCACGCAATTTTACTGCGTAAAATGGGGTGGCTAACGGGATTCGAACCCGCGACCCTCGGCACCACAAGCCGATGCTCTAACCAACTGAGCTATAGCCACCATATGGAGAAATATGCGTGTCGCACACCCCTAATGAAGAGCCGATATGCTCTTCCTGTTTGCACTCTTGTCAATAGTGCTTTGAAAGAAATTTATCTTTTTTAAACGGTGAACTGGGACTGCTTCTAATTTGTCATTCAACCCATTCAGCTCTGCGCGGCAAACACCTTACTGCAACCCATGCCCATCGTTAAATTTCTGCTTACAACGTACCTATCCTTGCCAGCCATCCTCGAACAATCCATAACCCACAATCTATGGAAACACAGGCTTGAATTAAGGAATCTGATATGAAAACAGTACTCTTCGACCTCGATGGCACACTGATTGATCATTTTACATCGATCCATCGCGCCGTTGTATATACTCAACAACAACTAGGCCTACCTGAATCAAACTATGAGACTGTGCGCGCCACTGTGGGTGGTTCAGCGCCTATCACGCTCGCCAAACTACTCGGCAAAGAGCTGGTAGAAACTGCCCTGCCGATCTTCCAAGACCACTTTGAATCGATCATGTTTGAAGATGTGATCGCTCTCCCTGGATCCACATGGATGCTTCAGTCACTTAAAGAGCGGAACTATCAGTTGGCGGTTTTCACCAATAAAAACGGCAATCAATCCAGAGCCATTCTAGAATATCTCAACCAAGCGAAATATCTCGATGCCATCGTTGGCACTGGCGACACCCCCTATCGCAAGCCACAACCAAAATTTACTGAGTATATGCTGGAACATCTTAATTTGAGACCTGAGGAAACAATCCTTGTGGGTGACTCACCCTTTGATTTTGAGGCTGCTGAGACTGGTGGACTTAAGTCATTACTAGTCGCCACTGGTAGCCATACTGAGTCCCAATTAGCCGAGTCCACCAGCGCTGCAGGCATCTATTCAAATCTGTATGAACTTGGTGCAGCACAGTTCGACTTAACCCCCGCAATTGTAACCACATAAAAATGCCTAGTACACCCTTACTACCTCGACCCAGCGCCATCCTCTGGGACATGGACGGCACACTGATCGATCAGACCGCCGCCATTATTCGGGCATATATCGATGTTATTGAATCCATGGGAGGAGGCGCGCCAGACCCTGAAATTATCCGTCGCAGTCTAGGCGGTACCATGGCATCGACCATGGCATTGTTTATCGATACAGCCAATCTCGATGACGCATCGAAGCGCTTTCGTAAGCGCTTCCCAGAAATAATGTTCGATGGACTGATCATTCTCGATGGCGCTCATGAACTGATTGAAAGCGCGCATAGAGCATGCATCCCGCAGGTAATCTTTACCAATAAGCACGGCGATACGGCGCGCAAAGTCAGTCAGCATGTGGGATTTTCCAAATACATCCCTATTTGCATCGGCAACACAGATACCGACTGGCATAAACCACAGGCTGCCCTGACACAGCATGTACTGGATCAAATTAATGCCAGCGTGAACGGCGCTTGTATGATCGGCGATTCACCCACTGATGTCGAAACTGCGCACAATGTAGGCCTGCCTTGCTATTGCGTCAGCACAGGTGCACATAGCAGCGAAGAATTACTAACAGCTGGCGCGGACGCAGCGTTTAACAGTCTCGTTGAGCTGCGAGCAGCTCTGGCTCTCTAAGTAAGTACAGCTCACTTAATCGACCCGCGGCGCAGTAATGACCTTCTCGTTAAGGTAGGCAATCGAGTGGGCTTTCAATGAGCCGCGATAAGCCAGTGTCGGCATCACTAGGGAGCCTTTACCTAAGATCGAACCAGGATTCAAAACCGCGTTGCAACCTACCTCTGCTCCGTCACCTACAAGAGCACCCAACTTGCGAAGTCCAGAGCCGATGCGTGAGCCATCCGACAATTGCACCTGCACCTCAGCCTGATCCAAACGTAGATTCGAACAAATAACACCCGCTCCGAGATGCGCTTTATTGCCTAGAATACTATCCCCTACATAACTAAAATGCGGGACTTGAACGCCGTTTAGTAGCAGACAATTTTTAAACTCACAGGAATTACCTAGCACACAATTTGCACCGGTAATTACTTTGCCGCGGATATACACGCCTGGGCGCAACTCAGTGCCTTCACCGATGTAAGTCGGGCCAGAGATCGACCCAAAAGGTGGCAATTTAACAGATGGATGAATGTATACCTGTCCCTCAATATGCAGACCGGGCGGAACTTCTCGATCAAAAGGCTCAAATGAGAACGCTTCGAGTGCTTCGGCAATCCGGGGCACCCACTCCCATGGAGCAAGCTCAGGTGAGAACGTCTCTGTAAATGGCAAAGACTCAGGAAACTTAAATAGATCAGCAGCAGTAAGCATGCATAAATCTGAACCATTCTTAGGCAATTGAGCGATCCTAAAAAATGCCTGCAATTCAGGTTTGTTTTCAAGCATAAAGGCAGTAGCGTCTCGCATTCATCACTATAAAACCTATCCTTCGTGCACGACGTAAAAGAAAAACCAAGAATGGTCGAACGGGCCATGCTCATCGGCATCACCCTCCCTGGTGTAGATGACTCCACCACACGTAGCCTACTCGATGAGCTACGCGAACTCGTGACAACATTAGGCATCGGTATTCAGCACGAAGTGCAACTCCCCATCCGTAAGCCGCATGCCAAATTCCTGCTGGGGTCTGGAAAAGCTGAAGAGTTGATTGAACAGGCTAAGGCGCACGACTGTGATGTCATCGTATTTGATAATGAGCTCACCCCCGCACAACAGCGTAACTGGGAACAGGCAGCTGAAGATAAGATTCTAGTCATTGACCGCCAAGAAGTGATTCTCGATATCTTCGGCAAACGCGCGCAGACCAAAGAAGCGGTCTTACAAGTAGAACTGGCGCGCTTGGAATATAACTTACCACGACTAAAAAGTGCTTGGACTCACCTCAGCCGTCAACGAGGCGGCGGATCGATGCAACGCGACGCAGGTGAGACACAGCTGGAACTTGACCAGCGCATGGTACGTACCCAGATCACACGCGTAAAACGTGAACTCGAAAATGTGATCCAACATCGGCATGTGCAGCGTAAAAAGCGCATGACTGTCCCCGTCCCTACTTGTGCCATTGTCGGCTACACCAATGCAGGCAAATCATCGCTACTGAATAAACTGACAAATTCAGATATCCTCGCAGAAGATAAGCTCTTCGCGACACTCGACCCGACATCACGGCGCTGTCCATTACCCAGCGGCCAGCCACTAGTAATTACCGACACTGTTGGCTTTGTGCGGAACCTCCCACACCGGCTAGTCGATGCCTTTAAAGCAACGCTCGAAGAAGCCGTCGTTTCCAATTTCCTGGTACATGTACTGGACATCAACAGCCCTGAGATTGAAGCGCATGCTGAAACCACCTTATCGGTACTACGTGGCCTGGGTGCCGACGAAAAAAACATCATCACAGTGTTCAATAAAGTCGATGACCTCTGGGATGAAGATACTCGCTTAAGCTTATCGTTTAGATACCCCGATGCCTATTTTGTTAGCGCGCATTCTGGAGAAGGTATCTCAGCTCTACTAGAACGTATGGAAGCAATCGTCGAAAGCGACTTTTCGCAACTGCGCTTACTGATACCGCACGATCGCTACGACCTAGTTGCTCGTTTACACCGCGAAGGCGGTGTGCGTAAAGAAGAAGCAAGGGATGATGGCACCTATATCGTAGGTTCAATACCAGAACGCATGTTAACATCACTTGAACCCTACCAACTAGCAAGTGACGAAAGCTGATTCTATGGTGCTTCAGGCATCGCCTGACAAAAAGTAGCTGGACGCTGACTGACACATACTCAAAGCTGTAGCGAATGAACGATGGTCTCAATGCAGTCTATGAAGAATTAAAGCGATTAAGACTCGAAGGGATGGATCGTGTGTTCATCAACGATAATACACTAGAGCAGCTACAGCCCTGTGCGAATCAATCCACTACCACTGCATCTGTAGCACCAGCCATCGATCTTCAGACTGCGGTTAACTCTGGTCGAGTGCCTAGCCCACCCTCTCCCAAGGCGGCACCAGGTAAAAAATCGACCCCAATCGATGCGCCACTGCCCGAACCACCAATCATAGAAATACCTGATGGTGATGCAGCGCTGCGCATGCAATGGCTCAAAGAGCAGATTGAGGCCTCTCCCGTCTGCCAAGAACAGCTTAGGCAAAACGACAAACTAGTATTTGGCAGCGGATCAATCAATGCCGACATTTTTTACTGTGGTGACGCACCTGGCGAAGAAGAAGCTGACAATGGTATCCCTTTTCAGGGAAAAGCTGGAGAGCTTCTAACCAAGATTCTAAGTGCCATGGGGCTCAAGCGCGAGTCGGTCTACATGACCAATATACTAAAATGGCGTCCCAAACACAACAAGCCCTACGGCAACCGCCCACCAACGCAGAAGGAAATGAACTACTGCCTCCCTTATCTCAAGGCACAGATTGAAATCGTACAGCCGAAGGTGATCATCGGTTTGGGTAACGCCACAGTCCCAGGCCTCTTGGGCCCAGCTCCAGAGCGCACTATGTCAGAAATACGGGGTACATGGCAGTCCTTCATGGGCACACCAGTCATCTTCACATTTCAACCATCCTACCTTCTATTCAACGATACTATGAAAACGAAGCGTATGGCTTGGGAAGATATGCTTAAAGCAATGGAAAAAATAGGCCTACCAATCAGTGAAAAACAACAAGCTTACTTCCTACCAAAGCAATAGTTTTCCGCGTCGCTTCGTTAACAAAAAAGGCCGCACTTAAATGCGGCCTTTGTGGTGGGTTAATTACGCGGGCAGTTAAGATCCTGCAGCGCCTGATACATGCTGATCCTGAACGAAACTTAATTGATCCCCATCCACATCGACGTGAATCGTCTCCCCAGGCTTGATCTCACCGCCAAGAATGGCCTCCGCGAGGGAATCTTCCAAATGTCGCTCGATTGCACGCCTTAGAGGACGAGCACCGTACTTTTCGTCGTAGCCCTTCTCGATCAAAAATAACTTAGCTGCTGCTGTGAATTCAAAATTCAAATCCTGATCTTTCAAGCGATTTGATACATTGCGCAACTCAAGCTCAACAATCGCCATCATATCCTCGCGACCTAGCGATTTAAAGATGACCAATTCATTTAAGCGATTTAAGAATTCAGGCTTAAATACTCGTTTGGTCTCATCAATAATCTTTTCACGTATTTTCTCATACTCATTGTCGGCATTATCCTCAATACCGAACCCCATGGAAGTATTACGCTGAAGAATTTCAGCACCGACATTGGATGTCATGATAAGAATCGTATTTCGAAAGTCGATCTTACGCCCAAGGCTGTCAGTCAAACGACCTTCTTCGAGCACTTGCAGGAGGAGTTGAACCACATCAGGATGGGCCTTCTCAATTTCGTCAAAGAGTACCACAGAATAGGGCTTACGGCGTACCGCTTCAGTTAACTGGCCACCCTCTTCATATCCGACATAGCCAGGAGGAGAGCCTACTAGGCGAGACACGGCAAACTTCTCCATGTACTCAGACATATCTATTTGGATAATTGCGTCTTGTTTACCAAACATTTCTTCAGCCAACACTTTAGCAAGCAATGTCTTACCAACACCAGTCGGTCCAAGGAACATGAACGAACCAATGGGTCGGCGCGGATCCTTCAAATCAGCGCGCGAACGGCGCAGGGCTTTAGAAATCACGTCGGTCGCCGCATTTTGCCCGATTACTTCACTCTGTAATTGTGCCTCAAGGTTGAGCAGTTTTTTACTCTCCTTCTGCTCCATACGAGAGAGCGGAATACCAGTCCAAGCAGCCACTACTTCAAGCATGTCATCTTCGTCCACAACAATCTTGATTTCTTCACGACTTTTCTTCCAGGCTTCAATTACATCTGCCTGCTTTTGGCGCAATTGTTTCTCATCATCTCGAAAAGTAGCAGCTTCCTCGAAATTCTGTTTACTAATCGCTTCCTCTTTTTTCGCGCAAACAGCCTCAATCGTGCTGTTCATCGCATCGATTTCTGGCGGCCGTTTTAGCGATTCAATCCGCGCACGCGCACCTGATTCATCCAAAATATCGATTGCTTTATCAGGCAGAAAGCGTGCCGTGATGTAGCGTTCAGATAATTTTGCTGCGACCTCAAGTGCCGCGTCAGTGAATCGCACTTTATGGTGATCTTCGTATTTATTTCGAATACCTTTCAGTATTAATACCGTATCTTCGATCGAAGGCGCATCGACTTTCACCGATTGGAAGCGACGATCCAATGCACTATCCTTTTCAATGAATTTACGGTATTCTGCAAGGGTCGTCGCACCGATGCACTGCAACTCACCACGGCTCAATGCCGGCTTAAAAATATTCGATGCATCCATCGCGCCTTCAGCCGCACCGGCACCGACAATGGTGTGCAGCTCATCAATGAATATAATAACATTTTTAGCCCGTCGTGTTTCATCCATCACTGCTTTGATGCGCTCTTCGAACTGTCCGCGGTACTTTGTACCAGCGACCATCAGCGCTAAGTCTAGTGTAATAACACGCTTATCCAGTAAGATCTCGGGCACCAATCCGGTCGCAATTTCAAGTGCCAAGCCCTCAACTATTGCAGTCTTACCCACCCCAGCCTCGCCAATTAAAACAGGATTGCTCTTGGTGCGGCGGCAAAGAATCTGCACAACACGACGAATTTCGTCCTTACGCCCAATCACTGGATCAAGCTCACCTTTTTTGGCAAGTTCAGTGAGGTCCCGCCCAAACGCCTTGAGCGCTGGGGTCTTCGAATCTTTTTTGTCATCAGGTGCTGCACCCGCAGATGCCTCTTCCGGTTCTCCAGAAAAATTTGGATCCAATTCTGACAATATCTCATTGCGGCACCGCTCAATGTCCACTTCGAGTGATTTCAGCACACGAGCAGCGACACCCTCACCCTCCCGCAATAGACCCAATAAAATATGCTCAGTGCCCACGTATGAGTGATTGAGCGCTTTGGCCTCTTTACCAGCAAGCGCCAGCACTTTCTTTACGCGCGGCGTATAGGGTATGTTTCCAGATGGCTTACTCTCTGGCCCAGTGCCGACCTGCTTCTCCACAGCCGAACGAACAGTTTGCAGGTCTAGCCCCATCTTTTGTAGTACATTCACCGCAACGCCTTGACCCAGATTAATCAGCCCCAACAGTATGTGCTCCGTACCCACATAGTTGTGGTGGAAACGATCTGCTTCTTTTCGAGCGAGTGCGAGTACTTGTTGAGCACGAGGGGTGAAGTTGTTCATAGGTTCCATAGTATGATCTTTTCCTAATGTTTAACCCTTTTCATCCAACTTGTCAAAAGCTAGAGGCGGTAGACTGGTAAATTTTTCGCGCAACTTGTTCGCACGGGCAATATCTCGCGCATCGGACTCAATGCCCTCTTGGGCGGCGTATTGAATGTGACCAGGCTGGCACTCGATCACCAAGCGATCGACATCCGCACGGTTTTCCTCGGGTAGCATACCAAAATCCACCGCTAGCCTGATAAATGAAAGTAAATTAAGTGCCTCCTCTGAGGCCATGACGTGGGTATTTTTTAGAACACCATAAGCACGGCCAATTTGATCAAGTAATTGGGCGCGATTTTCTTCCATATACTTAAAACGAGCATTCAACTCATGATCAATGATGGTCTTCAACACATTACCTAAACGCTCTAAAATAGCCTTTTCAGTTTCGCCAAGCGTCTGCTGGTTTGAGATCTGAAAAATATGACCGCTTGCGTCTGAACCCTCACCGAAAAGCCCGCGCACAGTAATCCCTAGCTGGTTTACCGCACGCATGACACGTTCCATTTGACCCGCAACCACGAGTCCCGGCAGATGCATCATAACTGAAGCGCGCAAACCGGTGCCCAAATTTGTTGGGCAAGCAGTTAAATAACCAAAATCACGTGAAAACGCAAAATCGATGCTTTTCTCTAATTCAGAATCCAATGCATCAATCAACTTCCACACTGATTTTAAATTAAAACCAGTTTTCAAGAATTGAATCCGAAGGTGGTCCTCCTCGTTAATCATCACAGAACAAGTCTGCCGCTGATTAATATAGACGCCAGTACCTTCTTCACCATCGCTGAGCTCGCGACTAATCAAATGCCGTTCTACCAAAACTTGACGCTCTAACATCGACAAATCAGTCACATCCAAAAACGTGCCCTTCTTCATCTGTGGCAAAGCTCTGAGCTGCTCCGCACAACGAGTTAATACCGTACGGCGTTGAATTGTATCTGCACGTTCAGGAAATGGCGCGCCAATTAAATTACGAGCTAGTCGGATACGCGTGCTTAACACCACTGGCGCCGCCTTCTTTGCGGCCTGCGTAAGCTCTGCGCACTCGTCATTAATCAGGGATTCAATCATTTTGATGACATCTCCACTGCCTCAGCTTGTTTAAATACCTTGATTTGATCGCGAAATTTAGCCGCTTCTTCATAGGCTTCATCAGCAATCGCCTGCGACAAAGCTTGTTGTAAATCGATCAACTGTTGCTGGCTGGATTGACGGCTCAGCGCTACGTATGGGACCTTACCCTTGTGCGTCGTCCCCGCATGCATATCATCCAATACTGGAATGACTAGGTCTTTAAACACACCGTAACAATCAGCGCAACCCAAGCGCCCTGTGCGGCGAAAATCAGCACTGCTCTGTCCACAATTAGAGCATGTCGCTTGCGAGTCACCAGCAGTCGGCGTCAAAGGCGTCTTCGACATTAGATCGGCCAGTGAAAACCCTTCGGGGTCAGTCACACCTTTCTTCTGCGCACAGGATTCGCAAAGATCTACCTTATGGATCTTGTTATTCACAATCTGCGTCAGGTGAACCGTGGCTTCCTTATTACAGATGCTGCACTTTAAATTTTCTGCCATATTTTTATCATATAAAAGTAAACGTGTTTAGCAAAGCGAAAGACATAATTGAGCGTATTCAATCCAACAAAAATCAGATTGATAAGGTAGGCAGCGTCAAATTCAAGACGTGCTCTACAAATATAGATCCACCTTCCATTTGAGCACACCTACATCACTCTACCCATGCTCTACAGCATAGTACCCTCGACCGAAACGCGGCGATGAAAACTTTCAAGGAACTGCGCCGTAATCGGACCCGGCTTACCATCACCAATTACCCGCGCGTCAATCTCGACAATGGGTACAATTTCTGCCGCCGTACCAGTTAAGAACACTTCCTCAGCCACCCAGACATCATAGCGAGTCATATTCGCCTCACGCCATGGGATGCCCAATTCTTCAGCAATTGCGAGCGCTGTATCGCGCGTGATACCCTTCAATGCGCCAGAACTGGCCGCTGGTGTGATTAATTCTCCCTTATGTACGATAAAGACATTGTCCCCCGTGCACTCAGCAATGTAGCCCTGATCATTTAGCATAATCGCCTCGTGATAGCCAAGATGCTGCGCCTCGATTTTAGCTAAAATATTATTCAAATAATTAAGCGACTTAACTGCCGGTGGCAATGCCGCTGGATTACTACGCCGTGTTGGCACGGTAATAATTTTCAAGCCATTGTCATAGAACTCTTGAGGGTACAATTGAATCTTATCAGCGATGATGATCAGCTGTGGTTGATCACAATTCTTGATCGAGAGCCCTAAACTACCCACACCACGAGTGACCACTAGGCGGATATAGCCGTCCTTCAAGTCGTTTGCTCGACAAGTCTCACAAACCGCATCAGCAATCTGTTGGCGAGACCAAGGCATCTCTAACATGATCGCCTTAGCAGAATACTCCAATCGCTCTAAATGCTCATCAAGTTTAAATACGCAGCT
>JAURBE010000028.1 GCA_030829145.1 Verrucomicrobiota bacterium | reverse complement strand
TGGCCTCGTGCTGGTCTTTGTGTCTGGTCATTGAGCGCAGAGCCAACAGGAGCAGGGTTTCACACGGAGGCACGAAGGCACGGAGCTTGGGTTCTGTGCGGTGGATGAGCCTCCGTGTCTCCGTGTGAGAATGGCGTCGTGCTGGTCTTTGTGTCTGGTCATTGAGCGCAGAGCCAACAGGAGCAGGGTTTCACACGGAGGCACAAAAGGCACGGAGCTTGGGTTCTGATGTCGTTGATGTTTGTGTGCTTACAATATCTATAAACTTTAATCCCGCTTCCTTGCTATACCTTTCACGCTAATCGACGAAGAACCCTAAAAAAGCGCCCTCAGAGAAGGGCGCTTTGGTAGAAAGACGAGTCGACTTATTTCTTATCAAGCCAACGGGAAATCTTAACGATCGTCCACTCTTCTTCGTTGCCACCGATCTTGGTCGCAGCGGTTGCACCTTTTTCCTTACCCAGCAATTGCTGTGCAAGTGGTGTTTTGTAAGACAGAATGTTATTTTTGGGGTCACTATCCCAAGCACCTAGGATCGCGTACTTATGCTTCTTACCTGTGGAGCCTTCCTTCAGATCTACCATGCTGCCGATACCGACAAGATCATTGGAAGCCTCAGTGAAATCGGTGACACGTGCACGAGAGAGATCCACTTCCAACTCATTCTTACGTGAAAGCAAGATGTCCTGATCCTGACGAGCCATCTTGTATTCAGAATTTTCTTTCAAATCACCGTGCTCACGCGCGGTCACAATCGATTGCTTATTCTCAGGAATCTTAGTCGCAATAAGATCTTCATATTCAGCCTTTGCTGCGTTGAAGCTGTCTTGAGAGACAATCAATGCATCATCTTCAGAGGCATTCGCAGACTCACCTGCCAATAGGCTTTGGACTGTTGGGAACTTCTTAATAAAGCGCGCAAGCAATGACTTCTTGGTCAACTCTTCAAAGCCCTGATTGAGGAGCAATGTCTGCGCAAGGTCACGCGCAGTTTCGACATTCGCATCAGCCAGCAAGTCAGGAATCAAATCCGTGTCATCACTCAGCAAGTCACCCAATGGGATACGGCGAGTGCTTGCATTTTGCAATGCTTCGTAGTCAATCGCGTAGAACATCGCAGCCAAAAGACGCGGAGTCACCAGCGGATTAATGATCGAGTAATACTTCTTAGAATTACGGTTCTTCACTACCCATAAAAGCAGTGGTCCTTTAATGGTTTGCTCGTTGAGCCAACGATCGAGGCAATAGCTAATGCGCTCTTGCTGCTCTTGCTCCAGTAGGAAATTAATACATTCGGTGGTAAACTTACCGCTGGAATTACGGAGCAAATCTTCGACCATCTGTAACCATTTGTCCGGGTATGTGCGGCGGATTAGGTCGAGATAACGCTTAAAATAAAGCGCTGGAAGCTCAGCAGCGAGTTCGGAGTAATCCGCAGTCGCATCAAGAATCGATGCTGAAGAAGGCTCGAGTGTTTCCACATCTTCGTGGAGGTCGCGTGCCAAGTTATTGCGAACCCATACCCCGTGCAAGCGGTCTGCTTGGCTCAAGCTCTTAGCATTTCTAATCGCGTCAGTGAGCTCTTCCAGGATCTGCGGCATCTCTTCACGAACGACAGAAATGTTTTCAGACAAGGCATAGAGTTTCTCACCAAGAAGAATCTTTTGCTTTGAGTTTTTCGTGCTGTGAAACTGCTCGAGAATTTCTTGCTCTGGCTTCACCGGCTCATCGCGAAATATATAGGGGTCCGACTTTTTAATCGGCGCACCAATGCGGGGATCCTTGACCAATACCTTCTTAGTCGCAGTCCACCACTTCTTATACTTGATCGGGCCGATCACTCGCGCCAAGACACGCTCGATCTCCGCAGTTGTCATCGCCTGGCCATCCGCTGCGGAGATAATCTCACACATCAGGTCGCCCGGTGCTTTCTTGATCATTTCCTCGATCAAATCGGCTTCGATTCGAGAACGAACTAGAATATCGTTCGGCTTGAGCACGTCCAATTTGTCCACACAAAATGCAGGGGCCATGGCGTGACCTTTTTTACCTTCTTCAAAATCAATAATGATCTTGGCTGCCGCAGGATCGTAATCAACGATCTTGCCGAAACCCCAACTGCGATGCAGGCAATAATTACCTGGCGCCATGGCTTCGAGTTTCGCACGTGCGGAAACTAGCTTTGGATTTTTTTCAATGAGAGCGTCTATTGCCTCTTTGTTCATAATAGATTGCGAATGCTGTTCTTAAGTCGTAAACGATCAAAGATGCACAGTTTATATACCAATGAGAAGTATTAAGTTCAACTTATCTGCACCCAATGTCAGCGCATGGGATGGAGCCGTCGCACTCACCGAGGCCTACCTTAGCGAAAACCTTAAGGCAAATCAGCTCCTAGAGCGTTTACCAGAAGGGTTTTCGGGTGAACGGCGCGCCACCTGCCAGTCCCTATTTTTAGGTGCACTGAGGCATGGGCAGCGCGTTCAAAACGCGCTTCAGCCTTTCATAAAACAACGTCCACGAGCCCTCGTTGAAGCGATTTTTCTCGTGGCAGGCTATGAAATGCTCTCCAGCCAGCCTGAAAAACACCCGCAAATTGTTCATCATGCCGTGGAGCGCAGTAAAAATCATGCTGCTCAATCGGAAACTGGTCTACTCAACGCGGTGCTGCGCAAATTGCCCGAAGCGCTTGATGCCACACACCCAAGTAACCGACCTGATGCCCATTTCAGTCATCCGAAATGGTTATTCAAGCGTTGGAATAAGGAATTTGGCCCGCCGACCACCATCAAATTGATGGAATGGAATCAACGCATTCCAGCCACCTATCTAAAACTTTACGACACTCCTAGTGAACTGCCCAAAGGTCTGGAACCCACCCAGTGGGAACAATTCTACAAAGTCGCGCCCGGCGCCTCTTGGAAAGATGACCTGCGCCCGCTACTTAACAAGGGCAATGCTTATGTAAAGGATCCATCAACACGACTCGCACCT
Organism: Verrucomicrobiota bacterium; assembly: GCA_030829145.1. GTDB lineage: Bacteria > Verrucomicrobiota > Verrucomicrobiia > Opitutales > Coraliomargaritaceae > Lentimonas. Next base: position 14,738 of record JAURBE010000028.1, on the reverse strand, counting down.
GGCTTGCTAGCACCGAAGCCGGGCGACAATGTACTCGATCTTTGCGCGGCACCAGGCGGCAAGGCTTACGATCTCGCTCACTTGATGCAGCGCCAGGGGCACATTGTCGCACTTGACCTGCCGGGCCCGCGAATCCAACGCCTTAGCGAAAACCTCGAAAACCTCGCAACCGAAGGTCTGCAATGCACCATCCTTGAAGGGGATCTACTTGAGCTGGATGCCACTGCCTTCGAGGAGCAAAATCTGCCGAGCCAATATGACGCGGTGATGCTGGATGCACCCTGCTCTAACACAGGAGTCATTCAGCGCCGAACCGATGTAAAATGGCGGTTGCGCGGACGCGATGTCAGCAACTGCGCGTACCTACAAAAGCAGCTGCTCGAAGCCGCCGCGCACTGTGTTAAACCAGGCGGCCGCCTAGTCTACAGTACCTGCAGTATTGAACTCGACGAGAATAAGGACGTGGTCGATGCCTTCTTGGGCTCTGCGGTCGGGCAACGTTTCTCACTTCAAGACAGTGCTATCAGCCTTCCTTGGGAAACTGGGCACGATGGCGCAGGTGCCTTTTTACTCGTCGCCGATGCGCAGGGCTAAAAACTCAGAACTACCAAGCATTCAATAAAAATGGCGCGGGGTATCATCACCCGCGCCACTCTTTTAAAAGACTGCTGAATCGAAGCTACTGATTCTTCTGGGAGTAGAAGTCATCAATTTTCTGTGCTACATCACGATAACTGATGTCTGCACCGTAAAGTGCCTTAAACTCAACCATCGCTTTATCCATATCTCCCTGAGCTTCGTAGCATGAGCCGAGCTCATAGAGCACATCCTTCTTCTGGTCAGTAATGCCAGGGATTTCTGACTTCGCGATGTTCAACTGCTCGGCAGCCAAATCCGCAAAGCCCTTCACCTTATAAGCTTTGCCTAATAAAATTAAAGCACTGATACGAACTTTCGGGCTACGCTGTGCAAGTTGCAGCTCTTTAATCGCCTTATCTGTCTCACCATCCTCATGGTAGAGCTCACCAAGTTCGTAACGATAGCTGAATTCATTTGGATAACGCTGGACCAGATCTTCAGCTTGTGAAAGACGAAACTCCCGCTCTTCAGCGCGCAGATCTTCAAGTCCGCCCTGAAGTGCAGTATTCTCAGGATCCGCTTCCAGTGCTTCCTCCTTCGCGGCAATCGCATGCGACATTTTCTCACGTTTGAGCGTGCCCTCGAGACGCTCGAGATTCACGTCTGCGCTTCCTGCTTCAAGCTGTCGCGCCTTACCAATCCACTCCAATGCATCGTCAAACTCACCGAGCTTGCGGTAGTTGCTGCTGATTTCGCGGTAAAAGTTGATATTCCCGGGCTGCTCTGCAACGGCGGCCTTGGCATCTTCAATCATTGATCGCAGACCGGCATCTCCTGTTTTCGCACGGCCAGCTTGCTCCAGCTTCTGCGCTTCTTCTTCGTCCTTAAGCTTGTCACGGAAACTTTCATCCTCCTCCCACTTACCCTTGCTGATCGACTGCTCAACCGACGCTTTCTTGATCAATCCCTGTATCTCATCATCGCTAGGATGCTGATGGTAAGCTGCATCACCAATACGGATCGCATCTTCACTACGGCCGATATGAATATATACAGACATGAGCGCCTTAATGTTTTCCACATCTTTAGGCTCGATCTTCTTAATTTCTTCATATGCGAATGCCGCAGTTTCAAAAAGCTCAAGAGACTCGGCTGCTGCGCCAACTACCTGATGTGCTTTCACATTCGCAGGATTTGCATTCAACATTTGCTCCGCTGAAGCCAAGGCGCCCGCAGGGTCCTTCTTCACCTTGGCATCGCTGCCCATTGAGAACGGAATGCTGGAGACTTTTGCAAGGAAGCCACCAAAGCCTTTGCTCTTACCACCACTAACTCGCTGCTGCGCTTGACGCAAAATCTTACGCGCATCCAAGCATCCTGGATGACGGGCGACAATATTGGTCATGATATCAACAGCGTAAGCGGGATTTTTATCCACGGCTTTACGCGCGTTTTCTATCTGCTTCTGTAAACGGGGATCGAGATCTTTTAGGGTACTTTCTTCCATAATGGTAAATTATTCAAGGTTCTCAGCATTGGAGAGCGATTAACGAACAACTATATCCAAATCGCAACAAACCGCGTTTTCCAAGCCTTTTAATGCATCCGCAACACGCTTTTGATCTTTTCCCTCAACCAGTAGACGTATTTTGGGCTCCGTTCCGGAATATCGAACAAGCACTCGACCCTCTTCGCCGAAGTCTTTCTCAATTGTTGCAATGGTAGAATTAAGCGTGTCCAGTGTCGCCAAAGGTTTCTTTTCGGCAACTCGAAGATTGTTCGTCGCCAATGGAAATAGGCAAACCTCTCGGCGCAACTGAGATAAAGGCTGCTTTGCCTTGCACATCAGATCAATCAACTTGACCGCAGCGACCAGACCGTCGCCCGTAGTTGCATTGTCTGAAAAAATGATATGGCCGGATGATTCACCTCCGATATTTGCTCCGATCTCACGCATTACCCGAGCCACATTTCGGTCACCTATATCGGTCCGCACAACTGTACCGCCCGCCTCGCGCACAGCATGGTCGAGGCCCAAGTTGCTTTGTATCGTCGCGACCAAAGTTTCGTTCTTTAAAGTCCCCGCTCGCAAACCATGAATCGCAAAAAGCCCCAATAAAATATCACCATCCACCACGGCACCGGTCTCATCGCACACCACCAAACGGTCACCATCACCATCGTGCGCGATTCCCAACCTTGCGCCGTGCGTTACCACCGTTTGCCCCAGTAACTCTGGATGCTCACTACCGACATCGCGATTTATATTCTGACCATTCGGCTGATCTCCAATCAAAACAAGCTCCGCACCCCAATGCTCAAATGCCGCCGGAGTCGTCTGACTCGTTGCACCATTTGCGAGGTCCAACACGACCTTCCAGCCCTTTAAGCAATTCTCATCCATCAAGGATCGGATGTAGTTAATATAAAAAGCAGCCGCATCCAATGGATATGATTCCGGCTGGGACAACTCCTGAGGGACCTCAGGCTCGACATCGAGCAAGGCCTCGATACGCGCTTCTTCGACGTCGTTAAATTTGCAGGCGGACCCATCAAAAAGCTTAATGCCATTGTCCGTAGCCGGATTATGCGACGCGGTGACAGCAATGCCGAGGTCAGCACTTTGTTGCAACAATGCCTGAGCAATCGCCGGCGTCGGCGCAACCCCGATATTATGCACAATGACTCCATGTTGGTTCAGACCTCGAATCAACGCATCTGCCAACTCAGGACCACTGCCACGCGTATCGCGGCCAATGACTGCATTTAACGGCAGCTTTGGATTAAGCTCTTTTAGATACCGCCCCAATGCAGATCCCAAACGAAAGGCCAAGGCCGGATTAATCAAATCGCTGCCAAAGGCTCCACGAATTCCATCTGTTCCAAAATAATTTCCCATCACAAAACCTTATAAAAATTTACGCTTGTTTGTAAAATGCACGCACGCGCTCTAGCCATGCCGCCACTGCACCGCTCTGCAGCGTATCACTGGCCTGCGTCACTCCTACTGCGACATCAGTAGCAACGCCAGCGACCCACAGTGCCACTCCTGCATTGAACAACACACTATCGCGCAGCCCCGTCGGCACTGCTCCGGCATCGCCGCTAAGTAACGCATGCATCACCGTGATATTCTCGGCTACCTCGCCTCCAGCGAGATCCGCAAACTCGCACGCGCTTAAACCTGCATCGTGCGGCGAGAGTGTTTGATGAATCGAAGCCAACCGACCAAAGCCCGCCACGAAATTCTCTCCCGCGCAGCTCAACTCATCCAACGCGCGCCCAGCCTCAGGGCGCCCATGCGCCACCACTCCAGCAGACAAACCTATATTACCTAAAGCATCTGCCAATGGTTGCACCCATTCTTGCGAAAAAACGCCTAATAATTGATGTGCCGGCCGGCCTGGATTAATTAAAGGCCCCAGCAAATTAAAAATCGTACGCTGACCTTGGTCGGCCAACGCGCGGCGCACTGGCATGATCTCCTTGAACGCGGGGTGATACGCTGGCGCAAAAAAGAAACAAAAATTCAACTCGCGCAACGACTCGCGCAACACATCGTGTGGCGCATCTAAGCGAATGCCCAGCGCCTCTAATAAGTCTGCGCTACCGCACTTCGAAGTAATTGAGCGATTGCCGTGTTTAAACACTGGCACGCCTGCTGCCGCGACGACAAAGGAAACCGCCGTCGATATGTTGAATGTACCAGAGCCATCACCTCCCGTACCACACACATCGATCGCGCGACTGGCCCACTCCTCGACCCCAGGATCTACAGCATGCGCACGAAACGCTTGCGCAAACGCCGCAACCTCGGTCGCAGTCTCACCTTTACGCGCCAGAGCAAGTAAGCATTCACGCTTCGACTCTGCGCTGACATCGGGCCGTATGAGTAACTCCGCGACGACCATCGCCTGATCGGCCTTTAGGTCGGCTCCAGCCTGTATAATTTCTATATATGTTTCGAGTGCTTGCATCTGTCAGGTGACAAGGAAAGCAATCGCTACGCGGTTTAACCTCAAGCAAAAACCCTACAGCTCTAAAAATAGAAAATGCCAGGCGGTCACTTTCCTGCTTCCAATCATACAAAATCCCCCTAGCTTGCGAAACATGAAATTTACCGGCGCCCTCATCTTTGCCATCTCTTTTTTTGCCGGCACACTTGCTCATGCCCAGGAAACTAAGGTCCCCGATCAAGGGAGTAATGCACCCAGCGCCGCTGGCCTGAGTTATACCGATGCCATCACGCTCGGGCTCGTCGAAGGTCTCACAGAGTACTTACCAATCTCTTCCACTGGGCACCTAATCATCGCTAACGCACTGCTGGGGCTCGATGGCGACACTCCGATGTTGGACTCGCAGGGACAGCCGATTCTGGTCGATAACCAAGATGGCACACAAAGCCCATATTCGATTGGCGATGCTGCCTACGCCTACGTAATCGTTATTCAAGCTGGCGCCATTGTTGCCGTGGTGCTCCTTTATTGGCGCACCATTCTCACACTTATTTTAGGCTGCCTCGGCAAAGATAGCCAAGGTCTCAAACTCGCAATTAACCTCATCGCCGCTTTCCTCCCGGCAGCAGTCTTCGGCTTATTACTCAACGATTTAATAGAATCGGCTCTGGGTGATAATACTTTTGCCGTTGCCGGTGCACTGATTGTCGGCGCCTTTGTCATGCTGATTGTGGAACGCTGGCGCCATCATGGTAATCCAAACGCCGTGCCCCCTCAAGATGGTCCGGGCCTAGCTGAGCTCACTGTCGGTAAATCTGTGATGATCGGGGTTTTTCAATGTTTCGCCATGTGGCCTGGTACCAGTCGCTCGATGGCAACCATCGTTGGTGGCTATATCGCTGGCCTCTCCCCAGCACATGCCGCAGAATTCAGCTTTTTACTCGGACTCATCACGCTGAGTGCCGCGTCTTGCTATAAGTTTCTTACTGATGGCTCAGAAATGCTTGCCGCGCTTAACATCGGGCCAGTCTTGGTCGGCTGCATTGTTGCTTTTATCTCTGCTGCGCTCGCGGTCAAATGGCTCGTCGGCTATCTCAGCAAACACGGTCTTGCTCTATTTGCATGGTATCGAATCGCGCTGGCAATTGCCATCTTTGCATTAATGAAGTAGTGCCGCTTGAGAGTAGCAAGCCAATCAGCGCCACTCGTGCTTCGGATAACGCCCAGCCAACTCTTTGCGCACATGCGCATACGCTCCGCCCCAGAAGCCATCTAGGTCATCAGTCAAATGCGCTGGGCGCTGATTGGGCGCGAGTAATTCGACCAGCAACGGCACTTTGCCATTAGCCACCGTCAAACTCGAGCCGGGTACATCATAGAAATCTTGGAGCTTTGATGCGATAAACGCGCGACCATCAGCTTCGTAACGAATCTTGGCAGGATTGCGGCGGCGTGGCAGATCCATCGTCGCTGGCGCATAGGTATCGATATAGTAGTGCTGCTCCGGGCTGATCCATTCCTGGACAGTCGCCAATACAGGTCGGTCTTTGATCTCTTTATAGCTCAAAGATCCATGGCAGACTTGCTCCACGAGTAACTGTCTCGCTTCATCATCAATCGCAGGAATCTCAGTCTCAGGACAATGCTGCGCCACAAAATTAACTCGTTGTATCCAATTATCTACTACTACATCCCAGCCTTTTAAATTCAAATTACCCGCAACGACTTCCGCTGCCAACAACTCTGCAGCACGGTCAAAGTCTGGCTCGCCTTGATCCGTCGCCGAGAGCACCAAGTCACGAAAGCACCGTTCACTGCGACTCACCACACGGCGCAAGCCCGCATCATACGTGGTCAGCATCCCATCTGAAAAATCTGCAGGAAACAATTCATTCAGCCACGCCGGCTCCACTGTGGTCGCCATACCGAGTAACACCGTGACATCGCCGCGTACCTCGCGCTCCTCCATTTCAGCTGCGACAAACAGTGGACTCTCCACTACGCTCTCACGTCGCAACTCACCAGATCGCCCATGCACCATACGGCAGCGCCGAGTGCCTGAATCATTGCGCTTCGCCAAATGATCCGAAAACCCAGCCAATAAACATTTACAAATACGCTCTGCCTCATCAGGCAACGCCGCTGCCCGCGCATCCAAGCCTTGTCGCTGCGCCAGTTGCAGTAACTGCCGCGCGGACTCACCCGCTTGTCGTGCCGCTCCACCATGAATACCGAGCGCCCCACAGCTCGATGGATGAAACTTCGCCTCACGCGCCATATACCACGCCTGTAGATGCACAAAAAAGTCCGAGCGTTCATCAGCCTGATCTTCGATCTGCCGAAGCTGCTCTTTGCGCACACGCGCATCACGCGAAGCTCGATAAAACGATCGACCTTGGCTGAGCCCTGCGATCAATGCGACCTCCGGCAACACACCGTGCCTGTCCGCCTCCAACAACATACGTGCATAACGCGGATGGAGGGGAAAGCCCGCCATTTTTTTGCCTGTTGCGGTAATTGCCCCCACCAGATCCAAGGCCCCCAGATCACACAATAACTCATGTGCGCGCGTTAGCGCCTGCGGCTCTGGTGCCTCAAACCAAGCAAACTGCTCTGGCTGCGAAATACCAGCGGCTGCAAGTAACAATAAAGTCTCAGACAAATCGACTCGCGTTACCTCCGGCTCATCGCGCTCTCCACGCGCAGCATGTTCAGCGTCACTCCAAAGCCGCAGACAGGTGCCCGGCCCTGTACGGCCCGCTCGACCCATACGTTGCTCCGCCGAAGCACGGCTAATCGGCTCGACCAAAATCGAATTGATCCCACGGCCCGCATCGTAACGCGCAATCCGCGCCAGTCCGCCGTCTATGACTAAGCGTACCCCTTCGATCGTAATCGAAGTCTCTGCGACATTTGTTGAAACAATGATCTTCGCGCGGCCGCCGCTAGACACGGCACGATCCTGCGCATCAGGTGGGAGCTCTCCGTGAAGCGGCAATACCTCATATTGCCGCGATTCTGGCAACGCTTCCAGCGCGGCGATCGTCTTACGAATCTCAAATGCCCCTGGCATGAAGATCAACACATCGCCCTCGAACCCCTCTCGCACCGCGGTGCGAAACGCCGCCGCCGCACGTGACCAGACTGGAGCCGCATCGCGATTCAATGCCGCGCCCATGTGGCGCATTGCCACAGGATACATCCGCCCCGATGCCTCGATACGAGCACAGGGCTGTAAATAGCCTTCCAAAGTTTCAATATCTAGCGTGGCCGACATCACCACCAGCTTCAGGTCAGGCCGTTGATGCTGGACCGATTTCAACGCACAAGAAAGACTCAGGTCACTGGTAAGATGGCGCTCGTGGAATTCATCAAACACCACCGCACCGACGCCCTTGAGGCTGGGGTCTTGTAAAATTTGCCGCAGTAAGATCGCCTCGGTCACGAAGCGAATGCGCGTCTTCGGACCCACTACATTTTCAAAGCGGATCTGATATCCCACCTCATCACCTAGCTGACACCCACGTTCTTGCGCCACTCGCTTAGCCAGTAAGCGCGCAGCGAGGCGCCGTGGTTGCAGCACCACGACTTCGCCTTTAATCTGTGCGGCATCGACCAAAATCTGCGGCACTTGGGTAGACTTACCCGAACCAGTCGGCGCACTCAGCACGATGCGCCCATGCGTCGCCAAACCAGCAACGATTTGATCGGCGACGGAATGAATCGGGAGCGATAGATGAGGATTAGACATAGACACATCTAAAAGCAGACAATCGCACGGCTTTGCCGCAACTTAAAAGCCCATGCGCATGCTTTAATCTGTTGGGGAGGGTCGACCTCCGTGTCGACCACGGGCAGTTTGAAAATCACATGCGGATACGGGATGCCCCAAGAGCGGATAATCCTGTCGGATGCTTCCGCATCGGTAGCGGACGACACGGAGGTCGTCCCTCCCAAGAGCAAGAAACAACTCCATCGCCCCCAACATACATCACATGCCTTGCGCGCTGGTTGAAGATGAATCATCTTTTAAACTGGATTATGCATAAAGCTAGGGATGTGCATTTATCTCTCACAAAGCACGCTGAGCTCACAAAGGTTTACGTTTTGCGGAAAATCTCATCTGATTAAAATGGGAGGCTTTTTTCGAATGCTTCCTCAATCACGAGTCTTAGCCTTTGTGAGCACCGTGAGCTTTGTGAGAAATTGATTCTCATAAGTACGGGCACTCAAGAAATCACATGCAAATACCGGATGCCCCAAGAGCGGATAATCCTGTCGGACGCTTCCGCATCGGTAGCGGACGACCTCCCAAGAGCTGAAAGCAATTCCATCACCCACACCATATATCAATGCCTTCCCCGATAATCGACAATGAACCCCAAAAAAAAGGCCGGGGTTTGCACTGCGAATCCCGGCCTTTGAAAATATCTATTTCCACTAGATGTGAATCGCTTCGCCAAATACCGCCGCAGCAGCTTCCATCGTCGCCTCACTGAGTGTTGGGTGTGCGTGAATCGTATTATGAATCTCTGCCGCTGTCGCTTCGAGTTTCTTGCCGAGGCAGTACTCCCCGATCATCTCTGTTGCATCACCGCCAACGATGTGTGCACCCAGAATTTCTCCGTACTGTTCACACACAAGGAGCTTTACAAAGCCTTCAGGCGCACCTGATGCCACTGCTTTACCAGAAGCCATAAACGGGAATTTCCCGACCTTGTATTTCAAACCTTCTTCTTTGAGTTGCTTCTCTGTCTTACCGATGGAAGCGACTTGTGGCAGGCAATAAGTACAGCCTGGAAAGTCCGTAACTTGCTTGGCTTGACCATGACCAAACATGCCCTGCACTGCTTGAATTGCTTCGTAAGTGGCAACGTGTGCCAACCAAGGAGGCCCAATAATATCACCCGCGGCATAGATGCTTTTGGTGGTCGTCTCATAGTTAGCGTCGACTTTGATATAACCACGGTCCTGCGCTAGTTGAGTGCGCGCCGAGAGCAAGCCTTCGGTATTCGGGACCACACCAATCGCGACCAATACACTATCAGCAGTGATCGACTCAGTCTTGCCACCCTTAACGAGGTCCATCTTTACGCGACTCTTCGCGACTTTAATGTTTTCCACCGCGGTAGATGTACGACAGTCAATGCCCTGCTTTTTAAATTCTTTTTCAACCACGGCAGCCACTTCGTGGTCTTCCACTGGCAGCACTTGATCCAGCATCTCGACCAATGTCACCTTGGTGCCGAACGCATTGAGGAAATAGGCAAACTCTGCGCCAATCGCGCCCGCACCGACAATCACGATCGACTTTGGTTGCTCCTTCATCTCAAGCGCTTGCCTGGAAGTCATGATGCGCTCGCCGTCGACTTCGATACCAGGCAGTTGCCGTGGCTTGCAGCCTGTTGCAATTAGAGTCTTCTCTGCTGCAAGAATCTTGCCCTTATCTGGGCCGTCAGTGACTTCGATCATACCAGGGACAGTGATCGTACCGACACCCTTAATGTAATCGACCTTGTTCTTTTTAAAGAGAAACTCAATGCCCTTGGCCATGGTACCAGATACACCACGCGAACGTTGAATGATCTTGGTAAAATCATAGCTCGCATCCTTCACAGTGATGCCAAACTCTTCACAATGATTGATTTTGTTGAACAACTCAGCGCTCTTGAGCAATGCCTTGGAAGGGATGCAGCCCCAGTTCAAACAAGTGCCACCCGGACGCTCCTGCTCCACACAGGCGACTTTTTTGCCGAGTTGCCCCGCGCGAATGGCTGCCGCATAACCTGCGGGTCCACCGCCAATGACTACGAGATCGTATTTTGAGTTTGTTGACATAATATAGAGAGTTAAATGCTCCGTAAAATGAGGGAAGAAAACAGACTAGCCACTAGTCGTCAATGCTAGGGCGCACCTCAAAGGCTGCTTTTCGAACCCCTTATATATCGATTACATCATCGTCGTTTTCGACCACACGCTTGGGTTGGCGTGGAGACGCCTCTTGGCGCGGCGAAGTGCCACTGCGGCGGACATTTACATTGAATCGGCTCTGCTTGGAACCAGGAAAAAGCAGACTCGCCACTCCACTAGTGATACTGACCACCAATGCTCCCCAGAGTGCGCTACCAAATGTATCAATATGAAAACCACTAACCAGCATTCCTACGAAGAGAAACAACAATGCATTGATAATCCAAATCCCGATGCCGAAAGTCAGAATAATAAACGGCAATGAAAATAGCATCAGTACTGGCTTGAGAAATACATTCAACGCGCTGAGCAAGATCACTGCAATGATCAGGGCTTCGCGATTTTCATAATGAATGCCTGAGCCAGTATTTGAAGCAATCAATACACCAAAGGCGATGATCACCCAACTTTTGAGTAATTGCTTAAAATCCATAGTCACTTAGTCGGCTAAATTCAAATCGAGTTCCCTACAATCAACGAAGCCGCCTTTAATTTGCTCGCTCACAACCAGTTGAAATAACGACGTAAACAGTGCAAAGAGTTGGGTGGGAACAGTGATTTTTCAAAATGGTTGTTATAACTAAGCAATGACAAAAATCAATCTGACTCAGAAGCTTCCCGCTGCTTTATTTGCGCTTTGAGCTTTTTTAACGACTCAAGGCGTTGCGCTACAGCAGATTCCGCACCTGCATCTCCTGGCACATAAAATTGTTGTGGATCGAGCATACATTCCTGCCCTGATATGCCCGAGGGATAGTCATGGCTATAGCGATAGCCCTTTCCATGTCCGAGCGCTTGATTGGTTTTTGTATGCGCATCGCGCAGCCATAACGGCACCGACTGAACTGGCTCATCACGTAGCGATTTTTTAACCGCATGCATCGCCCGCGTCACGGAGTTACTCTTTGGCGAAGTCGCTAAAAAAAGCACCGCGTGCGCGAGATTATACTCACACTCTGGCATCCCTACTTTCTCGCAGGCGTCAAAAGCAGCTGTAGCGACGATCAGCGCATGCGAGTTCGCTAAACCAATATCCTCTGAAGCCAAGATAGTCAGCCGCCGTGCAATGTAACGCGGGTCTTCGCCGCCTTGGAGCATTTTGAAAGTCCAATACAGCGCAGCATCTGGATCTGAGCCTCGAATACTTTTAATCATCGCTGAGGCGTGATCATAATGCTCGTCCTCATCTCGATCATAGCGGATCTGCCGCTCGCGCGCGAAGACTTCCACCGCCGCGGCATCGATATGCGAGCCTAGCGGTTGACTCAATACTAAGGTCTCCATCGCATTGAGCGCACGACGCAGATCGCCACCTGAAAACTCTGAAATCGCTCGAAAAACCTCCGCATCGGCAGTGCACCGGTGCGAACCAAGGCCACGATCCGAGTCGCCTAAAGCACGCTCAAGTACCACCGCCACTGACTCCACATCTACTGGCTCAAGGCGAAAAAGGTGACTACGACTCAGCAATGGTGGATTCACGTAAAATCCGGGATTGTGCGTCGTCGCACCGATCAAGCGAATGTTGCCCGCCTCAACATCTGGTAAGAGCAGGTCTTGCTGCGATTTATTAAAACGGTGGATTTCGTCGATAAACAATATCGTGCGCTTATCTGGCTCGTAGCGAGCCATTCGCAAAATATCACGCACCTCTGCCACATTCGAAAGCACCGCATTAATTCGTACAAACTTACTCTGCGTCTCGGCGGCAATCACCTCTGCCATCGAGGTCTTACCACACCCTGGTGGACCATAAAAAATAACACTACCAAAGTTATCTGCCTGAATCAATCGAGGCAACAAACAGTCCTCCCCCACGATATGATCTTGCCCAATGATTTCACTCAAATCCCGCGGGCGCATACGCACCGCCAAAGGTCGCGCTGCAGAACCTGGAACTGAATCCTGTTCAGCTTCAAAAAACCCAGCTTGTTCAATATTGGCAGACATTGGCAATACCATCGAGAGCGTGACGCAGCCTTGCAAGATAGAATGCAATCGAACAAATTTAACTAACGCCTTATAGCATAAGAGAATATACCGCAATGAAACAACCGACTTCAGCACGTGCCCCGATCCTCGTGCTGCTCGTTGGACTTGTCATTGGATTACTGCTTGCTGAACAATTCAAGGCACCCATCTCCGTGCTATTGAGCGTGGCGCTTATCGGAGGTATGATAGCACTCTATTTTGCGCGTCATCCGAACCTCCAGCATGGATGGGCTCTTTGCTTGGTACTCAGCGCCGTCTCTTGTTTCTGGGCTTATGGCATTATTCGGCTCCCAACGATACCCTCCCCGCATAATCAGGCACTCCCGGCGAGAGAAGCACAACTATCCATTGAAATCGAACGTGTCATGTACCAAGGGCAGGCATACAATAATCCAAGCGGCTTGGCCCGAGTGCTGACCGCGCCACCCCTGAGCCGAATTAACCCAGGTGACCAGATCTACTTTCGCTTAAAGATACCTGAGAATTTAGCCTCTGAGTACAGAGACAACAGTCACATACAAAGTGGCCTGCAACTCAGCACTACTGGAGTCCTAACTCCTATCCTTGCGGACGACCCGACCGCAAAAAACGCTGAATTTGAGACCTACCTCACTACTCTCGGTGTACACTATCGATTCGACCGCACTGAAACACTTGAAATCATTCGAAAGCCACCCGCCTTCGCCCAGTTCTGTGCGAAGATGAATCAGCGCTTTCAACAGACACTCCACTTGGGCGCCCCGAAGCAGTCTGATTTGGTCAACGTCTATATCGCCATGCTACTGGGGCGGCGCCTTGAATTGACCGACGACCAAACCCAGCGTTTCCAGATGACGGGCACAATGCACTTTTTTGCTATCAGTGGGCTTCATATTGGAGTCATCGCAGCAGTCATCGCTCAATTCCTGCTGCTGATTCGTATTCCTTACATCGTACGCCCATGGATTGGATTACCGTTACTCTATTTATATGTCGAAATTACTGGTAACTCGCCCTCCGCCCTGCGCGCATTTCTAATGACAGCTTTTTTCTGGCTCAGTTTTGCATTGCAACGACAACGCTCACCCTTCGCAGCGCTGATCGGATCGGCATTGCTAGTGCTGGCGATCGATCCAATCCAGCTCTGGAGTATTGGTTTTCAGCTCTCATATACGGTAGTTGCCAGTATTCTGCTATTCGGGCTGCCTCTCTATAATTGTCTTACAAGCCGGCTTCAGCCCTATGGTTGGCGACCTGAAGAAGACTGGAATCCTGGAGAGCGCATAACGGTATGGCTAGTCGACAAGCTACTACTACTCTTCGCGATCAGCTTCTCGGCTTGGTTGGCCAGCACGCCATTGAGTGCAGCGCTCTTTGAATGCATCATACCTGGAGCTATTTTGCTAAATATGCTTCTGGTCAATCTCGTCGCCCTAGTCATCACCGGCGGAGTCATCTCGCTGGTTAGCGCGAGCCTCTTCGTTCCAGAGCTGTCGGAGTTCCTCAACCACTCAGCTTGGGCAGTGATCCACCTGATGGATCTAGCGGTCATTCACTGCGCACAGTTGCCAGGTACATCACTACCGAGTGTGGGGTTCTCGCCGATTCTCAGTTACGCAATACTTGGCAATTATTACCTCCTGCTACTTTGGCTGCATCGTCATCCTCGGCGGCTAGATAGCAATGCATTGTGGCTACCGCCGCTACTAATCATCAGTACAATTGCCGCAGTATATCTTATCCTGAAGTAACTACAGAAGTGTGACCGCAAGCAGTTTAAAAATGACAGGGAAGGAAATCAAATGCCCTGTGCCCGCATCTATCTAAATAATAACGATGAAACCAAAAAATAGGTTCTTCGTCAATTACTGGGGAGATACTATTCTGAGCCTAATGGGGCGGCTATTCGGTTGGGGAGGGTCGACCTCCGTGTCGACCACGGGCATTTAGAAACCACATGAAAATCCAGGAGTCTCCAAGAGCTGATAATCCTGTCAGACTCTCACGCATCGGTACCGGACCACACGGAGGTCGTCCCTCCCAAGAGCAAAAAGCAAATCCAACGCTCCCAACATAGATCAATGCCTGCCCCGCTAATCGACGATGAAACCAAAAAAGGTTCTTCGTCATTTGCCGGGGAGTGGGTGCATAGAACTACTGATTCAGTCCCATGACACAACCGAATCCCATGGCGAGCGTGCTTACGGATGAACCTAAACCCTCCAACAATCTTAGGTTCTGCTTTTTAACCACAGATGGACA
>JAURBE010000027.1 GCA_030829145.1 Verrucomicrobiota bacterium | reverse complement strand
ATCATAAAGCCTAAAAGAACGTTCCAAATCCACCAGTTCCATTTGGTCCAGGGTGAAGGACTGGCTGAAGCATAGGATTAGTATGCTCCCCCGTGCGCAGAAGTTGCATCACATTGGGATTATCAATTGGGTGGTGCCATTGAGCACCGGGAGGATTCAGTAGATTACGCCCTGAACCAGAGTTCATGTGTTGAAGAACATCCGTTCCAAACTCGTTGTTCACTGCCCTTTGCAGATCAGTGCTATTTTCAAGCTGGTTAGCGAAAGCTCTATTCGCGGAACTTCTATGGGCACCGCGACTCGTTCCAGTAATCGGAGCCTCAAAGATAGCTTCGTATTGATTGAAGTTGGTTCGGGTCGGTATTTTGTTTGTGGCTTGAAGCGCGAAGTCATCATACACGCTAGTCCTAGTAGTAGCCCTTAGTGCGTCAAAGCCTTCGTCCAGAAGCCCCACTCCAACATAATTAAATGGATCATCAGGATTTGCCACAATTTGCCCCCATGTAAATAAAGTGCCTGTAACGGATTTTGTCCAGACAGAAAGCGTCTGCCAAGTAGCGTAACAAGCTCTACCGAAACCTCCCAATCCAGCCATTAAAGCATAATTATCCGGCTCCCCTCCAATCGGGGTGACACCGTTCTGACGCATAGTCAAATGCTCAAAATACTGATAGTCGCTATCTCCACTGAGCGGAACTGTCGCGATTGGATATCCTCCAACAATAGTCGAGATCGACCGATCTGAGTTGAACTCAGTGCGCGTGCTGGCATCAAACCCACCTCCGTAATCAGAATAAGAATTTGAATTCCACAGCCAATCATAGTCGTTTCTAAATGAACCAAGATAATAATCCGTCGGCAACAAACCGAAGGAAGGCATCTCAGGCGCCCTGACTGGCGCATAATTATGGCCGTAAATATCAAATGTTGTTAAAAAGCTACTTTGGTAGCTGAACGGATCAAACGGATCGTAAGCAAATGGATTGCTGTATGTGTAACTGAAGTCGCTCGAAGAAGAGCCGAAATCAAAAGAGTCCGCATATCCCGCAGCAAAACCAGCCGCCAATCCGAGGTTCGAGAACATTCCCAGATAATCGTAGTGGTTCGTGGGATTGTTGTTTACGAACGCGTAGATATTAAGACCCCCAGTTTCACGAATTGGGTCTTGGCTGATGAAGCGACCATAATCGGGACTGTAATAACGATACCCGTAGTAATACAGTTTCGTAGCCGCATCATGGTATTTCGTGCTAAAGCGGAAAGGGTTGCGCGCAGCGTCTGGACCACTAGCTCGCCACAATTCTCCATACGGCCCGTATTCGTAAGTAGCTGTTAAACTTCCGCTCTCGTCGAGAAGAACAACTAAGTTTCCATTTCCATCAAAGCCAGGATACCGGATTCCAGCAACGCCACCGGCATTACGAAAGGCAATCGCCACCAGGCCGCCAACACCGCCAGCACCCTGCATACTAGTAGACCAATCTAGCCCCCATTGATAAGCAATTTCGCTGTCAAATGTTGCCGAGTTTAGTGTGCTACCACTATAGGTAATTCCAGTGTAAGTGGCTTCGTAAATCAGGTTCCAGCCATTGTAATAATATAAGGTCGTTTGCGAAGGCTTGCTCTCATAAGCACTCCCCGTCCATGCATACACATCCTTGGCAACACGCCGCCCCAAATAATCGTATCGGTAGCCGAATTTCTCACGTGCGACTCCGAGCCCAGCTGCGGTTGAGCTCGTTTCAATAAAGCGCAAGCGGTTAGCGCCATCCCAAGTATAATACCAGCGACTATCCGTTTTCAGGTTCCCGCGAACATCATAGGTAAAATTCTCTGTTGCAGGAGCCAACCAGACTTCTCGTTGCTGGTGATCGATCAAATCACCTAACACGGTTGTGCCGTCACTCGGATCAATCCAACCATCAGGTTCGACGCTGAATAAATCCAAGTCTGCTCGATGTATTGCGGCAGCACTACCATCACGCAACTCCAACGCTCGGCTAAAGAATTCACCATAACGATTTGCGCGATGCAAATCATCCGGCACAAAACCGACTGTGATATAGGTATCAAGCTGGCTTCTGCCCTGCACGTGTACGAAGTCAGCATTCGCTCGGCTGCTGATCTGATTGAGTGCATTCGCGCTCCAATCGAATTGTCTGTCGGCAACGCTATTATCACTCAACTTGACGTTCTTATGTGTCATGCTGGATCGGTTCCCGATGTCATCGTAATCAAATGCAAAGCTGCGACCACTAATCAAAATGGGTGCACCATCCAGAACACTGGCAGAGCTACCATTCACAGAATCGAAACGTGTCACTTCTTGACGATCGTTATAGCCGTAATCTGTCACCAGTCCTTGATCGTAAATGCTGTAGGCCGAGCCAGTCTGGACTGCATCTTCACGATTACCCAAGTCATTGTAGCGATAAGTGAAACGAGCTATGGATGTGGTGTTATCCAGTACTTCTATCCGACTGAGCCGGTTGCGATCACTTTCGTAAGCACGCTCAGTTGCCAATGTTGTGCCAGACAGTGTCCGTCCGCCAATCTGGTTGGTATTTGTAAAGTAGGAATACGTCCAAGTCCGTGAAGCTGCTACATCGACGGTGTTAAATCGCCCTTTGGAATCGTAGCCATAGCCACTGATATAGCGTGTGGCGGAAAGTGTTGGATTGCTGCCTCCCGAGGCAGTGCCCATTGCCAGACTATCAAGGCGTCCTAGCATCACTCCAGTATTTTGGTAGTTATATCGAATTCGATTATGTCTGTGCCCTGAATCTGAGGTCGAGACGTCCGACAAGCCGGTGTAATAACTCGGCAAATCTTCAGCCAAAAGTTTCAGATCCGACTCATTGCCAGTACTTGAATCAAAATCGTAATGGAAACTTCGCTGAATGCCATCTTCGCGAACTGTAGCAACAGCTCCTGAACGGTGGTAAGTGAAATCAAGGTCAGGCGTCAGATCACTGTCACCAGTGTAATCGACTGACTTGAGTTCGTCCGTTTTCGGATAGTAAGTGCTGGTCTTGGTAATTGCCGGATCGCCAACTCCACCATCAGGCGAGAGTTCTGTAACGACACGTCCTCTTGCATCATAGGTGAAGCTGGTCTGACGATTCAGGGCGTCTGTGCGGCTCTTCAGTAAGCCAACCGCATCAAAATAATCGAATGTAGTCACATCACCGCTGCCAATATTTGACGGCCACACGGCTCCGGAAAAATCTACTCCGGAGCCGACATTCGCCATCCCATAGGTATGTTGCTTCTCAAGCCTTCCGAAGCTGTCATATTCAAACCAGACAGGATATGTCGCCTCGCCCCACTGGTATTCCACTTGACCGCGATCTTCGTAACTGAAGCGAGTATACTTACCTTCAGGGTTTTTCTCCCAGATCAACCGTCCAGTTGTTCCATCGTAAGCAAATTGAGTTGCATAGCCCTGACTAACAAGTGAAGCAGGACCTTCTGTTCCTATGACACTTGCCGTAATTCCGGCAATAGCATATTCAACACGATCCTTACCTTGCTCGTAAACTGTCACGGCATGAATGCCCCGAGCATCTTTGGATAAAACCTGCCGTCCGGCCTGATCATAGCCAAAAGTGGCTTGTAGATTCTCTTTGCTGGTCAGCGATTGGGTTAAACCATTCTGAACAACCGTGACCGTATCAGTATCTGAATCAGGGTTATCAACAGTAGTCGTAACGGTTTGATTCGAACGATCAACGGTCACAGTGGTTACTGTTTCATTGCCTGCCAAATCTTCTATCGTAGCATATGAAACGGTCGTTATAGGCAGGCCGCTCAATTGAGCTTTAGCAGTTATCTCAAAAGGATTGTCTTCGCCATTTTCAGGATAAACCGCCTGCGTGGATTCCAACCAGACGTTACCTGAATTAAGCACGAAACGCTCAGTTGTATGCTCCACACGATCAGAGCTGCCCTTACTCAACGATCCATCGCCACTGACATCAAATCCGCTCAGCGTGACTTCACCCATATTCCCGTATTCAGTCAGCGTTCGTAAACCGAGAGCACCAGCAGTAGCACCTTCGGCAACTTCGGTTTCCAGTCGCTCGGTTAATTGCCCTGTTTCATTATCGTAGCTTAACTGGACCTGAAAGAGACTTCCCGCGACAGCGGTTGGCGATTGCTCAAAGCGCAAATTACCTGCGGCATCGTAGAAACGTTCAATATATGGATCATCTGTTGTGCCCGAATCGTTATCACTCGTATCGATCCTGACTTTCCGATTTACCGACTCAAGGCTACTGCCTGAAGGTGCTGAAACACTATTTTCGTGAGTATATAAAGTCTCCTCAAGAACCGTATCGTCAAATGCATAGAAGACCTCTTTCCAAGTCTTTCCGTTCTGCTTGACATAGACCTCCAACGAAGTGCCATCAGGGAAATTCGTGGTCTTCTTCATCCCGAGGAATTGGGGATACAAGCTTGTCTCAAAATCATAGGAATATGTCGTGGTCAGATTATTCGCATCTGTTTCCGAAAGAAGATATCCCTGAGCATCATAGACCTGTTTTTCGATTAGCTTGTCGCTGCCGCTCACAATTGTTTCAGTAGCAACCACACGATCTCGTGCATCATAGAAGAAATTGCTGCGTCGAGTTGATGGTATACCAGCTACCCCAGATGCCCCTTCAACAATCGTGCTGGTGATACGCCCAATTCCATCATATTCAAATGTAGTTTTAAGGCCCGCTACGTCTTTTTCCCATTGCTTGCGAAGGCCAAGCCAATTCGCCTCATAAACTGTCCGCCCGTTGATCGTCCTACTATCGAGCTGGCCAAACTTTGTAAATGTCTGGGCGATATCTTCTGCCTTCTCCCATTGAGAAGTTGTCGTATACACCCATCGCTCATGAAAGCGAACACGTCCGTTCACATCACGAACAACAACCGATTTCGTCGATTGCCCAGGAGCTAACGTGATTGCATCAACCTTGAAGCTAAGACCTTCGTGGCTCGTGCTTGTAGAGCCGTGAACTTGGTCGTCTATAGTCAGTTTAGTCGTATCGCTGTGCGCCAAGTCAGTGGCGTGATAACCAGAAATTTCAATGGTCACGAATGCATCAGAAAGGCCACGATAAGTGCCTTCAAAGTAGCCGTAGCTGGTTTTCGTTCTGTCAGGATTAAACACGAACAACGGCTTGCCGATCAAACGGCGATTTTGGGTGTTTGGGGTATAGCGAGCAGTGAAAGTCGCATTGCGACGATTGTCAGCCTTTGGAAAGTCATGAGGTTGGTATTGGCAAATGACTTCGATTTTCTCGCCCTCGTAATCTCCGTATGTAGGGTTCTGTATACTCTCGCTAATCGGAACCAATGAACTTGGTCCTGTGTTATTAACGGATGTCTTAACGCTTGAATCACGAACCGACACACCATCGTAATCAAACGCCTGGGCAATCAACTGATATTCTGCGAAAGTATTTGTACTGGTGATATCGAAATTCCATTGAGGGATATTCGGTGTCGCAGGATCATTGTCATGATCGACCATTGCGCCATTAGTGAACGTAGACGAATCGTAAGGTGTTTCACTTGGACGCATTATGACCGACTCTTCACCAAATGTGCGCGACTCATCGGTTCCATTGAAGATCGTGTAGCTCCACGCGCCAAAAGCATCTCTAGAAAATACCCGTTGCCCGTAGTTTTCAGGAGATGCTGAACTAGCACTGTAGGTATACTGATACTGATTTCCATCCAAAACACCTGAGGTGTCGTCACCACGAAACTGAACAAACAAGAGTTCACCAACCGAGCCCAGACCAATGTCAGGCATCGTGTCATAGAGAGATTGTGTAACAAACTCGGCCTCTTCCTCATCGTAGCTGCGCTTCGTTTGATCGAAAGTTAAGGACTCAAAACGAATACCCGTTGCAGAACCGGCAGGAGCATAATCGAAATTATCCGCAGAGAGTGTCTTGGTAACATTATGTGCTCCACTGTTCGCAGTTGTCACAACATCCCAATCATTAAGAGCAATCCCTTTGAGGGTAGTTCCTTTGGCCTGCTTGGTAACATCATCAGTTCGCAGCAATGTGCCTGAACTATCAAATTGCTTGATGAAAAAGTCATTATCAGTCTCTGCCAACTCACGGCCTAATTGATATGTGACCAATAAGTCAGCTGTAGCAGGCGTGTAGAATCCTCCCGTTTTAGTCGCTCCAGAAGCAAGCGGTGCATATAAGCGGATTTCATACTGAATGACCTCACCACGGTCACTCAGAGTATCCACAATATCCACGAAACTACCGGGAGTCTTAATTTGGCGAAGAGAACCTGAACCGTCTTCAATAACTTCAATTTCATTCGTACCAGCCGTCACAGGACGGTAATACTTGAGCACTTCACGTGTATAAATCGCAGCAGTTAAGTCATTCTCGTGCAATACCAGACGGCCAGCCGAATCACCGTTTCCAAGCAAGCCGAGACCTAGCTCCCATTTTATATCTCCGACAAAAACGTCACTAGCTTGCCCAAAGATTTCGGGGGCCTCTCCACGTAGCTCACGAATTTGCAGAGTAATAGATTGAGATGTTTCGCTAAAGTCCGTCTCAACAATGGACAGCGGTTCAAATTCACCTGAATCATTCTCTATAAATACAACATAGCCTTGAGGGACTAAAAACGATGTCTGGAGCTGAATGCCATTCAGCGCGGAAACATCCAGCGTGTAGTCAACGCCTGGCTCAATCAGAACGAAATGATTATTTCGAGCTAAAGGATAAGTCGCAGTATTATCCGTCACACATGGATGTGTTCCATTTGCAAGCTGCTGGGCGATTGCATCCTGCGCTGAATCAACACAACCGGGAATTTGGTGCCAGATGTTATATGAGTATTCGCAAGATTCGTAACGCCACCAGTCATCTCCCCAGGGATCACCACAGTAATAATATTCGATAATCAACTCCGGGTAGTAGCAACTACTTGCTTGAGCCTCAAAAGCAGCTTGAGCACAGGTATTCACTGCATCCCAATCGACAACTTCAGTCGTGTCGGTAGTCGTGGTAATTTCATCACCTGTCCATGTCTCTAAACCGCTCTGGAAGTTAAAAGATGGTATAGATGTACTAGCGGGCTCGCGAATAATATAGCTCGAAACATGCAAACGCAGCTTTTCAAGGCCGCCGCTCTCATGCTGCCCAAACAAAGGAGCAACAGATACAATGAGAAGAAGAATTAGAAGAGAACGCTTCATAGCTCAGATTCAGCCTCAGACGATTCAGGTGGTGTTATTGTAATATTTGAAAGCCCTTCGGGAATGTGAAGCGGCTCTTGATTCCGAATGCTCGCCTCAATTTGAGAACCAGTCAGACGTTTCAGTTTTGGCTTATATGAAAACTCGAACGGGTTCTTTTTGCCGATAAAACAGGGAACTGTCGTGCGGATCGATCGACCATTAACAATATAACGAATCATAACAGCCGCAGGACGCAGAACTGAAAGATCTTCAGGCCTTACAGTAAGCGTATAGCTGTTTGCAGAAATTTTCTTCAACTGCGTAGAGAAATTTTCATCCATAGCATATACATCTATCAGCTCAACACCCTTACTCTCAGATAAGGACAAACTTAGTGTTTGGGCATTGGGCTCACTGTTTGCTTTCCAATAAAGTCGTTTCTTTGAAAGCGTGATTGTCTCAGGCAATTCAGCAGTAACCGTCAACACATCAGGTTCCTCTTGTCCTTCTATCGCTACGAAGACTCTTTGGCGCTGCGTGCCGCCCATCTCATAGGGATCAAACTCAGCAACAACAAGAAACGCCTCCCCAGCCGCTAATTCTGATTTATCAGATGAAGCATTCAGACAGGGGCAACTCGCTCGCAATGATTCAATTTTGACTGGCACAGTTCCAGTGTTCTTACCATGGAAGGTGTAGAGAAGGTCTTTAGAAAATAAGTCAGCCTCTTGGCTCGCTTCAGTTGCTTGCCATGTAATTTGAGCCGACAGGTAACTTGCGCCGACAAGAAGGAGTAAGAAGATGAATAAACACATGGTTAAATCTCTCAATTAGGACAATAAACATCCATCTGGCTGGAGCTGGCATAGGCTTTGTTCGGATCACTACCGATCAAAGACTCAATCTGATTGCTGTAGGCATCCGGCTCTTCGTCATTGGCCGCGACGCTAAGCGAGTAGAACAACTCCCAATCGTCCGCGAGGCCGTTTTCATCGAGATCAACGGCAAGAAAAGGATTTGTTTCCTGAAGAAGCTCCTCCATGTTCGTCACCGAATCCCCATCGAAATCTTCATTTAGCGCGTCAAAGGCAAACTGATCTGTGTAACGTAATCTAAAGAAGGCTTTCTTAGTATTCGCACCGGGCATGAAGCCCCACGAAATCGGGAGTTCATTACCCGTTTCAATCACAGGTACAAATTCCCAATCATCCAAAAGATCTTCTGTAGTTAGGATGAAATATATCCGCCCACTTTTACCGAACCACGAGAGTGTTTCAGTCGATCCGTTGTGAGAGATTCCAAGCCCCTCATTTAAATCATCAGCCGTTTGCCCGAAGCAAAATCCTCCAGACAGTGCGGCAATAAATAACAATGATTTCAGCAATCTCATAATAATTCCTAT
The DNA here is from genome assembly GCA_030829145.1 of Verrucomicrobiota bacterium. Lineage (GTDB taxonomy): Bacteria > Verrucomicrobiota > Verrucomicrobiia > Opitutales > Coraliomargaritaceae > Lentimonas. The sequence continues at coordinate 9,243 of JAURBE010000027.1, read as the reverse complement.
TGAGCGTTCTCAAGGTAGCGGCTGTTCTTCTCTGGCCAGAACAACATCACAGAGTCCTCGGGAGTTTCAGGGTTTTCAGCACTGTGCTTGGCGCGGGCCGCACTCATCATTTTCCGGTTGAGATAAGCAACACGAAGATTCTCCTCCTCCAAGAGGAAGTGCGTAAGCAATGCCGTAGTTTGCTCATATAGCTTTTCCGGTACTGACTCAGGTTCTTCTGTTATGACGACATATTCAGGCTCTTCTGAAAACACTACGGGCAACTCCTTCCAACGAGTCTCGTAAGCATGCCCCTTATGAATCCACTTCTCTACCCTCTCCTGCTCTAACTCTGAACTGATCTTATCAATAAACCCGAAGTAGTCATAGCGAACATTATCAAAGGTAAAACTATCGATTTCCTGAAGGTAATTAAGGGCAATATTGGTCCAGATGGTAAATTCGGTATTTTCATCTCGAAAAGTGATTTCACTGTAAAGGTCATCGTAATTTTTGGCATTCAACTGAATCATTTCTAACCGTACTAGAGGTATTTCACATTTCTGATCTGGATTAGCTGATAAAATTTCTGCAACTTCGATCTCACCATTAGCTTGAACTGTCTGAGGCTTTACCAGTGGGTTCACTCTCCTAAGCACTACTTTACGCCTGCCTTGTTTGTGGTGAAACTCCTCCTCAACTACTGCTACCTCGATTTCGGCATCAATCTCTGCTTTGCGCTGCTGCTTTGCATTTCTCTCTGCTTGAATGATAGTTTCGGCTTCGGTTTGAAGTTCGATATCACTCCCAGCGTTTGCGTTACAAAGTGCAAACATAATGACTAAGACTAGATAGTAGAGTAGAAATGACGTCTTCACGGCAGTATCCAAGCATTTTATCGTTAGAGGTCGATAAAAATTCCCAATAGAAAGGCTCGCTTATGACGATGATTAACATGGTTCTTTGAGATTTTCAGTGGATGTTTGCCTAAATCGATAATTCTGATGAACCAAAGTTATGAGCGTATCATCAGAAGATTTATTTGGTCAGATACTTGGCCTAGGAGAGGATTGGGAAGTCTTCCAGACAGAGTCTGTGGAGGAGAGAAACACGATATTTATTCGTGTTCGAGAGACTGCTTCGTTGCTATCTTCGCAGCGTTGTCGTGAAGATAAGCGCTACAAAGTAAAACTCTATGATCATGCTCCGCGTCGTTTTTGGCGTCACCTGAACGTGTTCAATGGTGAGTGCGTCATTGAGTGTGCATTGCCTCGCTTACAGTGTAATCATTGCGGCAAAATCTGGAGAGCCAAAGCACCTTGGGAGGGCAAATGTAAAGGATTGAGCAACGAGTTCGAAGCCTTTGCTTTAACTTTGATGAAGGAGATGCCGGTCAAAAGTGCGGGGGAGATCTTGGCGAGAATGACCATCGCTTGTGGCGTGTGCTAAGAGCCTACGTCGAGGAAGCCAAAGAAGGATTGGATTTTGGATCGGTTACTTGCGTAGGCTCGGATGAGCTGAGCTATCGAAAGGGGCATAAGTATCTCACAGTATTTACCGACATGAAAGAGAAGCGGGTGCTGTTTGCTACCAAGGGCAAAGGCAAAGACACTTGGGTGGCCTTCTATGATGAGCGGTTAAAGCGCAATGGGCACCCTCATGCGATCACTTATGCCGCGATTGATATGAGCGCTTCTTACCAGAGTGGAGTCCGTAACAACTGCCGTAATGCTCGTATCGTCTTTGATCGCTTCCATGTAATGAAGCTAATCGGAGATCGAGTCGATGAGGTTCGGCAGGCTGAAAACAAGCGAGGCACCACTGAGGCAAAAAAGCAGCTTAAGAAAACCATGTGGCTCTGGCGAAAGAACACTGAGAACCTGACTGAGACACAGCGTATACATTTTGACCGCATCGACCATGATTGTTTGTGGACATCTAAGGCGTATCAAATGCGCTTAGCGTTAAAGAACATCTACAATCAAATTCCTTTCGAGAGTTGGACGCGAAGACGACTACGCAGTTGGTGTAACTGGGTTAAGAAAACTGCGACAAAAGCACCTCATTTATTTGCCAGTTCCATGCTCAAAGCTGCTGAGTCAATTGAGAAGCATCAGGATGGCATACTGGCCTTCTGCGGCTCAGGGAAAATGACTACTGCATGCCTTGAAGGACTCAACTCAGTCTTCTCCGCGGTCAAACGAAAAGCCAGAGGATTTAGAAACCCAGATAACTTAATTACCATGCTATACTTTATCGCGGGGAAAATTGATATTTTGAAGAATCAACAAGCTACCCACTGAAAATCTCGAAGGACTTTCCCTTACCCAGTAAACTCTTGGTATGCAACAGCTCTGCGATCTGAATCGCATTCAGTGCAGCACCTTTCCAGAGCTGGTCACCTGTGACCCAAAGTGCGAGCCCGTTTTCAAAGACGCTGTCTTTACGAATACGACCGACGCCACATGGTACCACTTCAGAATAATCGATCGGCATCGGATATTCTAAGTTAGCAGGATTATCGACAAGTTCGGCACCATCAAAAGCTTCAATCGCAGCCTTGGCTGCTTCGACGCTCACTGGCTTTTCAAACTCGGCACTGATCGAAATCGAGTGCGCGCGAAACACTGGGACGCGCACACAGGTGCAGGTCACACGTAAGTCAGCCAGCCCCAAAATCTTCTTACCCTCATTGAGCATCTTCATTTCCTCCTTGGTATAACCGTCGTCTTGGAAGGCATCGACATGCGGGAGGAGATTAAATGCGATCTGATGTGGATACACTTCTTTCACCAGCGGCTCGTCCTTGGCCCACGCGCGTGCTTGCTGGTCGAGCTCAATCAAACCACCCGCGCCACTGCCTGAAACAGCTTGATACGTAGAAGCGATAAAGGATTTCAAGCCAAATGCCTTGTGTAACGGATAGAGCCCCATCAATGAGATGGCTGTGGAGCAATTCGGATTGGCAAGGATCCCCTGGTGAGCATCGACTGCGTCTGGATTAATTTCGGGAATGACGAGCGGAACATTCGGATCCATACGAAAGGCCGAGCTGTTATCCACCACGATACAACCACGTTTGACCGCTTCTTCAGCAAACTGCAGTGTTTGATCGCCGCCCGCACTGAAAATCGCGATATCTAGCCCATCAAAGCTTTCGGGAGTCGCTTCCTCAATCGTCCACATCTTGTCGCCATAGGATTGAGTTTTCCCCGCCGAACGCGCAGATGCGAGCAAGTGAAGTTCCGCAATGGGAAATTCACGCTCGTGGAGAAGACGAATGATTTCTTGACCGACTGCACCAGTCGCTCCGAGGATGCCTACTTTGTATGCCATTTGATTTTATAAAGGAAAGCGGGCGTGTAAAACAAAGCTGCAAGGCCTTGTCAATCACCGCGACACCGCGCCAACTAATCGTTTCAATTGAACGACAGGAACTTGTGTTGCTGCGCAATGGTACTATCGAGCGTATTTTCTCGATCTCAACCTCAAAAAACCCGCCCTCTTGTCAGGCAGATTCGTATGGTACGCCACTAGGACTGCATGCACTCGGCGACAAAATTGGCGCGGATGCACCCTTGGGCATGGTCTTTAAAGGACGAGTTGCTACCGGGCAGCATTTCTCCGAATGCTCCATCGACGCGCAACAGCGCAATCTGATCACTACCCGAATCATCCGCCTCCGCGGCCTCGAAGCGGGCCATAATAGTGGCGCCGGGTGCGACAGTTACGAACGCTATATTTACATTCATGGCACCAACCACGAAGCGCGCATCGGCGTCCCCTTTAGTGGCGGTTGCATCGAACTGCGCAATTCTGACATGGCCGAACTGTTCGATTGCGTCGACGAAGGCGATTTAATCTGGATTGGTGACTAGGCAACCGTCTGTTTCTTTGTTAATCTACAGCCACCGATGAAACTTATTTAAGCTGATCCCGATTCGAATCAGTTCATGCACTTGAAGCATGGCCCACTACTCGACTACCCACCATGCCACGTTCGTCATTAAAACTATATCTAGCAGTCTGGATTGCCAGTATTGCGATCGCTTTCTTTATCGGCCGCTCGCAGTCATTCTCTGGCAGCAGCACGCGAGACCAACGGGCACCGACTGACTTAGAAACGCTGCTGCTAGAGCGCTCTAGCAGCAGCCTCAACCGAACCGCCAGCAGCCAAGAAGCCGAAAATGAGCTGCAACCACTTCAGCAACCCAATCGCGAGCAGACACTGCAAATGCTCACCGCTGCCTTTGAATTACCCCAATCAGACCCGAGCAGATCCTCCACCATACGGAATCTACTCAAACAGCTCGCCATCACCGACCCACTGACAGCCCTCGAATTAACTGATTCGATTTCATCGCTACGCGACGCCGAACGCGCACGCACCGATATCCTCAAAGTCTGGGCCAACCGCGAACCAATGGCTGCTCTCGCCTGGGCAGATACGCATTTAGCCGACGTCCCCTCCAACCTGCGCAGCTCACAAATGCGCGCCATCATGCAAGGCTTTGCCGCAAGCAACCCTAAAGCAGCCTTCAGCTATGCCAATGGATTGAGCGAAGCAACCCCTGCGGACATGCGCTTCAAAAACCGTTTATTGGGTGCAGTGATCGAAACACAAATTCAAAGCGGAGGCCTCGCCGATGCACAAACAACCATCGCCTTGCTGGCAGATGGCCCGACTAAAGAGCATTTGCAACGTGAATTGGTCGATGAATGGGCGGCTTTCGATCCTGACGCTGCAGCTGCCTATGTGCAATCGCTTGGCGACGCGGCCAATACCCAACTCAAAACCACCTTAATTTCAGAATGGGCCGAAAACGATCCTGCCGCTGCTGCCGCTTGGTTGAGTACCCTATCCACCGAAGACCCCGCCTACGGGCGTGCCACTGCAGAAATTACACGCGAATGGACACGTTACGACCTGACCGCCTCATCCGAATGGCTCAACTCCCTCCCAGCGTCTCCAGAGCTCGATCGCGCAGTCGCGACCTATACCTACCGCGCCGCACAGGAAGACCCGCCCACCGCAATGAGTTGGGCGGAATCAATCAACAACGACCGTATGCGCAGCAAAATGATGGAGCAAGTTGCAGCCAATTGGAAAACCGAGGATGCACAAAGCTTTACCAACTACTTGGACAAAAGTGACCTCAGCGAAAAAGAGCGCGAACAACTCGAATCCGCCAAGTCATGGCACACTCCAGGCGGAGGCAATTGGGGTCGTCGTCGCTGACATCCACCCAAACCAGCACCAATTAATCTAACGAGCCTGGAGTGGGCACTGATAAACAAACGAATAAAGACTTGGAAGATCCAGCCTCACGAATATGAATGACTAGGGGGGCTACTCCAATAAGCCATTTTTAATATGACGACTGCACCGCACGAGCAAACGACAGACCATGCGCACGAATGGTATTGCTTACGCACGCAGACAAAACGGGAGCATATTGCTGCAGCCATTTTGTCGAAAATCGAATCGGTCAGCGTGTTTTGCCCCCGCATCAGTCAGATTAAAAAAACCAGGACGGGTAAGAAACGCTTCACAGAAGCCATGTTCCCCGGCTATGTCTTTGCCAAATTCTGCTTTAGGGAAAACTACCGCCGCGTCATGCATACCCAAGGGGTCAGCGGCATCGTTGGCCATGGCTTACAGCGCGCGATTCCTGAAAGCATCATTACAGACCTGCGTGAGAGCCTTCCAGAAGACATTATTGTAGCACCCGATCCCAGCCTCGAACCCGGCGCCGAGATCGAATTCGTGTCGGGCAGCCTGAAAGGTCTGAATGGTACAGTACTGGCACAACTTCCGGCTCAGAATCGTATCCAAATCTTACTCGAATTTCTCGGCAATACAATCACCGTCGCAGCGAGTACTGACGATATACTACTCGCATCCGATCAGGCCTCAGGCTAATCGGAGAGAAATACCGACAAAAAAGTTCTGTGCGGTGGTCGTGTCCTCCGTCATGACAGACTGCTGCAAAACCTCCAGATAAACGCGAAACAGACTCAGCCACCATGCTTTTAGCAGAATGATTTACGGCAGAATGATTTCTCACTGAGATAGTTGGGTTGGGTAGGTGGGTGACTGATTAGCAATATCTTGGGGCCTATGGCTATCGTAGGCCTGCGTTGAATTAGAATCATTCTGCCGTAAATAATTCTGCGAAATTCGTTTCACGGTCTCTCAGAAACACGTCGCCCATGCTCTGATGTCGTTGATGTTTGTGTGGTTACAACATCCATGAACTTCAATCCCGCTTCCTTGCTATACCTTTCACGCACAATGACGAAGGCCAAAAAATAGGTTCTTCGTCAATTACCGGGGAGATACTATTCTGAGCCTAATGGGGCGGCTATTTTGTCGGGGAGGGTCGACCTCCGTGTCGACCACGGGCAGTTTGGAAACCACATGAACATCCAGGAGTCTCGAAGAGCTGATAATCCTGTCAGGCTCTCACGCATCGGTACCGGACGACACGGAGGTCGTCCCTCCCAAGAGCAATACCGACGACAAGGAGGTCGTCCCTCCCAAGAACAAAAAGCAAATTCAACGCTCCCAACATAGATCAATGCCATTTCCCCGCTAATCGACGATGAACCAAAAAAAAGCCCCGCCGGACAATGCCAGCAGGGCTATAAAAATCTAAGAATAAACGACCTAGTGAGCCGCCTCAGCTACAGGTGCGCCCGCCTCGACCGCAACACTGGCGTCCGCCACAGGTTCGGGACCAAGGTCAAGAACGACCTCTTCAGCAGTCCATGGTGTCGCACGTGAGGCATACTGATCCATGTAGCTGTTCATCGTTGCTTCAGTGAATTCAGAGGCTTGGTTGCCCCACTCTTGGCGAATATAAGTCAGTACTCCGGCAATATCCAACGGCTTGAGATTCAGGCCATTGGGGCCGAACGCTGGCATGTTGCCGTTGTAAGACTTACCAACGACTTCGATTGGGCCATTCAGACCGTTGATCAAAATACGCGCTAAACTCTCTTGATGGCCCGTCACCCAGCCTGAAGCTGCCAAGGGCGGGTAGACACCCGGCACGCCAAGACCCGTGCCTTGGTGGCAAGCGGCACATTGCGCCTGGTACACTTTAGCACCGCGATCGAACAGAGACACTTGGACGATGACCACATCTGCATGCGGATCGTAATCAAGCGTGTAAGCCTCCTTACTGAAACCACTCTCACCACCGAATTGCACGAGGTAGACTCCACCCCAGAAACAGAGTGCCGCAAGGAGGAACAGGAGAAAAATAGGGATCGGCGAATCGCCTGTGCTAGGCTCCTCATTTTCAAGCTTTAGGGAATCGTGCAGATCCTGCTCACCCGAATCTTTAGTATGTTGCTCGTCGCTCATTTTTCAGAAATCTGTGCCTCTGGGAGGCTATAGTTGAGTTTCAGGCTAAGTAAGTACTCAACCAATACTTCGGCGCGCTGTGTGGGAACCACCTCAAACCCTGCCGCTGGTGCATACGGTGACCCCGCTTCGAATTGTAAGGCATTCGCCGCAGTAGTGCCTTCAATTTCGCGGACATCGTAGAGAAACGCATACCGAGGCATGATCGAACGATCGCCAGATATGATCTTTGAATTGTACAGGTTCAAGTGGTGCCAGTTGGCATCTTCTTGGCGCTCGCCAATCGTCTTTAGATCAGGTCCGACACGCTGACTTCCGACCAAGACATGACCTTGTGTGACATAGTCGCGAGCAACGGTATGACGCTTGCCCCAGCCCCGATCAATATCGGTGCCAAAACCAGCACGACGCACTTGTTGTGTATGGCAAGCGATACAGCCGAGATCTACGTAAACCGCCTCACCCTGCTGGGCCACGCCCGGCATCGTCACTGGAAAGAGTGGATCCCCCTCGATTGGATTACCCGATTCATCCAAGGTCTCTGTGGTTGGAGTCAAACTGCCAAGCTGAATATTACTACTGAAAACCAAGCCAATGACGGAAAACGCCAAAGAAGAAAGAATCAGACAAAAAATAATCGGTAGATTTTTCATTAAGCTGCCCCCTCCTTACTCGCAGATTCAAGCGCAGTGGTCTCTTGTTTCACGCAGGTCGCAATCACAGAAAACAACATCCAGAGGAAATGGACGGCAAAGGCAAGGTGTCCAATCGTCAGGCAAAGCGTACCCACCGTGCCTACTTTGAGCCATGTAGTCGTCGTCAACACCACATCCATAAAGGGCACTGCAGCATCATTCATTTGATGACCAGTCAGCCAACCACTCAACATCAGTGCGACCACGCTGATAGTAATGCCAAGCGCACTACCCCAGAAGTGTACGGTAATCAATCCAGCCGACGGCCACTCAACCTTGGTCAATAGAGGCACCATAAAATACAGTCCACCAAACATCACCATGGAGAAGAATCCGTAACTCAGGTGCAGGGACTGGCCACTGGCAAACGTAGTAAAATGGAGGATCTCACTGACAGAGCGAAACGTCATCGCCGAACCAATCATACTCGCGAGGAAATAAGAACACACTCCAAAGACAACAAAGCGAAGTGCAGGGCTGCGCCAAAGTTCGGGACCAGCACCTTTCACTGAGAAGTATAAATTCAACGAATTGGTAATTACTGGCACCACCATCATCACCGAAGCAACAATGCCTACAGAACTCACCCAAATCGGCACAGGGCCACCGATCAACTGAGCCACACCCGTCCAGCTACCCAAAAAAGCCAACGAGCAAAAACCAAGCAGTGCCAAATTATAAGAGTGAATCGGCCGGCCGAGCACCTTCGGAATCACGTAATACGCAGTGGCCAGAGCCATCGGCGCGAGCCACAGGTTAAGTAAGTTGCCTGTATACCATGCGCTGGTGATGGACTGCACCACCCCACGTGCTGGAAACCAGACGACCATAAATTGAGCCACTGTGTAGAACCAAGGAAACCAAAACAACGCACCCAGAATATACCATTGCGAGACAAAGACTCCCTCACCTTGCCGTGCACGAAACGCCATGACACCCCACACTGCAATCAACGTATACGCGAACAACAGAATCGGCGTCGCATACCCTGGAAATTCCAGCCCTTCGGCCGTAGTCAGATCACCCGCTAAAATCCCGAACAAGCCAACTTTCACACCTACATTCCAAAATAGACCTGCAACCAGCAGCAAACCGCCACTGGGAATCGGTGCGAGTGATAGGCGTGCGATGATCCACAACCCAAGCGCAAAAATCACATTACATGCCCAACCAAACAGCAGTGCATTCGCCGCAGCC
>JAURBE010000026.1 GCA_030829145.1 Verrucomicrobiota bacterium | reverse complement strand
CGGCACGATGTGGTTGCTGTCTGCGAATTCGAGCTCTGAGCTACGAGATGGGATAATCAGCAGGTCAAACGGTGTACGGTAGCAATGCACAATCGTGTTTTCGAAGGACGAGGTGTTTGCATTGAGTTGGAGTAGTAGCTTACTTCGGATACGCATGTCGCGACTCGCTTTACCGAGTGTCAGGTGTGCGGTCAGGGTGCCGTGTTGTGGGCCTGAGATACAAAACAAGTGGCTGACTCTAGAAGCACCGCCGAGCATTTGCATGTAGTAACGTGCCACCAGCGATCCCATGCTGAAGCCAATTAGGGCAAAGCGGGTGTGTGAACCGAGAGTTTGGTCGATAGTGCGCTCTAACTTTTGGGCGAGATCTGCGAGCCCGTGTGCTCCGTTGGCGGGCTCTAGGTCTGGAGCGTGGCAGTTGTGCCCTTGCTCAGTGAGGACTTTGGCCATGCGCCGAAACACAGTACCTTTATCCCAGATACTATGAACCATGATGATTTCCATCAGCGCGAATTAGCTGCGTTCACCCTGTTTGTGCTGATCGCGAATGGGGTCGACGTAGATCGAAACATTTGCGGTGTCGTCGCCGAGATGGTCCTTTGCGCGTTTTAGCGCATTGGCCGTTGAGAGCGTAGGGTTGCTTGGCTCGTCGGTAAAAATATTGCGCGCTTCGATGATGTCGTAGAGTCCGGAATTTTTCAGCACTCGGATGAGGTCTGATTTGACTTCACTGAGAATTAGGTAGCGGTCTTTTTCTGCCATGTAGCGAAGCAGCTCCTCGAGTGCCATGACTGCGGTGGCATCCATGTTGTGCGCATTACGCATTTTTAAGACGACAATTTTTAAGTTTGGATCTTCGCAAATGCGGCGCATTTGATCTTGGAAGAGGTCGGCGGCTCCGAAAAAGAGTTCACCTTCGATGTGAACAATCGAGACCTCTGGTGTGCCGCGTTGTTCAGCGGTGTTCATTTCTGCCAAGTGGCCTTCTTTGTTGAATGCGTATTCGACCATCTCAGGGCGGGCAACTTTCTTGAGGAACAGCACGATGGAGATGCCGACACCGATGTAGATGGCTGAGTCCAGTGGCATGATCAGGCCACTGACAAATGTCGTAACAAATACAAAAGCATCGGACTTAGTCGCACGAGTGACGATACGAATCGCGTGCTTATTCAGTAACGAGATCCCAATTGCAATGACGAGCACTGCGAGAGCACTCTGCGGGATAAACTTGGTATAGGGTCCAAGCACAAAGGCGCCGATAAAGACAATAACGCCGCTGATGAAGCTGGCCAAAACACTTCGTCCGCCACTGATAGCACTTAATGAGGAGCGTGTGAGCGAGCCCGACGCCGGCATACCAGAGAAGAATGCGCACCCGATATTTGCCATGCCGATCGAGAACATCGCTTGATTGGCGTTGAGGCGCGCGCCGGTTTTTGCTGCGAGTGATTTACCGATCGAGATACCTTCTAAAATACATAGCAGAGCGATGGCTAATGCGGGGCTGGCAAGCAGTTGAATATCGCTCCATGCCAGTGAGGGCAATTGCAAGGACCAATCCGCGGCATTGATCCCTGAGAGCAATGCAACATTCGCAGTGGGTCCGAGGAACAGTGCGGAGCTGGCTGAGATCGCAATCAGGCAAATCGCGACATTCGGCAGTGTCTTACAGCAACGATTCAGCAGGATGTAGAGCGCCATCGTTGCGAGGCTGATACCAACCGTGGTCCAATGCAGCGTATCTATGTGTGAACTAATAAGGGTGAGCGAGTCGTAGAAGGTCGCTCCTTTTCGGGGCAAACTCAGGCCGAGTGCTTTGGGTAGCTGATTGGCAATAATCAGTAAAGCCGCGGCAGTAATATAGCCGGTGATTACCGAGCGTGAAATATATTGCACGAAATTCGCGACTTTAAAATAAGCACCAATTACCACGAACAGGCCGACCATTAATATCAGTAGTGGCACAAGGCTGAGCATCTGTGGCCCTGCGATGCCAAGGCTGGCAAATGCACTCAGCAGCATGACAGAAGTGGCGTTGGTTGGACCGAGCGTAATGTAGTGACTCTTGGCAAAGATCGGTGCGACCATCGCCGCGACAGCTGAGCCGTAGATGCCGTACTCAATTGGTAGCCCAGCAATCAAGGCGTAAGCCATACCTTGGGGAAAGGCTAAGAGTGCTACATTTACCCCTGCGCGTGTATCGCCACTCAAGTGTCCTTTGAAATCACGCTGATATCCTGCCAGTGATTTTCGCAGCGGGAAAAAATCTAGAATATTGTAATCCTTCGCGGCGTTCGCGCACTGCTTAATATATTGAAAAATTCCGGACACTTCAGGATTTATTAAGATATAATCGTAGCTAGAGCCCAGTTAATTGCAACCGTTACTGGCCGTTGGGATAGAGCGTTGCCATCACCTCGGCGTGCAGTGGTGCTTTCGCTGCGATAATACAGCGCTCATCAAAGGCATCGCCGCCTTTCCAGCCTGTGACGGTAAAGCCGGCACCTTGTAGGCATGGGATGATTGCGGCGCAGTCCCAAATCTCCATCATTGGATCACACATAATGTCGGTGAATCCAGAGCACAATAGGATGTAGCCGCCAGCGTCGCCCCAAGAGCGATACAATGCAGTCTTGGGCGGTAATGCGGTCCAGTCGGCATTGTTTTGCCAAAGTGTGGTGCGGATGGGATCGGTGGTGCACAATGTGGCTTCGGCAAGTGGGCACGCATCACGGCCTGAAACAGGCTTGCCGTTGAGAGTCGTGGTTTCACAGTCGCCGATTACGAGCTGCTTGAGTACTGGCTGATTGATGGCACCAATGACAGGACGGCCCTTGTAGAGCAGCGCGATCAACGTTGCAAAGAGTGGCACGCCAGAGATAAATGATTTAGTGCCGTCGACTGGGTCAAGCACCCAGACAAAGTCAGCGTCGTCACGTTCACGGCCGTATTCCTCACCGATAATACCGTGCTCCGGGTAGCGCTCGTTGAGGATTTCGCGAATTCGTTTTTCCGCATTTTGATCCGCCAATGTGACAGGTGTCTTGTCGGACTTGCGTTCAATTTCAACATCCGGCCCATAGTGTGGGAGAATTTCTTTAGAAGCCTCATCGCAAAGATAGGCAATAAATTCGATAAATTCGTCTTTTTGAGCGCGTGTAAGTTCTGACATGTCGACTGATTGTACGTGTTGGAAACGAAGGAATGTGAGGCGCCCTGTGCGCTCTGGCAACTGTAGAGTCAGGCGATTTTTGTTAAATCAGAGCACCATGCGTGCGTGGCACTAGCATATTTCAATTAAAACCAGTGGGTCTTCTCGCTCAGGAGAACAGAGGTGACTCTAAATTGAGTGTTTGATGTTCGACTTTGTAAAATCCAACCTTGTCCTGCTTTCGTACTCGGGACAACGTTTCAGCGTGATAGAGGTTCCCATACATGTAATCGACTTTGAAGGCAGTCGCCAGAGTGGCATTGTCGAATATGGTGTGGTCACACTGCAGGGGGCTAAGGTTGTCGGCACTCAGACTCGGTTGTGTGCCCCCATTGGTACTATCAGTGATCGTGATCGGCTTCAGCATGGTATTACAGAAGAGGCAGTGAGTGGCCAGGTAGGCTTTGATGCGGAGTGGGATTTTTTTGCCGAGTTGCGTGAGTCGGGTCCACTGTGTGCGCACAATGCTGCAGTCGAAGATGGATTACTGCGCTCAGTGTGGCCGTATCCGCGCAGTTCGCCAGACTTCTCCGAGCAGGGGCAATGTGTCGCGAGCTGGGGGCCGTGGTTGGATACGCTGTATTTGTACCGACGTCTTTACCCTCAGTTGCAGAGCCATAAGCTACGCGACCTGATCGTGTTATTTGATTTGCAAGCCTTGTTGGATGAGCAGGCGGCGCTGTATTGCCCCGAGAAACGTCGGCGCTATCACTGCGCATTGTATGATACGCTTGCGTCCGCCTTACTGTTGAGCCGATTGTACGACGATTCAGATTTGCAGTCGATGAGTCTGCATTGGCTGTTTTTACAAAGCGCGTCGACGGATGCGGCTCGTGAGTCTATGGGGCAACAAGACCTGTTTAATTAACAACCGGGAATTAGGAATGATTTATAAATGAGTGAGCTGCCGAATATTGTTTTTTTTGGGTCGGATGCGATTTGCCTACCTGTGCTGAATTATTTGAAGCAAGAGGCTGCGGGCGAGTGTGTGTTGCGCGCCGTGGTTTCGCAGCCGGATCGTCGGCAGGGGCGAGGTAAAAAACTCCAGCCTAATCCCGTCGCTGCTTGGGCGGCTGAAAATGGGGTCGAGTTGCTGCAGCCAGAATCACCAACACGAGAGCTTGCGCAGTGGTTAGCGACGGAGCAGACAGCGGTCTCTCTGGTGATGGCGTACGGGCATTTTTTACAAAAGTCATTGCGCGAGGCTGCTCCACAGGGAATGTGGAACTTTCATGGCTCACTACTCCCCAACTATCGTGGTGCATCTCCCGTAGAGACCGCGCTGGCATCGGGGGATACCGAGACTGGTGTTGGCCTGATGCAGGTAGTGAAGGAGATGGATGCGGGCGCTGTCGCTGATGTCGAGGTGGTGCACATTGGCGAACTGGATACAGGTCCAGCGTTACGGGCTAAAGTAGGTGAGGCGGTGGTGCCTTTACTGCGACGTAATCTTTCGGCGCTGTTGGCCGGTGAGTTGTCGCTGACTGAACAGGACCAAAGTAAAGTCACGTATTGCCGTAAGATGCGTAAGGAGGATGGAGCGATTGATTTCTCCTTATCGGCGATGGAGATTTATAATCGCTTACGAGCGTTCAGCCCGTGGCCGGGTGGTTATTTTGATCACGGCGAATCGCGAATTAAAGTAGGTCGTGCGAGTGTCGCGGCTGATGAGTTAAGTAGTGCCGCTCCAGGTATTGTTTTGAGCACAGGTTCTGAGGTGCGTGTGGCAACGAGTGAGGGTGACATTTGTTTTCATGAGTTGCAGCGCCCTGGCGCACGTATGCTGCCTGCGGCAGATTTTTTGCGCGGCTATCCGATCGTCGCAGGTGATTTGCTCATGGGTAGTCTAGCTGAGCCGCTGGTGCGTCAAGACTTTTGAATTTTGTGCGCGTAGTTCACAGTTAGTTGCCGGTCTGGTTGACTAATCCTTAGTCGTTGTTGGTGCAGCAGGACTGACTGGCATGCTTAGAGCTGTTGCTAGCGTAAAGGGAGAGAAGTAAGATCAAAATGAGCGCGCACCCGCTTAGATGTTGCGAGAGCGGGAGTTCTTTCATGGCGTGATGATGAGCACCATGGACAAGTGGCTCAGTGGAGATACATGTATTAAAAAGCCAACCTGCAATCCATGAGATGACGAGTAGGCTCGCCAAATAAATGAGCGTTGCGCGGCGGCCGACCATTTGCCACATGGTGACGAACGTTGTGGTATTTGTAGCAGGTCCAGTGATTAGGAAAATAAGCGCGGCACCCGGAGAAAGTCCGGTAGCCATCAGCGCATACGCCATTGGGATGGATGCTGTGGCGCAGATGTAGAGCGGCAGGCTAATAATCGTCGCTAATAAAAATGCCAGTGGTCCAGTGCTGAATGATCCGCTGATTAAATCCTGGGGGAGGACAGTGGTGATCAGTCCTGCTAGGGCGAGCCCGATGAGAAGCGCTACGGCGAAGTCTGCAGGTAATTTTATGAAGCCATAGTGGCAGGCGTCGTATACACTTCGCTTCGGGAGGGCTGAGGTCTGAGCTGCGGGTTCTAGTAGGAGGCTCTCAGTCTTAATTTGAATCGATGTGGATGCTGCAAGTGCCGGAGTTAGCTGAGGAGCAGAGTGAGGGCTTAGGCTCGAGAAATTCGCTTTTTTCGGGTCTTCTTTGCAGCAGAGTTCGATTAAAAATCCGGTGACAATACCAGAGATAAAAGCGATGGTGACGCGCATAGTAGTAAAGAGCCCGCCCATCAGAGCATAGGTAGCGAGTATGCTATCAATCCCAGTTTGTGGCGTGGAGCTGAGGAAGGCAGCCGTGGCGCCACGGCTGGCGCCACTCTTTCGTAAGGAAGCCGCGACTGGGATTACGGAACAGGAACAAAGTGGCATGGGTACACCGATTGCACAGGCTTTGAGCACTGCACCGAGTCCGGGCTTGCCGAGTAACCGCTGCACCGCTTCGCGGCAAATGAGTTTGTGCAACAGACCTGCAATCGCGAAGCCAAAGATGAGGTAGGGCGCCATTTCGGCAACCATGTCCCATGTGTTGTAGGCGAATGCTGTGAGAAATTCGAACATTGGGTCGGTTGAAAGCGAGGTCTTGAGGCTAGATAATTGGTGTGAGTGATAACTAATCAATAAGATCACATTCGGCAAGCTTAGGTCGTTCTGGGTGGAGGTTCTTAAAAAATGATCTTGGCGTTCTGAGTTTGTCGAGTGATCCTGTGAGTGGCATGGCAAGTTCAACCGTTGAAGATTATATCAAGCACATCTATCTGATTTCTGAAAAATCGGGGCAGGATCAGGTAGCCATGGGGCATGTTGCGGAAGCGCTGGGTGTCGTGCCCGGTACGGCAACGACGATGGTGAAGGCGCTGGCAGACGCGGGCTTGGTTGAATATGCGCCTCGTGTGGGTGTTGATTTGACTGAGCATGGTCGTAAGCTGGCGTTGCACGTGCTCCGTCGCCATCGATTGATTGAGCAGTTTCTAGTCGAATTCTTAGGCTTCGATTGGTCAGAAGTGCATCAAGAAGCCGAGTGCTTGGAGCATGTGGTTTCGGATCTACTGCTCGATCGAATTGATAAAAAACTTGGGCACCCTACAGAAGATCCGCATGGCGATCCCATTCCATCTGCGCAGGGCGAGTTGCTCCATGGCAGCTCAGAGTGCTTAATTGCGTGCCCCTTGGATACTCAGTTGTTGGTCGCGCGCATTACTGACCAAGATCCAGACTTTTTACAATACATCGCAGGTGCGGGTCTGACTCTTGGGGTGTCGGTGCGGGTGGTGGAGCGTAGCTTGAGCGCCGAATCTGTGCGCTTGGAAGTGGGCGCTACCGAGGCCAGCTTGACCTTAGGACTCGGCGCGGCAGCTAAAGTACTGGTGCGCGCAGGTTAGTGCTAGTTATTTTAATGCCGATGCACCGCGTAGTAGGCAGTGAGTGCTTCGATACGTGCTGAGAGGTCTAGTGCTGTTTGCGTGTCGGCAGTTTGTTTGGCCTTCATCGCTGCGAGGATGACAGCGTGATGAATGACGAGACGTTCTGCATAATCGCTTTGGCTGGGCTTCACGCGTTGAGTCAGAAAGTAGTCGCTGAGGGTGGCGATGATGCTTTGCGCATGCTGTTCTTTGTTCATTACCCAGCGGGTCGCTTGATTGATCGACTGTGCGTCGGTGTTGCCTTCAAGCTCGGCCAGCATACGGGTGGCTTTGAGAACAGTGGCGGCATCTTCGAGCATCGCTTCGACGCGTGCGCCATCGTTATAAATTCCGCAAGGCACTTGGCAATGCCCGTGGCTGGTGTGTGGCAGGCTTAGGCTGAGAGTCCCGAGCGTGAGTGCGAATGTGAACTGAGCAAATTTTGAGAATTTCATTTTGAGTATGATTAATTTTAAAAGGTGAGCATTATTAGCAAAGCGCCTACTAACAAAAAAGCGACCGAAACGGTCGCTTTGATTCGATTATTCCGAGTTGTCAGTCGGTATCTTATTGTCGATTGGCAGGACGCGCAGTGGAGTCTTGGATTTGATCCAGATATTTTGTTCCTTGAGGAACTTTGCGGAAATTACCTCGCAAGCTTCGCCGACTGTTTCCACTGGCATACGAATGCCTTTGGGTGTGGTGTTGAATTCGTGTGCCGCACTGTGGATGCGACTGGCAGAGGTGACGATGTCGTCGTCTTCAGGGATTTGTGCAATCCATCCGACGATATCTTTGTCTCTGTAAATATGATCCGGATCTGAGATCATGATCACATTTTGCTTTTTAACTGGTGGAGGGCGCAGCGCTTTTTCTTCTTCTTCAGCTTTGAGTTCCATTTCGATTTCCTGCATGATGCCGGCAATTTTACGGATGTCGGGTTCGTTGCGTTGCAGAATAAATTTGAGTGTTTCAATGTCGATTTTAGGCATTATCTGAAAGTGTGAAGGTGGAAGGTTTGAAAGTGGAAAGTGGGAAAGTAGGAAAGTGGAATGGCTTTTAGAGCTGTCATCACGCCGAGGATTTTGTCCGCGGGCAATCGAAAAAAGTAGCGAAGGTTATTTTTCGTAGATCAGTTCAGCGTCGTCCAATAATGTACCCAAATCTATGGGCGATTGGATAAAGCTGTAGTCGGTGGCACCGCCCCAGTTCCATGTCTTGCCGATTATATAGTGCTGTACGGCGAGTGGTTTTTTCGGGGCTAGTATACTGACACTATCTGAGACAGTACTGATGACCGCCGCGGCAGGTTCGTCGTTAGACTGTAGTTGTGAGAGCACGATCAGGCTGCTGTCGGTTTGATAGACCTTGTCAATATTGATGGCCCAGCCTGCGGTCGGGGTGTCGAGTCGTACGGTGAGAGTCTGTTTGTTGACGGTTTGACTGTTAGTCGAGGCTGCTGGTTGGTCGAGTGAGCCAGCAATGACCCGTGCGTGCTGTGTGGGTGAGAGGTATGTCTTGATAGCTGTGTTCACTTGTTCTGCCGCGACGGCTTGCAAGTATTGTGGATATTGGTCGATATATTCAGGTGGGTGCCCACGCTGCAGGAAGCTGTGTACTTGGCCTGCGACGCTACCAGTAGTGGAAAGGCGCACGAGGTACGAACCGGAGAGGGTATCAACTGCTTTTTGAACTTCATCTGCAGTAGTCCCTTGCTCGTACCATTCATTGAAGACGGCTTCGGTCGCAGCGAGACCCTGTTCGAGCAGAGTCGGTGAAAAACTCGCATGGAGGCTCCAATTGCCAGGTGTGAGGAGGTCGCCCGAATGTCCGGATCGGATGCTGTAAGTGAGCCCTTGTTTTTTACGTACCTCCTGCATTAGGCGTGAATTGAAGCTGCCGCCTAAGATATAGTTGCCGACCATGAATGGGATATAGTCATCGTCGGTGCGCTGTAGCCCTGTGTTTTGTGCGTAGCGCACTGCGACGCTGGTTTTATCCGTTATATAGATCCGTTTATCTTGTGGTTGATTGTCGAGTGCCGCGACATGGTCGCTCGGGTAATCGACGCCACCGGCCCAGCCCTCAAAGGCAGACTCAACCGCCGCGGTGAGTTGTTCAAAGTCAATGTCACCAGCGAATACGAGTCGCATCGATTGGGAGCCATAGTAATCGGTATGAAATGTCTGAATGCCTTGGATCGTTGTGTGTTTTAAATCTTCGAGGAGCACGTCGATCGGTGGCGAGTAATTCGGATGCCCTTGTGGGTAGAGCAGGCGGGCGATTTGTGCGTCTGCCCGGTAGTCGGGGTGATCGATGGCTTGGAGTAGGTTTGCGCTTTGTCGACGCTTGAGAGTCTCGAGTACTTCTGGTTTAAAGGCAGGTTCACGGAGTTGTTCTGCCAGGAGACTCATGACCGCGCCTGCGTCTTGACGAAGAAATTTACCCGAGAAATCAAGACTATGCGCGCTGGCATCGAAGTGAATTTCAGCGCCGAGCGTGTCGAGGCGCTCGGCAATTGCGAAGCGGTCATTACGTTGTGTGCCTTTATCCAACATGTCGGCAGTCAGCCCAGCGAGTGTCGGGGCATCATCGGGGCTGAGGGTGTTGCCTGCGGCGAAGCTACCGACAAAGGAGACCACTGCATCGATGGGCATATCGATCGCGATGACCTCAATATTGCCAACGGTAGCTTGTTGCATCTGGCTAGAGAAGTCGACTGTTGCCGCGCTCGATGCTGCTCCTGAGTCTTCTGTGTCAGAGTTATTTTGTAAGAAGCCGAATACCGCGGGATCGCGAAAGTAGATTGGCCCAGTTGGGCGACTGACGATTTGTGCGGTGGCGTTTGATTGCTTGGGGACAAACCAGCCAGTGGTTCGGTTGTTGCGAACGAAATATTTGGCCGCGACACGTTTGATCTCATCGGTACTGACTTGTTGGATCGCTTTAGGCAGGTTCACGTAGTTCATCCAATCACCCATGGCGATTGCCTCGTTGATCTGACTTGCAATGGCATACGGACCATCGCGCCCGTATACGGTACTCGCTTGGATAACCGATTTTGCACGTGTCAGTTCGTCCTCGGTGACGCCGCCATTGATGAGAGAGTTGATCTCATCGAGAATGATCGCTTCGGTGTCTTCGTGGGTGGAGTCCGGAGTTAGGTAGGCGGCGAGGATAAACAGACTGGGGTCACGCAGTTGTGGTGCGTCAGTAAAGGTGGCGCTGGCTTTACCCTGATCTTCAAGCGCGCGATAGAGTCGCCCGGTTTTATCAGCGCCGAGCATTTGTTCGATGAGTGTGAGCGCTGCCCAGTCTTTGTTGGCGCCTGCGGGCGCTTTAAATGCAGTCATGACCATGCCGACTTGGCCGCTGCGCTCGATGACGACGCGGCGTGGTCCAAGTTGCTTCGGCTCGATTGTTTGGACTGTCGGGATCGGCATGGGTGCAGTAGGCACAGCACCGTAGTAATGCTTAATCGCGGCAAGAGTAGCTTCGACGTCGAAGCTACCAATCACAGTGAGTACGGCATTTTCCGGCCAATAAAAGAGATCATAAAAAGAGCGCAGCTTTTCGGGCGAGGTGTTTTCGATGTCGGAGCGCCAGCCAATGGTAGGGTGGGAATAAGGGTGCGCGATAAACGCGCTCGCGTAGACTTCTTTGATTAATGTACGGACTGGATTATTTTCACCGCGTTCGTATTCGTTGCGCACCACGGTCATCTCAGATGTGAGATCTTCTTCGCGTATGCGCAGGTTGCGCATCCGGTCTGCTTCTAGTTCGATGGCGAGCGAGACGTATTCACTCGGCAGCGTGGCGTAGTAGTTGGTGCGGTCGAAGTAGGTAGTAGCATTGGAGCGTGCGCCGATATGCTCCATTATAGTCGAGTAGTCGGAACCATCACTGCTATTAAATTGTTCGGTGCCTTTAAACATCATGTGCTCAAGAATATGAGTCGCACCAGTCGTGCCAGCGACTTCGTTGCGTGCACCGACATTATAGGTCACCATTACGGTGGCGACGGGCAGGCCTTCGTTCGGCATCAGGAGGACGCGCAGCCCATTATCAGTCAGCCTATATTCTTCAATGCCGTCGAGTGTCTGGATGTGCTCAATCCCATTAGGCAGTGCTGAGAGTGCCGAACAGAGGGCGAAAATACTAGTAGTAGTTAAAGTAAATAAATGCTTCATAAATTTGTAAGGCATGCAGTCAATGAGCTGGTAGTAAAAGTTCCCTCCGAATGACTGCAAGCATGCGCCTCATTCGTTTGGTATTTTATTGTAATTGATTCGCGGGTAAGGGGCTTGTTGTACTAGGCGAATCGTGGCGCTGTTGTTCGGCGGAGTCAAAGTTGCTCCGCCGAGCAAGCGAAACAATGTCTCAGGCACAAAAAAACGAATGCCTTGGGTGCATCCGTTTTTAGGTAAAATTGCTCGCGTAGACTTTATTTTGAGTCGTCTGCGTTGGCTACTTCGTTTTCCAGCGTTTCCAGGCGGTTGAGGTCCTTTGAGGTCAGTAAATCGATTAACTTTTTGATCGCAGGCGTGAGCACGCGGCCCTTGCGGTGGATGAGAGCAAGAGGGCGTTTGTAGGTCTTGTTTTTAAATTTGAGGATTTTGAGTAGGCCTTGAGCTTCTTCTCGCACGACTGTGGTTTGCGGTAGAATTGCGATCCCAGCATTGATTTCGACGGCGCGTTTCACCGTTTCGACATTGTCGAACTCCATGACTGGCTCTGCTTCGATGTTTTCTTCTTTAAAGATGGCATCAGTTGCTTTGCGGGTAGGTATGTCGGGTTCGAAGCCGATGAATTTTTGGCCAGCTACTTCTTGAATGTCGACGGACTTTCGGTCTGCAAATGGGTGCTCGGGGCTGACTACGAGCACGAGCACATCGTCGTGGAAGGGAAGCACTTCGAGTTGCTTGTGTTTTTGCGGGTAGGCAATCAGGCCAAGATCGATGGAGTTGGTGAGAATGTCCTCATACACCATGTTGGCGCGGCGGTACTCAACGCGTATATTTACCTCTGGGAATTTCGCTAAGAAGACTTTTACGTAAGGCGGCAACTCGTGCAGGCCGATGCTGTAGACGGTCGAGATGTGGATCGTGCCACTGATCACCTTCTTCATCTCTTGCAGTTCGCTGTTGAGCTTGTCGTAGAGGTAGAGAATTTCCTTGGCGGATTCGTAGAGTTTTTGACCCTCACGGGTGAGTCTGAACTGCTTTTGGCTACGATCGACGATGAGGATGTTGAAATGCTTCTCCATCGCACGTAGTTGTTGGCTTACGGCAGATTGTGTGATTCCGTTTAACTTTGCTGCGCGTGAGAAGCTTTCGCTTTCTACGAGATCAGAAAAAATCTTAAAGTTTTCAACATGCATGCATAAGGGATATAATTTTATCTAATGATATTGCAATATTATAAACAGTTTTTCTTATTTTAAATCCAGAGATTAATAACTCAGCTAATAGGCATATGGTTACTTTTGAAGTTTTTGCGGCGAATTTAAAACAGGTAAAAGAGCGTATCGACGCGGCTTGCTTAAGTGTTGGGCGGCCGTCTGATAGTGTGCAATTATTGCCTGTGACTAAGAATCATCCAGTGGACGCGGTGCAGTACGCCGCGCGTGCGGGGCTGACCGCGGTGGGGGAGAATCGTGTGCAAGAAGCCAGCGATAAGCATGCGATGCAGCTTGTCGATGTGCGTTGGGAGTTGATTGGGCACTTGCAAACGAATAAGGCAAAGTTTGCAGTCGCAACGTTTGATCGAGTGCAGTCGGTGGATTCTTTGAAGTTGCTCAATCGTCTCAATCGATGTGCCGGAGAAGTGAGTAAGCAATTGCCAGTTTTATTACAATGTAATACAGGGGCGGATCCAAATAAGTATGGCTTTAGTGTCGCACAGATGGAGGCTGCTTTGGAGGCTGCACTTGCATCGGAGCATTTAGTAGTAGAGGGCTTGATGACCATCGCACCGCTTGATCAGGATCCAGCGGTAGCGAGGGCCGCCTTTGAAGATTTGCGTGAGCTTAGAGATCGCTTGTCTGAGCAATACTCGTTGCCCCTCGCAGAGCTTTCGATGGGTATGACGGGCGACCTGGAGTTGGCGATTGCTGCTGGTTCGACGCAGATTCGTGTCGGCACCGCGCTCTATGGAGCGCGATCTTACTAGTAAGATTTAGTCAATAATTTGGTGGAATCATCTCGTATCTGACTGCAATGCTGGCTTAAGTGTTTGTTTGCATCGACCAAACAAACGCAGTGGATACCGAAAAAACTTATACCCTTAAAGATCTCGAAACGGCTGAATTTAGCGGCACGCCGCTAGCCGTGATTGGGCATCCGATTCAACATTCAGTGAGTCCTGCGATGCACAATGCCGCATTGGCGCAACTAAGCTCTGAAAATCCGCGCTTTAAGGATTGGGCCTATTATCGATTTGATATTGCACCAGAGGAATTTGCCCAGGCATTACCGCTGTTTCATCAACGTCATTTTTTAGGCCTTAACCTGACGATTCCCCATAAGGTACAGGCGATGGATTTGATCCAAGGAGTTTCGCCAGATGCGAAGACTGCGGGCGCGGTCAATACCTTGGTCCGAGGGGCAGTTGGTTATGATGGATTTAATACCGATGGCTATGGACTCTCGCGTGCACTCGAGCTGGATTTGGGTGTTTCATTAAAGGGCGCCACTGTGATGTTGCTTGGTTCAGGAGGAGCGGCGCGTGGAGCCGCGGTCCAGTGTGTGCTGGCAGGTTGTGCGCAACTGTATGTGGGCAACCGCACGCCGTCACGCTTGCAAGAACTGATGGAGGTGCTCGCTGGCATGCCTGGAGGCGAGCGAGCGCAGGCGTTTGCATTGAGTCAACTCCCGCAAGCGCTGCCTGAGCGCGGTGTCGTCGTCAATGCCACTTCGCTCGGTTTGCGTGCCGGCGATGCCGCACCGATTGATATTTCGCAGCTACCTACCGGATGGAAGGTCTACGATATGATTTATAATCCTATGACTACGCTATTGAAGGACTCACAAGCGCATGGGCTATCGATTGCAAATGGTCTATCGATGTTGGTGCATCAAGGTGCGCGCGCGTTGGAAATTTGGTCCCAAGCATCAGTGGATGCAGCTGCGATGATGACTGCCGCCCGCGATGCATTAAATTTACCTCCCCATTATGATTGAAACATTTGAATTTATAAATGCCGAGTTCCCCTGGTTTGTCACGACCTTGAGTTTTTTTATTGGTGCGATTGTGGGCAGCTTTTTAAATGTGTGTATTTACCGTATTCCTGCGGAGCGTTCAGTAGTGTTTCCCGGTTCGACTTGTGCCTGTGGCAAGCCTATTGCTTGGTATCATAATATACCGATCCTGACTTGGTTGTTGTTACGCGGGCGGGCCAGTTGCTGTGGGGAGCGCTTCAGTGTACGCTATCCGGCGATTGAGCTGCTGACTGCGATACTCTTTTGTGTAACGTGGTGGATGTATCCACCAGTTGTTGCGATAATCGGTTTTCTCTTCATCTCGTTTTTGATCTGCGCGACTTTTATCGATTTGGATCACATGATTATTCCAGATCGATTTTCGATCGGAGGGATGGTGATTGGTGTGTTGATTTCAATCGGATTCCCGCAACTCCACGCTGTCGAAGGGCTGCCGATCATGCGTAATATTGAAGCAGGTGTGCTTTCGATTATTGGTGCGCTGGTTGGTGCCGGCTTGGTCTACTGGATCGCAGTACTCGGCGAAGTGATCTTACGCAAGCCTGCAATGGGCGAGGGTGATGTGAAATTTGTGGGATTCATTGGTGCTTTTTGCGGCTGGCAAGGCGCGGTGTTTGCCATGTTTGGCGGTGCGTTCATCGGTACGATTATTTTACTGCCGTTACTGATATTGGGGCGGATCTTTGGCTGGAAACAAAAAGTCCCAACATATGAAGATGCCGATGAGGTCAGCACTGCAGCGGGCAGTGATGAGTGCGAAGTCGTTGCATTTGGTTCACAAGTGCCGTTCGGCCCGATGTTGGCTCTCGGTGGGCTCGTGTATTTTCTAGGTGGTGATCACTATGTGGATGCATATTTTACAGAATTTGTACGCTCCTTCTTCGGGGCGTAAATAAATTATACGGTTTTGACGACGCTAAGCTGTGAGTGAAGAGCAAGCTAACGCCGATAAAGAATTCCTGATCGTCAGCATGGCGTATTGTATGACCTGGGAGTTAGCAGGTTCACGTGCGTCCGAGCATTGGGCTGAGGTTCGGGCATTTGTTAAAGGTGCCAATTCGTTGGTTGAACGACAGCGCTGGGCTGTCGAGTTGTACGAGGAAAGTCCTCCAACCGCGCAGGAAGAACGCTCTATTCGAGCGCGGATGAATGCGTATCTGCGCCAACCGCGCGATGTGGCTTACTTTAGAACTGGCATCTTAAATCTGTTGCCCGTGCCATTGCAGGAGAGTGCTGCTGCGCATAGCCTGATGCATGGCCTAGAGATGCCATCCACGGAGTATAGTAATTTAAAGTCGTGGGTAATGCGCTGGAAGTCCGCGAATTACCAGCCACCGATGATACGCTCAGTGCCACTCGCAGAGCGTGAGGTAGATTTTAACCGTTTTTTAGAGCAGCCATCTTTCGCTGAGAGCTTTCGTCGTTTTTGGGGGATGGCACCAAAATGTCGCGACAACCGCCGGACTCGCGTACTAGTCAGTCTTGCTGCGGCGCTTAGCCAGATGTTGCAGAATCAGGAAGCGGCAGACTTTGACCTGTGGACGAGCCGCCTCTCAGTAGAGTGTCATTTCACCGCCCAAACCAAGCAGGACTTACGAGCACTACTCGATGCTCTGTCTGCCAACTCGTATGATGTCGAGGAGTTGGCCTATCATTTACTGGTGGATGCGAATGAGGCGGACCATAAAAATGTGCGGAGCTTTATCGATCGCTACAGCGATCAGCTGTCTTCGTTAGCACCTAAATTTGCCCTCAGTATGCAGTTTAGAGCGTCCTGAGCTAGCGCTCGAGAGTTTCTTCAATTGCGTTTTGCTGACGGGCAATATCGTGCAATGTGACGATGCCTAGCAGCTTGGTCGGATCCTTGCGGCTCACGATGGGCGCCTGTAGTACGTCTTTGATCACCAGTGTATTGGCAGCGTCGCGAATCGAACTGTCTGGGTAAATTTCGATGATCTTGTGACCCTCGATCCACTGACTGATCAATTGATCGTCATTCGCTGCGACCATTTCCTCGAGCTCGTGGTGGGTGATCACGCCGAGTAGTGCTTGGGAGTTGAGCTCCGACACGACGGGGTAGCCATGATGCTCGTGGCCACTTTGGTTGATGCGAGCCAAATTTTCGTGAGCATTGCAAGAGCCGACAACAATGCGCGCATCGTGCGTCATGATGGTACTGACAGGGAGATTGCGCCAGTCCTGCTCACCCCGATAAGCCGGTAGCTTTTTTAGGCTGATGCCGTCTTGTAAAAGTAAGGCATCGTAAATTGGGATTGGCCGAAGTTTCGCTGAAATAATATAGGCGAGGAAATTACCAACCATTAGCGGGAGAATCAGTGAATAATTGGTAGTCATTTCGAAGATGATGATCACCGAAGTCATTGGACAGCGAATTACGGCAGCGAAGAAGGCGCCTGTCCCTAGCAGTGCAGCCCCCGCGGCCACCGAGGGTTCAGCGCCGCAGAAGTGCACCAATGCGACGCCAAACAGGCCGCCAAGCATACTACCAATAAAGATCACTGGAGCAAAGATGCCGCCACTACTGCCCGAGGCATAGCAGACTGTGGTCGCTAGAATTTTACCCACGAGTAGTAGCAGCAGCACGTACCAAGTGAGATGTCCATTCAGTGCCGCATTCAAGTCGGCGTAACCAATGCTAAATACACCTAGGTTCCCACCACTTAGGTGTAGCACCGTCACGCCCATCAAGCCGACACTCAGTCCGCCGAGTGCAGGTTTTGCCCATTGTGGCATACTCTGCCATTGTTTAAAATGAGCACGCAGGTAAAGCAGCAAGCCAGTGAAGAAATGCCCCAGCAGCGCTGCCGCTGGCCCCAGTAGTAAGCAGACCAGCATCCACCACGATGTGTGAAAGTAGGTATTAGCTGCCTGCAGTGCAGCATGTTCGCCCAGTAAGGTACGCTCGACCACCGCCGCGACGACCACTGCTATTAAAATACCGCCAAGCGCCTTACTACTAAAATTGTCGAGCAGTTCTTCAAAGACAAAAGTGATCGCTGCGATCGGGGCATTGAACGCGGCCGAGATTCCGGCGCCCATGCCGACTGGGATCATCGCCTGCACACGTAATTTGCCTAGGCCAAAGAAGCGGCCTAGTTTAGAGGCCACCGCACTGCAGATATGAACTGTCGGCCCTTCGCGCCCAAGACTATTGCCAAATGCGACCGAAATCGTGCCTATAATGAAGCGCCAAAACGCCTCTGAGGATTGAATCACACCGAAATTCTGATAATAAGCCGCTTTCGTTTGTGGAATACCCGAGCCGCTCGCAGTCGGCGAGATATAGCGAATCATCAAGCCCACGATCAGACCTGCAAATGCAGGCGAGAGGATCATGGCCGGAATGGCCCACAGCCCAAGACCTTTATAAAAAGTGAACAGCGCCTCAAAGATACTCGTAATTGCAAGGTGAAAGCTGACTCCGACCAGACCGCACAGCACCCCCGCGCAGATGCATAGCATCAAAAAGCGCTGAGAATCATCAAAGCGCCCACGCATCCAATTTGGTAAATTATTCGGGCTAAAGCGCTCCCTTTGCATGTGTGATTCAGTAAAAATAAAAAGCTATCAGTTCAGGCACTCTATAGCGCTGACGTGTATTGCAAAACTCTTATGTGAATGCACGGAAGAAATTTGAAAAAATTACTTGGCAAGTGCTGAAACACACCTACAGTCCCGATCTTCTTTATTGGTGAGATATGCAAGTGGCTAAAGCACGCAGACTGTAAATCTGTTCTCTTTGAGTTCGCTGGTTCGAATCCGGCTCTCACCACCATTTTAAAAACCGCTTTCCGAAGCGGTTTTTTTTGGTGCAGTGAGTCGGATGAAGAGCCAGCTGCTGGTTGTTCCGATTCCCTTCGGGCTCGGTCTTGTCGGCTGCTAGCCTCGGAAGACGAAGCCTGCGAAGCGGGCGAAGAAGGGGCGTGCTTTAGCACGAGCCCGCAGGGCCGAACGCAGTGAGCCAATCCGGCTCTCACCACCATTTTAAAAACCGCTTTCCGAAGCGGTTTTTTTTGGTGTAGTGAGTCGGATGAAGA
>JAURBE010000025.1 GCA_030829145.1 Verrucomicrobiota bacterium | reverse complement strand
GAATTATGGCACAGCAAAATAGTGTCGATTGGCTAAGGACCCTGCGGGTGATTGTTGTCGGTGGTTCGGCGACCCCGAGCAGTGTCATTGAGCAAGCACGCGCGCTGCAGTTACCAGTGATGCTGAGCTATGGGATGACCGAGACAGCAGCGATGGTGACTGCATTGCCAGCGGCTGAATTTTTGGCCGGACAAACCAATGCGGGGCGCGCTTTAAGCCATGCATGCATTCAAGTGTTGCGTGAGGATGGTGCCGAATGTCACGCCGGAGAGAGTGGGCAAATCCGGATCCGTGCAACCTCGATGTTCAAAGGCTATCATGGTCGCTCGGGTGAAGTATCGAAGCTCGGCTATTTAAGCGATGATGAAGGTTACTTCGACTCTCTTGGGTGTTTGCATGTCGTGGGGCGCAGTGATCGGTTAATTGTGAGCGGAGGCGAGAAAATTGACCCCCATGAAGTCGAGCAGGCGATCCTGCGTAGCGGTCAAGTTGAGCAGGTGATGGTGGTGGGTTGGCCTGATTCTGAGTGGGGGCAGAAGCTGGTGGCATTGTATGTGCCTAGGCTGCAGCTTAGCGGGAAACGCGATTGGGAGGCTGAGTTACGGGCGAACCTGGCAAACTACAAGATCCCCAAGCAAATATTGCAGGTGGCTGCGCTGCCGCTTAACGAGCGTGGCAAAGTCGACCGTCACTCGATCCAACGACTGATCGAGTGATCATTGCCACCGCGCAAAGCCTGTCGCTACCGCTGCTCTCGAAGGATCGGGTCCTGTCGGCCTATGATCTGGAGCTTATCTGGTAACGATACTTGCCTCTGTAGTATTTATTCGCATGCAATTAGTAATGAATAAAGCGGATATCGTAGACGTGCTGGAAGACATTGCGGTTCTTCTCGAGCTAAAGGGGGAGAACCCGTTTAAAATTCGGGCCTATTCGACCGGTGCGCGTGTATTGGAGACGATGGAGGCGGATTTGGCTGAACTCATTGAGGCGGATGAATTGTCTGACGTGAAAGGAATCGGCTCGGCGCTGGTGGAGAAGATCGAGACGTTGCACACCACTGGAGAGTTGCCTTATTATGCTGAGCTGCGCGCGTCTGTGGCACCGGGCTTGATTGAGATGCTCGAGATTCCTGGGCTGGGAGGAAAGAAAGTAAAAAAGCTGTATGATGCCCTTGGAGTGGATACGGTCGATGGCCTGAAAGCCGCTTGTGAGTCGGGTGGGGTCGAGGCGCTCAAAGGCTTTGGTAAAAAGTCAGCAGAAAAGATTTTAACTGGCATCGCCAACCGCGCGGCCTATGCGCAGCGGCATCACTGGTGGACCGCCGCGGAGGTCGCGGCGCCGATCCTCGAGGGGCTGCGAGAGCTGCCGGGAGTCGAGCGCGCGGAGGTGGCAGGAAGTTTGCGACGTTTGAAGGAAACGGTGGGCGATTTGGACTTTATTGTGGCATCGGCAGCGCCGCAGCCAATTATGGATTGGTTTGTGACCCAGCCGGGCGTGCAGGAAGTCACTGCACAGGGACAAACTAAATCCAGTGTACGTTTCGATACTGGCTTACAGGCTGATTTACGCGTAGTGCCTGCGCCGCAGTTTGCCTTTGCGCTCCATCATTTTACTGGCTCAAAAGAGCATAATGTCGCGCTACGGCAGCGTGCGCTCGCCCGAGGCTACAGCCTAAGTGAATGGGGCTTGGCTGAGAAGGGTGAAGGAGCAGATCGGGAAGCGGAACAACCCGATGCAATTAACACGGAGGCGGAACTGTTTGCCTTTCTAGGGCTTGCCGAAATCCCACCCGAACTGCGTGAGGGGCTAGGCGAGATCGAGGCTGCGGAGGTGCAGGCGCTGCCCAATTTAGTGTCGTCAGCGGCGATTCGCGGGGTGTTTCACAACCACACCACTGCCTCGGATGGACGAGGTACGATTGAGGAAATGGCCGCGGCAGCACAGGCATTGGGCTGGGAGTATCTAGGTTTGGCGGATCATTCGAAAGCAAGTTATCAGGCAAATGGTCTCGATGAAGCGCGGTTGCTGAAGCAGGTCGTGCAGATTCGTGCTTTTAACCAGTCAGGGGTGTCGCCTGTACATGTATTTTCAGGGATCGAGTGTGACATCTTGCCGGATGGCTCGCTGGATCTGGACGATGACACTTTAAAAGCGCTCGATTATGCAGTGATGTCGGTGCATTCTTCGTTTAGCCAATCCGAAGAGGAGATGACCGCTCGCGTGATTCGTGCGATCGAGCATCCTGCCACGACGATGTTGGGCCATCCGACAGGCCGTATTTTACTGCGCCGCGAGCCATATAAAATTAATTTACAAAAAGTGATAGATGCCGCGATCGCCAACCGTGTGATCATTGAGATCAATGCCAACCCGCATCGTTTGGATATGGACTGGCGCCTCTGGCGTCGAGCGGCCGAGCGTGGGTTGATGTGCTCGATCAATCCTGATGCCCATAGCACCAGTGGGCTGAGCTATTTCGACGCGGGCGTGAATGTCGCGCGTAAGGGCTGGCTAGAGCAGGAGCAGGTGCTCAATACTCGGGATTGCGAAGGTGTGCTACAGTGGTTTGCTCAGCGCAGGTAAAAAGTTTACTACAGTTTCGTTAACTTTGCCTTGAAACTCCAGAAAGAGCCTATTATCAACGATCTATATTATTAACAGTCCGTCTACCCCACGGGCACGGGCCACAGTTGCTCGGAGCGTACGGCTACCCCTAACTGTACGCACACTGTATCAGTTATTTAAATGGAATTTGATCAAATCGTGGGGTTTTTAAGCGGCATCGCATTAGGCGTTGTTGTTTATTGGTTGTTGATTGCGCGTCGTTTCGAGCGGCGCGAGGAAGCACTGCGCCTGAAGTTCGATGTTGAGGCACGTGAGGCCCAGCTCACATTACGTGAAGAGAAGTCTACGTTCGAATTAGAATTTAAAAGTCGTCAAGCCGAGCTTGAGCGTTCCATTGCACTCCGCATCGAAGAGCAGGACCTTCATGCACGTGAATTAGCGCGCAATAGTGAGCGACAGGCAGAGCAGACTGAAGCCTTAGACCGCCGCGAAGCAGAAATCTCGCGTACCAAGCGTACACTGGAGGAGGCTGAGCATGAGGCGGAGAAGATTCGTCGTCTGTATCGCTTGAAGCTGCACCAAATTTCACAGATGGACCAAGTGGAAGCGCGTAAGCTGCTGATTGCGACTACCGAGTCAGAGTGTGAGAAAGAGATGAATCATTTGCGCCAGAGCTTACTAAAGCGATCGGATTCAGACGTCGCAGATGAGAGTCGTCGGATACTGTTGGCCGCGATGCAGCGTATTACGAGTCAGCCAATGAATGATGCCACCGCAACTGTGGTGGCTTTGCCTAGCGAAGAGATGAAGGGGCGTATCATTGGCCGAGAAGGGCGTAACATACGTACCTTTGAGCATGCCACGGGTACGACTCTGATGATTGATGAGACCCCAGACTCGGTACTCATTTCTTGCTTTGACCCTGTGCGTCGTGAAATCGCACGCATTGCCTTGGACGCTCTACTGCGTGATGGGCGTATTCATCCAGCCAGCATTGAAGAAGAAGTCGAAAAGGCAGAAGAAGCGATGGCTGCCAATATTACTGAATTGGGTGAGGATGCATTACGAAAATTGCGCTTAAATAATGTGCATCCGGAGGTGGTGGCTTTACTTGGTAAGCTGCACTACCGCTTGTCGAATAATCAGAATACTTTGGCGCACTCTGTCGAAGTGGCTAATTTGTGCGCATTGATCGCGGCAGAGATCGGCTTGGATCCAGCGCTTGCCAAGCGTGCGGGGCTTTTTCACGATTTGGGCAAGGCAGTGGACGAAGAATATGAAGGCAGCCATGCCGCAGTCGGTGCAGATATCATCAAGCAACACGGTGAGGACCCTCGAGTGGTGAATGCCACTGCAGCGCACCATAAAGAAGTGCCGGCTGAGAGCGCTTATGCGGGGCTAGTTATGGTGGCGGATGCCTTGTCTGCAGTGCGGCCTGGCGCGCGGGCGTCGTCGATTGATGGATTTATTCAGCGGGTGCGTAGTATTGAGGAAATTGCCAAAGAGGTGCGCGGCGTTTCGGATGCCTATGCGATTCAAGCTGGGCGTGAAGTACGTGTAATCGTCGAGCCTTTAAAAGTAGATGAAGACGAGGCACGTAAAATTGCTTTACATATTCGTGAACGGATCGAGGAAGAGTTAAACTATCCAGGTGCGATTGAAATTACCGTGATTCGTGAGCAACGTTTTACCGAAACAGCTGTCTAGCGCTAGCGCCCATTCGTGGATTGATATATTTTTTAAAATTTAGACTGAATGCTTCACTCATAGATAAGCGACTTAGCAAGTATGCCCAATTATACGCGATTTTTCTCATCCAGTACGATCAGCCAGATATGTTGCCTCTGCGCATGCCTTGCGTTCTTTTTTTATGGTGTATTGCCGGCGCGTGCTGAGGTCGTTATGTTGACCAGCGGCGAGCGCGTGATGGGCAAAGTACTGCCTCAGTCGAATGATGAGATCCTGGTACTGCAGTCCACGCTACTGGGCGAGATATCTTTGCCGCGCACAAGTGTATTGCGTATCGAAGCTTCACCCGCTGCGGAAATCGGATCGAATACGCCTAAAAACAAATTGGCCCCACAAACTGCAGGCGCTCCGCCAACAGTCGCATCTGCTCCGACATCCGCAAAGCAAGTTGGCGCGCAACCGACGCCGAAGCAACTCAGTGCTCGGGCCAAAAAATCTGCTAAAATGATTGCCCTCGTCGATGAAGAAACGGGTATCTACGAGCGATTTTTAGGTTTTAATGCGCCTGACTCATGGAGGGGTAATATCCGCATGGGCATGAATATCAGTAGCGGAGATAAGCGGTGGACAGAGACCGCACTGCGCGGGAAATTGGAAATTAAGGAAAAGGGGAGTCGCAATTTTTACCGCCTCGCAGGCGCTTACACTTACCGTGAGACGGAAAAGAATAATGGTGATACCTTTAAGTCAACTGACCGCTACGACGGCACATTTACTTATCGTCGCTCTTTCCAACAGAATTGGTTTTTTCAAAATGTCCTCGGCGCTCGTGTGGATCAGGTGAAAGGGATCGACCGAGAGCTTCAGGATACAATAGGTATTGGCTATAAGTATCAACCGACAAAAAAGTTGGAACTGCTGTTTGGCGGCGGTGGGGGTGTTGAGGACTATCAAACAACGTTCGATGATACGCGGGCTGGGGTGAATCAGGTGCTGAATATATTTCAAGAGTTCACTTGGCGTCCATTTTCACGTACCTCTTTCATCCAGAAATTCAACTATTACTGGAATCCTGAGGCCACCGAACAATATAATTATGTCATCAGCGCCGCGGTGCGCGTACGGTTGACGGACCTACTTGGCTTGGAATTCTCGTTCAACCAGAGCTACGATAACGACATTGGCAATGGCAACCCGAAGGATGATGCCATTTGGCGCAACGCGCTGGTGATCTATTTCTAGGATGTCACTGCCTGCATCAGTTGTAGGCTCTCGGCGAGCCCTCCTTCTCGGCTGCGTGCGGTCCAGAGGGTTTCAAAT
Organism: Verrucomicrobiota bacterium; assembly: GCA_030829145.1. Classification (GTDB taxonomy): domain Bacteria; phylum Verrucomicrobiota; class Verrucomicrobiia; order Opitutales; family Coraliomargaritaceae; genus Lentimonas. The sequence continues at coordinate 12,817 of JAURBE010000025.1, read as the reverse complement.
TCTTGTAACAATGATTCATATGCGCCGGACTCTTGAGGCGAGGATGCGTGGCTTTGTTTGATCTGCATGCAGCGTTTAATTGCGTATCGGTTGAGCTTTACGCTCAGCCCGATTTCGGGGTCGAGTCCTGTTGGGTCGATCTGATCGAGCGCATTCTCAACCGCCTTTAAGGCGTGGCACGCAATCGGTTGCAGTAGATCTGTGAGCTGTTCTTCAGTCGCAAAGAACGCGGTATGTAGGAAGCTACTCGGCGGCGCGGGTTGCGGCAGGAGGGCGTCGATCTTCCCCAGTGCACAAATGGCAGCGCCATGACCCAGAGCTGCGTCGGGGAAGAACAGCGCGTCGATCTGCTTCGGCAATGCCGCTCTATCGATGGGACAGCCCCATGCCGCTTGCGCACCCATAATGAGTGCGGGAAAAAGTGATGGCCATGGTTGGTGGTGGCCGTTGTCGCCCCAAGCCGTGAGCAGGAATCCTTTTGCTCCGTTGGCTGCACCTGCCTGTGCTGCAAGCTTGATATTTGCCTCAGCGACGTCGAGTCGCCCACTGAAGCTGTTCCAGTTCCCCGCCCCTGGCGCTACATAAAAGTTGTTCTCGAAGCCGGCTTGCGCGACGATGCGACAGTGCTCTGAAAAAGGTGAGTCCGCTTCATAGCCCCAGATTACAGGAGTGACATTTTTCGGCAGCTGCGGCACTAGGTCAGGACGTTCCAGAATGATGTCGGCCCAAAACTGCGCCTGATGCTGATGCTTTTCAGCCAAGGCAAACAAACGATTGAGGAATTCCAAATACAGCAGGTGCTTTCCTTCCCGATAAACGCGCGTTTTACTACGGCCCTGTCCGAGTTCCCACGGCTCATCGCAGCCGATATGTAGTCGCTTAGATTTAAAATTGGGCAATAGTTCTTGGTACAGTGTATCGATAAAAGCCGCGCTCTCAGCCGTCGGTGTCAGCGTGCCGCCAAAGGTGCGCCAGCCCGCGATCGGATGTTCAAAACCATTGGGGCATTCTGCCAAGTGCTTATAATCAGGGTGTCGTAACCAACGCTCCAAATGTGCGAAGGAATTTTGGTTCGGCACTAGTTCAATACCGCGGGCGCTACAATAAGCGTCCATCTCGCGGATTTCTGCAGCGGTCATTGGCGAGGCGTGTTGCCAGACAGTGCTGTGTGCTTGATACGCGAAGGTATGCTCGGTGTAGAGTTGTAGCTCGTTGTAGCGCAGTAGCGCCAGTGCATCAATCAGTGTCTTCAGCCAGTCCATCGTCGGCACTCGGTTACGGCTGATATCCAGCATCAAGCCGCGGCGTTCAAACGCAGGCTCAGTTGGGGCGTTTTTAAAGAGAGTGCTCGATCTCATTACGCTAGATCAAAAAGAAAGATCGGAGCATTTGTCGATCTTTTGATCGCACTGTTTCCAGCTCTAGTGCCGTCGACTCGATTTTGAATACAATGACTTGGATCGCTCCGTTTATAGCAAAGGTTGAGCGATGTAATTGAATCTTCAATACATGAATAGTCGGCTGACAATGAAGTTTTTTGGGACAAAGTTTTTTAGAGCCTGGGTATAGTAGAGCCTTTTAAATGATCTTGCTGACAGGATTTGAACGTCTGCTGTAAATACATAATACACCCATAGAGATGAACTTAATTTTAGGATAAGTCTAATGGGCACAAATAGGGCCACAAAGTATTGGCACGGTTTATCGAAGCGTAGGGATCGTTTCCTGAATCTTTTAAACAGGCGATAGAAGCGATCATTTTTTATTCGAAATAGAAATTACTTTAGAGCCGATTTTATCGCAGCGATGCGATCGCTTACGATATCTTGGATTTTCGTTTCTACTTCGTTTTCGGGTGTAGGCTTGAGTGCAGATGCAACGCGGTCCGCAAATTCCAAACTCTGTTTGAGGGCTTGTCGTTTTGAGAAACCGATAGCTTCCCAGAAGGCTTCCCAGTGCTTCAAGCGGATGTCAGAAGCAAGGTAGGCGTTACCAATCTTCATTGCCATCTTGGGGGATAAGTCCTCAAAGTATGCGGTGCAGACCAAGTCATAAAGTGGCGCCAATCTTAAACTGGGGCGTGTCTCTATTGGTGAATAGAGGAATGAGAAGTTCTTTCCGTGCGCGTCGTTGTTGCCGATTAGGTAATTAAAGATGGTTGCTTCAAATAGCGTAATCAGATCACGTGCTGGCTGAGTGGATGTTTTACGAATGAGCGCAAAGCAATCAGCTAAGCTTGGGCCGCCCTCCGCTTGATACTTTGTGCGCGATGGGACGCCGAGTGCCTGGCAAAAGTCTTCCTGGTGCAGGCGAGTGAGTTGCTCACCTGCGCCTGTTCGGTCGTAGCGCTTAATGAGCAAAGATCGTTGGCTGCCGACATGGAGAACCTCGGCCTCTGCCGTGGGCAGTCCGCATTGTGCAGACAGCCACAAGCAATAGGCCTCATTTTCAACCAGCTTTGGAAAGTGGTGAGAATCCGGTTTAAGGATATGCGAGCTAGGTGACTCATTGAGTGGCAGGGCAAAGCCTTGCTTGTCTCTGAACAGCGCCAGCTTGTTTTGTGCGCCCGCGAGCGATAAACGGATTTCTCTCGTTCCTGCCAGCAAGGGAGCTTTGGGCAACTTGAGGATGATTGCTTCGAGTTCTAGTTCGGAGACATGCTGATAGCTTACCTCTTGTTGGATGCTATCTTGCCCAGCCTCGATCAATGAAATTGCCCCAGCGCATTCGCCACCAATTTCTTTGAGCATCGCAAAATCGTTCTTCGATGAAATTCCAAGATTTTTTGCAATGACCTCACGGTTGCTTTCTTCCGGCAGTAAGCCACCAAAGAAACCAATGCACTCACGTTCCTCGAACGTGTTTGCTTTGAGGGGGAGTGAGTTGGATATTGTGCGTGCGTCGTCCGAGGACAACCAGGCTTGTGCGTAAGCAAAACTCAGTCGACCTGTGCTAGTTTGGTGCAGTTCACCAACTCGTTGACCATGGTAAATGACTTGTAGTGTTTTCATGGCCTATTTTCCGGTAAGTGCAATTCGATGTGTATTCCCAGACTGGCCATGACCTGCAGTGCCTTGCCGATTTCGCAGGTCGCTTTGCCGTTTTCCAGCTCTGAGATAAAGCGCGTGGCCGTGTTCGCTGTTAGCGCAAGCTCTCCTTGTGTGAGCCCTTGTGCCTTCCTCGCTTCACGAATTGCTTTTCCAATTACTTCTATAGTCATCTTGAGGATTTTCTTTTACCGTGCGGTAAAATTTGGCACAGTGGGGCTCAAAATGCAAATCATTTTTACCGTTCGGTAATATTTTGGGTGGAGGGTGGCAGGTGAAATATTTTATTACCGTTCGGTAATAAAATTAGGGCAACTTTTATGTTATTGTATCTCAAGGTCCTACTCGGAGACACTTCACTTTTTGGGCAAGTCTAATGGACACAAATAGGGACACAAAGTTTTGGCGGAACTAGATATGTATTGTCACGGATTCTAATCCGCATAGCTCGACATTAGTTCGTGCAGATCGAGGACATTCGTGTGGGTGATGCCGTTGGAGGCCTCCCATGTCTCATTATTGCGTGAAACGATGAATGTTTCATCGGGCTGAACGTCTTCGCGAGCTGTGTAAAACCCTTTGGTGAGTTTTGCATCCACCGAAGCTTTGATTTCGAAGGCGAGAATTTTATCTCCTTTGAGCATGAGCAGATCGAGCTCGGCTCCATTCGACGTTCTGTAAAAGTAGGGTTCCCAACCGGCGAGCAAAGCAATGATCTGTTCGATCACGAAGCCTTCCCAGCTCGCACCTCTGCTTGGGTGTCCGCTCAGTGTATCATGATCACCAATGCCGATCAGTTGGTGGAGTAATCCACTGTCTCGGATGTATATCTTCGGGCGTTTCGTGAGACGTTTCCCGACATTCGTGAAATATGGATTTAGGCGACGGATGACAAATGTATGCTCAAAGAGGTCGAGATAATCACCGATCTGTTGGCGACTAAAATCATGTGATTCGATTAGCTGACTCACGTTTAAGACCTGACCGTGGAGGTATGCGGTCATTTTAAGGAGATCGCGCATGGCTGGTAGTGCGCCAGCTTTCCCATGCATACTTAAGTCGCGGGTTAGATAAGTATCGATAAAGCTGCGTCGCCATTCTACCGAAATACTTTCTGTCGGTGCGAGAAAACTGTCTGGAAATCCTCCGCGTAGCCAGAGCTGATCGATCTTCTCATGACCGACTTCATCGAACCGAAATGGGGTCAGTTCTAAAAATGCGATGCGCCCAGCAAGGCTTTCGCCGCTTTGTTTGAGTAATTCATAAGATGCTGAGCCTAAGAATAGAAACCGACCGCTTCGTAGACCTCTGCGCCGACCGTCATCAATCAGGCCACGTATCTCTGGGAAGAGAGCAGGGCGGTGCTGCACTTCGTCCATGATGACCAATTGTTTTTCCAGTGGTTTTAAATAACTGACGCAATCGTCCAGCTTTGCCAAGTCAGCTGCGTTTTCGAGGTCAAGATAGCTCGCCTCATTTGGCCAGCGGTCTTTGATTTCAAAAGCCAGTGTTGTCTTCCCACACTGCCGAGGTCCCAATAGGGCAACTGCCGGAAAGTGTTCCAGTAATTTCAGGATTCGTTGTTTTAGCTTCCTGCTTAAACCATGCATATTTAAAATATATCATTAAAAAAACATGGTTGTAAAGTGGCGAATTGAGACTGGGGTGATTGTTTTAAGAAGTATTCAACTCCGTTCGCGTTAAGACCACTCGCCGAAACTTTCGTAATAGAGATCACAGGGAGTGTGGTGATCACCCCAGCCGATACCACTTGTAGAAATAACAACTTTAGCCAAGCGTTCGCGCAGCGGGTTGATCTCTATTCCCAGGGCTTCTAGCTCTTTGAGTGCTTTCTCAAACATGTTTTCGACGGAGAGATAAAACTGGTTCCCACATGTCGCCATAATCCAATGTGAACTGATTGGCTCGTTCGACGTAGAAAACCATCAGTTCCGCAATGCCCTGCTTTAGGTCGTATTTTGCCCTTGGCGATTTCGGTAGGTGACTATGGGAATAGCTTTGGTACTATGAAGTGGCTCGACAATGAACGCGTCAATTGCATATAAAGACCTTGATCAATAACGCTGGCGGGGCGCAAACCTGTCGGCTTTTTGCGTAAGTCGTTGAATGACAGAGTGGCTTTCCCGCTGACCTACATTTTGGACACATATCGGGACACAAGAAATCGATTTTTGAGCGTTTTTAGCCTTATATTTCCGAGGCGAGGAATGCTAAGTTAATTTTGCAAGCTGCTGCTTGTAAATGAATTAAGCTAATTGTTGGGTTAACTTAATTGGATCAAATGGTCGGGCCGATAGGATGGCTTCGTCCTCTACGCATTTTCGAGCTGCAACATATGTTGCTAAAATGCTTCGTTAAACCTGCTGATTCACAGGTCCAAACCTCTGTCAGCCATGCGCCCATAAAAAAACGCCAACAAGTTGACGTTTTTCATGGTCGGGCTGACAGGATTTGAACCTGTTTTAAGATTTCCTAGTAGTGCACGTAGATTCTATTTGTATATACTTATCAGCACTTTATGGGATTTTAGAAATGTGGTTAAATGTCGTGAAATGACACTTTTTGCAGTGAAATTGGCAAATAGTTGGCAAATAATAACGGTTTTTAAATAAGTTTTAAAAATTCTGTGCCTCGAGATTAACTCCATGCCTTCAATCTCTTTTCTATTTCTTTCTGTGGCAACCTCTGATTGACCTCTCTGAGGCGCATCAATTTTGCATGTGCGTCGGCATGCGAAATTAACTCACTTTTGACTAGCTGATCGAATATCCAAAGGGTTCCACATACCTCGACGTTTAGTTCTTGGGCTGTTCTCCTCAACTTGCCATCTCCGGTCAGCAAAGCTGCCTGACGTGTTTCTGCGAGTTTTAGGACGGAGCGATCAGCTACTTTGACCCCGGGGAGATCGAGTGCGTTGAGACGTAAATACTCGATCGTGCTGATTTCGACTACATGGAGTAACTCTTTTCGGATGACCGCCTGGCAGGCCTTCTTTTGTGCAGGCTGATTGATTTCATCCAAAACAAGAGAAGTTGTGACCACCTCTATCTCCAGACTAAAGAAAAGTTCAAAGATTGCGCAATCAATGAGGTCGAAGATGACGTTGGCATCTTGGACGATAAGCTTCATGCCACGATAAGAGTATCTTTAAGAAACGTCTCGTAGGGCACGTCGAGAAGCGCCGCCGCTTTGGTCCCAGTGATCACCTCCTCCGCAAAGCTACGGAGGGCGATTTGCTTAAACCGCTGCGGCCGTTCCGGCATTGCATAGGCTCCTGGCTCCTCTTTCTTATAGCCGCGCTGAGCCAAGGTGATATTAAAGCTCCGGTGCCGATCCTCGGATAGGATGCCCAAGTCTTTCGCCCGGTAGGCAATCGCCGCGATCGACATACCCCATTCCTCTTTCAAGCTGATCAACTCGGGCAGGGTCACATGACGGCGTCGTTCCCCGAAATGGCTTCGAAAGGCTTCCGCTGGAAATAACAATGCCGAGGCAAACCGGTTGCAGAGCTTCTCGACTTCTTTCTGATCGAGTTCTTGCGGAATCTGCATCAATAAATGGCCCAGCTCATGGAGTAGGGTGAAGCGTAGCCGACAGGTATCTTTCACATTTCGGTTCACTAGCATAAAGGGAATATCTCCTGCCCAAGCTGCTAGACCATCAAAGCTGTCCGGAGCCTCTGCTTCCAGCACGCGGATGCCACGCTCTTCCAGCATTTCCACGACTTGTGGAATCGGGTTGCCGCCTAAATCCCAATTATCTCGCAGTTGCTCCGCAGCCTTTTCAGCATCTTCGACAGACTTCACTTCTAGACTTTCCAGGGGATTCTCTACTGCGGTCGAAGCTCCAGCGATTTCTTCTAGTTCGAGATAGCGATCCAGCCCTACTTGAGCTTGTTCGAGCACCGAACGTTCGTCTTTCACTTTAAGCTTCGACTTACGCTTGCGAAACTCCGGCTGTGCGATCTCTGCCCGGATCGGCTCAAAAAAGAAATCGAGCCGCACCTTAAGAGCGGAGGCCAACCCCTGCAGCACCGACATTTCCGGTAGCTCGCCGCCTTTGCCCTTTTCCCAATTGCTCAAGGTTTGGTAGCTTACCACCTTTTTCGATCGCTCAGAAAGCGCACGCAATGAGAGGCCGGACATCTTACGAGCCCCAGCCAACCGTCGCGGAAAATTATCCCAGAACTTTGCCTCTAATCCTTCCATTTGACAAAATTCTTCTATCTATTAGATTTTGTCAAGAAACTCCTTCGATAAGAGTGACTTGTGCAACGTGAAAATGAACAAAGCACTATATATAGTGCTTATGTGAGTTCATATTCCTGCATCTAGTGTTATCCGCCTTGACATTATGGCACAATATGTCTGTATGAGCACTAGTCCGCCGTTTAAGGCGGATCTTAGAAAGGAGACCGACAAACAACATGAAATCGAATACTCGAACTATTCACCGCAGCGCAATCACCGGCCGCATCGTTTCTGCAGGTGTGGCTAAGCGCCACCCCAGAACGACTGTTACCGAGACTCGCCCGCGTGCGAAGTGCAAAAAATAAGGTCATTCGTAGCGGCAACTACGTCTGACCTTGGGTAAACTCACAAGAGCTGAAGGTAATCCTCCAGCTCTTTTCTTTTTATACAATCCTAAAATCTTAATCCGCTGGCCAGAGAACTTTAATCAATGGCAACAACGTCCGCGCCTCGGTATCAAAATTATCGTAGTGTGTTTCGATTAGGCGAGCGAAGCTGTCTAGGTCGAGTAGGGTGATGGGTATGTTCGCTCGGTCTGCTTCGTATTTGGCATCTTTGCTGAAGCCTCCGGTGGATAGGTAGATGCCTCGATCACCTGGTCGGAGGGCGCCGATAAAGCTTCGGAGGTCTTGCGACCCGATGGTTGTATTCTTGCGGTGCTTCACCTCTGCCTTGATGCGTGGCTCTAGCAACCCGAGTCCATCGGGCGATGCGATGACATCCACTCCGCGGTCGGGGCCGACGGGGCTCACTGTCGCCTTAAAGCCCATTGCCCGGAGTAAGCTAGCTAGCAGCTCTTCCATTTCCTGATCGTCGAGCTGGACGATTTTATCCTTCACGCGCTCCCGCGCATTTTCCTGTAGTGAGCGTTTCGACTCTTCACTGACTTCCTCGTCGCTTGGATCTTCTGCTTCCGTCGCGCTGGACTTGCCCTCAAGTGCCGCTTGGACGTCCATCAATATTTCATCGGTTAAGCGAAATAGAGTCAACGTGCTCCCTAAGCTGTTTCGGGTGGCAAGTTTCAGATCGTCCCTCGCGACCTGCTTGTCTTGCCATGAGACTTTGCGTCGGTGTGGCAGCTCACTGGACGAGTTCTCAAAGAAATAGTCGCTGGCAATCTCGCCCATCAGGTATTTCCGTGTGCCGGGATCGTAGGTGAGCACCTTGTCGCCTTTTTTTATTTCATTGGCAAATCGATGCAGCATTCCCACATCCCCGTTCGCTCTTGGTCCTGATATCCCCGGGTTCTCCGTTTTATAGGCCTCCCGAATCCCTTCGCGGTCGCGATTAGTCAAATCCATCGGAGTGCCAAACCCAATTGCAACCAGGCCAGACTCGAAGAGTTCAATATAATCACCGCCGCCGGAGCGGACCATCCATGCGTTTTTCATAGTTTCTATTTACTTTCTGGTTCAGCCAGTTCGTTCGTCTGGGGGTTGATTGGATACATGTGGATTAGTGAGATTTTTAATTTAGATGCAATCTGGCGTTCCGTTGGGGAGAGCTTAAGGGTTTCCGGGGTAGGTATTATGAGCGTCTAATAATAAAGTCTCTAGGCAGTGGTCGCCGTTGAGCATTTTGATTTGATGAAGTCAAAGAGAGGCTCGAAGACCTTGAAGTGTTCAGCGTCTAGAGATCGCACAACTTCCTTAGCGAAATTGACTTTATCCCCTTTGAAGCGAACCACATCTCCAGGCCGGGATGGATCGACTTCATACATATCCTCGAGTGATTCGATGCCGTAGAAAAGCAGTTCCATGCTTAGGCGGGAATTCGATTCGTAGTGAGTTCCGGTTTCTGCATTGATAACCTGCGCCTGGATTGTCGGGTTATCTGGAACCGGCAACAGCATACAATAACTATTCTTGTCCTTCAGCTTCTTGGTTAGGCATTTCTGCGGATCGAGTTCGAGGTCGTCCCCCTTGCAGCCCTTCCATTCGTTGTAAGCTTCATCAAAATCGAAAAGTCCGAAGAATGTTCTCGCGGGGTGGTTTTTATAGATGTCCCCGCGCCGTAAAAGATTGCCAAGGAATGAGCAACAGAACGCATTCTGGATTTCAAAAGCTTTGGTCTCACTCGGGTATAGCTTCTGCCATGCTGTCTCGAGAATGGCTTCATCTGAAATGCCCTCGGTAAAAAGCACCGGCCCTGAAGTATCGCTGAGCACCATCTGTATATTGAGCCGGGCTTCACGTTCTGAAAATGCAATCAGGCCAGAGGAAAGAGAATTAATGATGCGCGATTTCGATGCTTTCGTGACCCTTACCTGACTGCCTTCAATTTCGAAAAGGCTGATTAATTTCTCTTCGCTTGATGAGATCGTCGATGCGCTGTGGCTGCTGAGCAGTGTGTGGTTCGTTTTACTGGCGACATCAGAAATCTCGAAGACTTGCTCGAGAAACTTATGTTGCCATTCGGGGTGCAGGAAGGAGTCAGGTTCGTCAAGCAGGGTGAGGCAATGCCGGGCTTTGAAGAGCTCCGTCACGGCGTAGATGTAGACAGACTGAAACTGGCCATCGCTAAAGAAGGATGTGTTCGCTTCCTCGCCATTTCTGAGCTTAAGAGGAATTGAGATGTCTTCCAGCATCTCAAGCACCATGAGATTATCGAATCGATAAAAGATCTCGTGAGGCTCTGAATCCTCAAACTTCTCTAGAAGTTTAGCGATATCGAGGTAGAGGATATAAGTATCACTGCTTGCTAGATAACCCTCGGTTCGGACGCGCCCATTCTGCGGGTCTGCCGCAACGCATTCTAAGAGCAGATCAAGAAATTTACGCGTGATGCCTTCTGCTTTCCAGAAGCGGTCCGTATCATCGTTACTTTCGATATCGTAAGTCGAGCTACTTGCGTAGTAGGGACGTTTCAGTGTGATTCGCAGTTCCTTGCCGGTTTCAGTGATTCCGAGCTTATCCCTTATGTAGCGGTGGCATGCGCTGTCCTCGGGCTTCAGGAGCCCCGTCGCAAGCAGCAGTTGTTTGTATTTAGGGCCAATGCCCAGGAAGTAGCGACTGTCAGATAAGTTAGCACCTTTGATGCGACCTTGAAATTCCTTTTCGTAGTTTCTGATTAGAGTCGTTACAGTGCGGTTGTGCCCGGAATAGTAAATTAGCACATTATCGGGAACGGGGGTCTTGCCTACCGTCTTTCGCTTCTTTCCGTTGATCTTGAGAGCATCTTTCGACCATTCGATTACAGTGGCCTCTCCGTCGATCTCGTAGGAAATACTGTAGTCAAAATCGATCTCTCCACTTTCTGTATCATACTCATTTATATGCCGGAAGATCTCAATTAGGGCTTCGAAGAGATTCGATTTTCCTGTGCCGTTTTTGCCAACGAAGATATCGAGAAAGTGATCCTCGTCGAAGCTCAGAATGAAGTCCTTGAGGTTCTTGTAGTCATTGATGTAAACTTTTTTAAGACGCATGGCTGACGGTGGGATTTATGTCTCAAGTCTGATTTTTGGAAATTGCTTGAAAGATCTTCAGTTTTAATGATTCATCGTCTTCCTCGCCACGGAGCACCGCTGTCATCCATTCTCCCAGTAATGCTTTATCTATGGCTCCGGCGGCTACGTGGTAGCTGATATTTTCGGCCTCGTGTATGAATCCCTTTACGCTGCGCAGATAGCCGTTTAGCAGAAGCATCTGGGCACAAAGCGTGATTGCGATTCGCTTATTACCGTCTTCGAAGCAGTGAAACATGCATGCCGAGTGAAAGAGATGCGTGAGCTTTGCATCGAAAGTGGGGTAGTAATCGTCGTTCTGTATATTTTGTAGCACGGCATCTAACTTGCCGGTTTCGAGCTGCCCTCGGGCACCACCCCCGCTTACATCCACGGTTTTACCGTGGATTTCGATCGCTTGTTCGAGGGTGAGATAGACGTAGCCCATTTTATTCGCGCTCTTTCAGGCGCTTCATTACATCTTTGGCATCCTCGAGGCGCTCGCTCAGTTCCTTGCTTTTTTCGCCTAGGAAGCGCTCAAAATCCTCGCGCTGCAGAGGTGTGATGTAGTCCTGTAGCTGTAAGTGCAGCGCATCACGGAAGGCCAGGTCTCGGCTCGCCATCTTATTGCGGGCTTTTTCGATTAAAGGCTTCCAGTGGGCCTGCTTCTCGAATTTAGCGAAGAGGGCGTCTGTTTCCCACGTGTCGAGCTTGCGACCCTCTATTTGCGCAGCCTCCTGCAAAGCATCGGCGAACCCACATTCGTAGGCAGCGATCAGATCCAGAACTTCTGAGTAGAACGTATGCCGCAGGTTCTCGCGCTGTTCGAGTTTCAGAACTTTACGGTATTCCTGGGCCTGCTCTTTGAAGATACTCACGTAGATCTTATCCGTGTAGATGGCATACTTGAAGTTGCCCATGTCCACGCAATCGCGCAGTGCATCCGTAAATTGGCGGCGGTAGTTCTCCTCGATGAAGGCGGACTGGATAAAATCCTCATCACGCTGGTTGATATACTTGGTTCCTCCCCCGGTCCGCTGGTTGATCGTGTCGATGGCAATATCCAATATCGCTTTGCGCAGCAGGCCCGCCCGCTCCGACTCCCTCATGAGCATCCCAAGGTTCAAAAATGCCCGAAAATCAAAGATTCCTAGCACCGTTGTTTTGGTCACGAAATTCATTTCGTCACCAAAACTCTCTTTGATTGCTAACTTTATATCCTTCAGGCGTTTACCGCGCAATACCTCATAGCCGTTCCGCTCCAGTTCTTCACCATGGCGTTCGAGATAATTGTCGATCGTTCGGGGGGTGACTTCAAAGAATTCAGCCGCTTGATTTTTCAACACCACGGTGCTTCCTTCAAAAGGTATGCTGTGTATGCCGGCCGCCTTTTCTATCTCCGACAAGGCATAAGGATTGTTTAGGATATTTTGCCGATCAAGCTCGGAGTCAGTGAGGTCTTTCTTCATACTGGAATTTCTTACTAATATTAGCCCACCGCCTTCTCGACCAGGCTGTCGGCGAGGTTAAGTTGGGTGGCTTGGGCGGCTTGCAGCTTGACTTTGAGGGCGTCGCAGAGCGCCATCAGTTCGTCGACTTTGGCGACGATGCGGTGTTGTTCGGCTAGGGGCGGGAGGGGGATTAAGAAGTTGCGTGCGTCTGTTAGGCTAATGTTTGGCTGAGCATTTATTACTCGGGATCCAAGCATATAATCGATTGCTTCAGGGCTGTTCAGGTAGTGCAGGAGGTAATTTCTATCTACACCGTCAATCTTGCCAACCAACCGAATTAGAGCGACTGCTTGATTGATGTTCGCTTCCTCGTCCAGCGCGTAGAGCGCGGTTCTGCCAATCGAGGCCCCCACCAAGTTCATCAAGATGTCGCCTCTATTTAAAATTGAACGCGGCTCAATCTCATTGAAGCGCGACTCCACATATTTGGGCTCATCGAGCTTTCTTAGGTTATAGTAACCTACGTTCTCACTCGTGACGAAAAGAATGCCTTCTTCCTTCGTGACGTAACTGATGCCCTGCCATTTGGGTGAAGAGCCCTTT
>JAURBE010000024.1 GCA_030829145.1 Verrucomicrobiota bacterium | reverse complement strand
ATGCTCAGCAATTTGAGACCCAAGCCACTTGGGAACTTGCGCGCATGCAAAAGATGGATGCCTATATTGCGGTGCGTGGGTCGAATAATATTTTTGAAATGTCAGATGTCGACCCTGCGAAGGTCTCGCACGTGATGAAGGCCATGAAAGAGGTTCTCGACTACCGAGTGAACAAAACAAAATGGGTGATCTTACGCTGGCCTACTCCCGCTATGGCGCAACAAGCGATGCTAAGCACCGAGAGCTTTGAGGACTTTTTCTTTCGCGTATGTACTCAGGATTATTCACGTATGGTCGACGGGATGAAGACATTAGAGGACTTAATGTCGAATACCGATCAGGTGCATTTGAAAGGACCTGAGACTGATCTGCATTTTTCGATCAAAGGTATCGGAGCAGTTGCCTGTGGTGGTCGACACAACATTCCTGATGGTGAGGTATTTTCATGTCCAGTGAGGGATTCTGTCGAAGGAGAGATCACATATAATGCTCCGACAATCTATCAAGGTGTATCCTTTGATCGGATACATCTGAAATTTGAGAAGGGTAGGATTGTGCATGCAGATGGTAGTAATGCGAAGCGGCTTAATGAGATCCTAGACTCCGATGACGGGGCGCGTTACATCGGCGAGTTTGCGATCGGCTTCAATCCGCACATTTTGGAGCCGATGCGCGATATATTGTTTGATGAAAAGATTGCTGGGTCCTTTCACTTTACTCCTGGGCAAGCATATGAAGAGGCGGATAACGGCAATCGCTCACAGGTACACTGGGATATGGTGCAGATCCAACGTCCCGAATATGGGGGTGGCGAGATCTGGTTCGATGGTGAACTCATACGCAAAGATGGTTTGTTTGTGAAGGACGAGTTAAAGAAGCTCAACCCGGATTACTTGTTGAACGAGTAGTTGAGACGACTGAGCTCGATCATGCATCCACCTATTGCGGGACAAACAGCCGATTTTATCCATCGACTGCCAAAGACTGAGACACACTTACATATTGAGGGTGCGTTACCCTATCAATTATTACAGCAACTCGATTCAATTAAGTTCAGTCAGCCACAGGCATGTTGGGCGCAGGAATTTAAGTGGCAGTGCTTTGAGGATTTTGAGACACATTTGATTGAGCACGCGATGCAGTGGTTTACCACTGCGGAACGCTACTACGAGGCAGCAAAGTTGATCTTTGAGCGACAACTGTCTGAAAATGTACGCTACATTGAAACATCGTTTCATGCGGGGATGATTCAGTTTATTAATGTGCCGGGGCCAGAAATTTTAGCAGCGATACGAAGTGCAATTCCAAAGGGTTTAGAGGTGCGTGTGTTCATGGGTATGGCGCGTAATTCTTATAATGAGGTATTGGCACCTGTACTTGAAGAGAGCCTGAACTGGGAGGGCCTTGCGGGATTTGATCTGCATGGGGTGGAGTACTTGCCGCTCGAGGCTTGGACGCCGAATCTATGGCAGCGTGCGCGGGCCGCGGGCTTAGTGACTAAAGCCCACGCTGGAGAATTTGGCCCCGCGGCACATGTGCGTGAAGCGATCGAAGTACTTGGTGTACGGCGCATCCAACATGGAGTGCGCGCGATCGAAGATGAGACAGTGGTGCAGTTGGCAATTGAACAAGACGCAACTTTTGATGTCTGCCCAATCAGTAATGTGAAGTTGGATGTGGTGGATCAGTTACAGCAACATCCAATTCGAAAGCTCATGGAGCGTGGTCTGCGGTGTACGGTCAGTACCGATGATCCATTCTCATTCGGCAATACCATCGAGGATGAGTATGCGGCATTGAGCGCAGGCTTGGACTTTAGTCATAATGAACTCGCTCAAATTGCCAAAAATGGCTTTGAGGTGGCGCTGGTCGACCAGGCTACGCGTGCGCAGTGGATTGCTGAAGTGGATGCGACTATGCGCTAACGAAGATGCTTTGGTCAGTATTCAGATGCTCCGAATCAATCGGTGTATGAGTGGCTGAGTGTGCCTAATGTCGTTGAGAAAGGAATATTAATGTCATTCCATCCTGTTATTTTGACTATTCAAAATATAAAACTTGTATAATCAAAATATAACCGCAAATCATAGCGACATGCATTTATATCAAAGGGTAAAGCATCCAGTCGCTAGCATGCTATGTATGATCAGCAGCACCAGTCTTGCGCTGTCTAACGATAGTGCGAGTCGTTGGCAGTATGAGTCCACAGTGCTTTGGGAGAGTCGCTATGTGGACAGTGGACGCGATGATTTGGAGGAGGGTGGCATCTTTTCTGGGGAGCTGGTGTGTGCTCACGATCATGTATCATTCGGTGCATGGATGGGTGTGGCAGACAGCGAGCATTATGAGGAGTACAATTTATTTGCCGGCTATGGCTTTCGGTTAGGGCAGGTGGATCTGGAACTTGCGTATACGCATTTGATGTTTCATCCAGACAGTGACAATGATGATGAATTAAGCATCGCCGCAGAGGTCGAAGTGATCGGCGGGTGGATCGCCGCAGCTTCAGGTGTTTATTCGTTCGAAGCGGATGGTTGTTTTGTCGAGGTCAGTCTATCGTATCCGCTGGCAGTGTATGACGATCGATTATGGCTGACCCCAGTGCTACTGGCAGGTGTCGACTTTGGCTACCGCACCGCGGGGCATGATGGCCTGAATCATATACAGATCATGATCGAGGCCGCATATCAGCTCTCGGAGCGTTCTATACTCCTTGCTTATGTAGCGCATAGCGATGCCCAAGACGATGTTCAGCGCGAAGGTTTAGGCGATGTTTCGTGGATTGGTATCGGACTCAATACACGTTTTTAGAGTTTGTGCGGGCGAAGATCAATGCGCCTCGAGCCAGTTATCGCCGATTCCAATATCCACCTCAATGGGGCAGTCCAATTGTAGCGCCTGCTGCATGCTCTCGGTGACGAGCTCACGCACGATTGTTTCTTCACTCGGGTCGAGATCAAAGATCAGTTCGTCATGTACCTGCAGCAGCATTCGCGTATTGAGCTGCTGTTCTGTCAGCGCAGTCTGTACCTTGACCATGGCGATCTTAATCATATCTGCGGCCGTGCCCTGAATCGGCATATTGATCGCATTGCGCTCGGCGGCAGCGCGGATGGTGCCGTTTCTAGAATTGATGTCGTGCAAGTAGCGCCGGCGGCCAGTGATGGTTTCGACGTAGCCATTCTTTTTGGCACTTTCCTGCATACGACTCATGTAGCCAGGAATACCTGGAAATTGAGCAAAGTAGCTGTTGATGATTTCCTGAGCCTCGGTGCGAGAAACGGTGCCTAGGCGTTGCGCTAATCCGAAAGCAGAAATGCCGTAGGGAATACCGAAGTTGACCATTTTTGCGGTGCTGCGTTGTTCGCGTGTGACTGCATCGAGTTCAACATCAAAAATTTTGGCAGCAGTCGCGGCATGGATGTCACGGCCATCACGAAAGGCCGTGAGTAGACCTTCATCTTTAGTCAGAGCGGCAAGGATTCGCAGTTCGATCTGCGAATAGTCAGCTGCCATGAGCTTCCAGCCAGGGCGCGCGATAAATGCTTTACGAATTTCCCGCCCTTGTGGGCTACGTACTGGAATGTTTTGCAGATTTGGATCGTTGGAAGATAAGCGTCCGGTTGAAGTTTGAACTTGTCCGTAGTGGGTATGTACCCGACCACTGACTGGGTCGATCGCATGCGGTAAAGCGTCGATATAGGTTCCCTTGAGCTTGCTTAGCTGTCGGTACTCGAGAATGTTTGCGACGATGGGGTGCTTGGGTGCGAGCGCAGAGAGCACCTGCTCGTTGGTCGCGTATTGGCCAGTTTTGGTCTTTTTTGGTTTTTCGACCAGTTTGAGTTCATCGAAGAGAACTTCACCGAGTTGCTTCGGAGAGTTTAAGTTAAACTCGCGCCCAGCTGCTTCGTTGATCGACTCACGCAGGGTGTCGATATGCGCCCCGAGTAGTATACCGGTTGCAGAGAGAGTCGTTTCGCACATCAAGATGCCTTCACGCTCCATCGCCGCCAGCACAGGCAGTAGTGGTGTTTCTACTTCATAAAACACCTTGGCTTGGCCACTGTCGTCGAGTTTGGCTTTAAACAGATGCCAAAGTTGTAGCGTGACGTCCGCATCCTCGATGGCATAATCTGCGAGTGCTTTAGGACTGACGGTGGAGTAATCAATTACATCGCCTTTTTTTGCGTCGGGCACCAGTTCGTTGAAGCGGATGGTGGTATACTGCAAATAGTCCTCTGATAAAGTATCTAAATTATGGCGCTGTTCCGGGTCGATTAGAGCATGTGCAAGCATGGTGTCGTAGCATGGGCCTGCTACAGTAATGCCTTGTTCTGCTAGGATGGAGAGGTCAAATTTCAGATTGTGACCGACCTTCGTCAGGTCAGCATCATCCAGTACACTGCGCAGTGCTTCATGGACGACTGGTTTATTTTCGCTAGAGATGGGTACAAACCAGCCGCTGTGTGCTTTGGTTGAGAATGAGATACCGACCAGTTCAACGGTGCGTGGATTGAGTCCAGTAGTCTCAGTGTCGAAGGCAAAACACTTCGCGGCACGTAGTTCATTCACAAGAGAGTGGAGTGCATCTGCTGTATCCGCGATTCGATAGTCTGTTTGGGTATCCGCGAATGCCTTATACGTGACCTCAGGGATAAGATCCATTTGCAAGTCACCAGATGTAGGCGTTGCAGCTTTTTGAGTGGCACTCGTTGGTTCGTCGTCTTCACTCATTAGCACCAAATCGGCGCTCGCTTCTTGGAGAGTAAAATCACTACCAAAGATGCGTTTGCCGAGTGTCCGAAACTCGAATTCTGCGAACAGTGGGACGAGTTTATCTCTACTCGGCGCTTCTAATTGCAAACAATCCCAATCAGCCTCAATGGGTACATCGAGTTGAATGGTCGCCAGTGTTTTAGAAAGACGGGCTTGTTCCGCGTTGTCGCGAACGCGCTCTTGCTGCTTGCCTTTGAGTTCGTCGACGTGGGCGATAATATTATCGACGTTGTCGTAAGCGCTCAAGAGCTTGGCGGCAGTCTTCGGGCCGATCCCAGGAATGCCTGGAATATTATCCGATACGTCGCCGCAAAGTCCGAGCATATCAATGACTTGATCGACCCGTGCGATGTCCCACTTAGCGGTGATCTCGTCAATCCCCAGAATCTCTGCGCCATCGCCTTGTCGTGACGGGCGATACATCTTGATTTTCTGAGTGACGAGTTGTCCAAAGTCTTTATCCGGGGTGACCATAAAAATCTCATCAAATCCGTCCGCTTCTGCGCGATGAGCAAGGGTGCCTATAATATCATCGGCTTCGTAGCCATCCATTTTCAGGACAGGAATGCCAAAGGCATCTGCAACACGATCTAAGTGGGGCATTGCGGCAGCGAGATCTTCGGGCATGGCCTCGCGTTGCGCCTTGTATTCTGGGTGTAGAATGTGACGAGCGGTTGGTGCTGACGTGTCGAAGACGACTGCCAAGTGGCTCGGTTTTTGTTTGGTAATGAGCTCTATTAGGGTGCCCGTGAAGCCAAAAATGGCAGATGAATTCAACCCTTTCGATGTGTAAATCGGGCTGCGGATAAGGGCAAAATGGGCACGGTAGGCGAGGGCCATACCATCGAGTAGATAAAGCGTCTTAGGCATTTATTAAACGTTCAGTATAGAACGACGAAGGTCGAACATTGAATCTGATTAATTTCATCAGAGCGCGGTTGTTTCGATCCTCAGGATGCTCTGTAGAGAAAAATGATCTCCACCGAGCACCGTGTTGATTAGCCACTGCTAGCCTCGCTTAGACTGAAGCAACCTCTGTAGCTGCTTTCTTTTCCTGTTGAGCGGCGAGCATCGCATTACGCCGAGCGCGGACATCGAACATTTTAGATTGTTCGTCAGCGTGGTAAGAAGAGCGCACCAGCGGGCCAGATTCACAGGCACCAAAGCCGATGCTGAATGCGTATTCTTTCCACTTCGCAAATTCTTCAGGTGTGACCCAGCGATCAATCGGTTGGTGTTGCTTCGAGGGCTGCAGATATTGGCCGATGGTTAGAATATCGACGCCGACTTTTTGCATATCTTGCAGTACTTCTTTGATTTCATCTTCCTCCTCACCGATGCCAAGCATGATTCCCGACTTGGTAGTGAAGCCACGGGATTTAGCATGCTTGAGGACCCAGAGTGAGCGATCGTAGCGCGCGGTTTTCCGGATTGGGCGTTGAAGGCGTTTGACCGTCTCTAAGTTATGATTAAAAATGTCGGGGCAAGCATCGAGTACTAGGTCGAGGTATTCCTGTTGCCCACGGAAGTCAGCGGTCAATACCTCCACGGCACATTCTGGAGTGCGGTGATGAATCGCACGAATAGTGGCGGCCCAAACAGAGGCGCCGCCGTCTTTGAGGTCGTCTCGAGCCACCGAGGTGACCACTGCGTGCTTCAAATTCATCTTCTCAATCGAAACAGCCACACGTGCGGGCTCACCGAGATCAAGTTCAGGCGGACGTCCGGTTTGAATTGCACAGAAAGTACAAGAGCGCGTACAGACATTGCCGAGAATCATGACGGTCGCAGTTCCACGTGACCAGCATTCGCCCATGTTTGGGCATTGTGCACTTTTGCAGACAGTGTGCAGATCGTTGGTATCGACGATCTCACGGACCTTTTTGTATTCAACGCTGGTGGGCAGCTTGGCACGTAGCCATTCTGGTTTACGATTGTTCATGAGTGGCGGGAGTGTTCCGAAAAACTCCGCGGAATTCAACAGCTAATCGCTCTTTTACGACATTGAGGTCAATGACTGTACCAAGCTCAGTTTGCATCGAGGTGACAGTGCCATCGGTAATACCACAAGGCACGATCCCTGAAAAATGATCCATATTGGGATTCACATTCAGGGCAAAGCCGTGGTAGGTAATCCAAGTGCGCACGGCGACACCGATGGCGCAGATTTTACGCTCGCCCAACCAAATACCAGTTTTGCCATCGCGGCGTGCAGCTACGAGGCCGAAGGTGGAGAGGGTGCGAATGACGACTTCTTCCAGATCGCGCAGATACGCGTGCAGATCGCGACGTGCTTGGAGAGAGATGATCGGGTAGCCTACGACTTGGCCTGGGCCATGATAAGTGATATCACCGCCTCGATTACTATGAATGACTTGTAATCCTTGAGCTTTCAGTTGCGCTTCGTTCCAAATGAGATGTTGGCGGGCGCCTTTACGCATACCAATGGTGTAGACGGGCGCATGCTCAGTAAAGACGAGCGTATCTGGTATCTCGCCAGTGCGTCTTGATGCTACCAGAGCCTTTTGTTGTGCAAAAGCTTCTTCATACCCGCGGTGTCCCCAGTCGACGATGTCGAGTGGGTCATGTGTGTGCGCGCTGGACATTGCAAAAACGGTAACGATCGACTTTTTTTAGGGCCGCTGGTGTGGAGTGACGCCCATACTGTTGATGGATGACTTATTCACCCGCAGGCTGTAACTGGCTGGCTTTGATGGTTCGTTGCCAAAGCTCTCTGCCATCCATGCTCATTACGCGAATCTTCAGTGCGCGATCACCTTCATCGCCAACGAAGTCTAGCAGTGCAAAGTGGCGCTCGAAGGTGCTGCTACCAGGCATGCGGAAGAAGTTTAACTCGTCTTCGTTGTCTTTTGGGCTGGCAGTGAGGGGGCCGACGGTGAGGTCGTAGAGGTTGTAACTATTGGCGTGGACCAGACGAGTCAGTTCTCCGTAGTACTTACCTCCACTAATGAAGAAGAGTCCAGAGATGCGCTCATTGCGAAGCATTTGGAGCAACGCATTGTGCTCGCGGTCGGCATAGCTGAGATTACCGCGACTGTCGGCGGGATTTAGAATCGGTGCGCCGGCAATGATAATTTTAAAAGTCGCGGTGCTGTTGATTATTTCTTGGCGAAGCCATTCGATCTGGTCCTTGCCCAGCATCACGGGCAGGCGATCAGAGGAGGGGGCGTCATCCCGGTAGCTGCGCGTATCAAGCATGAAGAAGTCTACATCGGAGCGTCGAAAGCGAGTAGTGATGCCGTCGAGGCTGGCGATTGTAACAGGTTGAGGCCAGTAAGCTTGGAAACTTTGCTCGGCGTGTCGGCGATGTGAATAGAATTTGCCGGCACCTGCTGTACCATAGTCGTTGTCACTCCATGTGCCGTAGTGGGCGATACTGGCCAGCAGTGGTTGGAGTTCTGGGACGCTGCGGGCTTTGCCAAAACGCTTAAGCGTACCGCTTTGAGTGGTCCAATCACTGTTACGCAGGTGAGCCGTGTTGCCTGCCCAGATCATTAGCTCGGGTTTTTCGTTAAGAATCGTGGAGAAGATACCATAGCCTCCACCGAGGATTTGGTAGGGTGGTTCGAAGCCTTCTTCCGTCACATAATGTGCGCCGCCGACTGCAATACGTAGGTCAGGCGGTGGGGTGCGGTCGTAGTAGTTGGCGGGGGTATTGAAGGTGTTTTGCGTATCGGTTAGTTCGTCGTCCAGCTCGATGCGATAGTTGTATTTTTTACCAGGCTCAACAGCGTTGAGTGTTAGAGTTGCAGTGTTGTTATTGATGTTCCTAGTTTGTATCGAGTCGCTCCAGCGCAGTGCATTTGATTTGCCTTGCTCGGCATACGCAATGCGCACCTTAGAGGGGACATCCGTCTGCACCCAAACGGTCGTTTCGCGCATATCAATGTGCCCGAGCATTGGGCCGGCAACCACTTCAGCGGATCGAAGTTGAGCGCTCGCGGCGAAGAACACAATCAGTAGGAGTGAGGAAAGCAGGCGGCAGAATGGAAACATAGGGACAGTTGTTCAAAAAATGTAAAACGCATTGGAGCTTGCCTGATTCATACGTCAAGCAGAGAAGTGGCATGCAGTGCGCTCATAGAGTTTCTCGGCAGCATTAAGATACCTTGATCTTGGAGTGGCGGGAGAACTGCACAGTATTGACCATCCGATCAACGAGTGCTGGGTGTTGCATTGACTCATCTGCAGTGGCGTCAAGAATCGCGGTTAGCAGTGCTTCGCGTTTGGTTTGATCTAAAATGTAGCGCATACGCACCTCGACTAATTCGGCACGTAGTTCGAACCAATGGGCTTTAATGTCTTTAACGCGCGGTATTGTACGGGTGCGTTTGCTGAGCAATTTATTGGCACGTACATTGGAACAATTCTCGAGGCTGGCACTGATAGCCTGCAAGCAATCGCGCTCTTCAAACGTCAGTGATTCCCAACGGATGCTGCATAACTCACAGCGGGCTTCTGAAAGTAGTTTGTGGAGTGCAGTCGTATTGATCCGCATGACCAGTGCGATCCAGCGGAGTGGCCAGTTGCCGCAGGCGTAGGCAAGAAATGCGAAGCGCGACTGAGCGCTGAGGAGGCGCAGTTTGGTGACGAGTGCATTCGGAGAGTTCGTCATGCGGTGGTCAGAGGTGCTCTCAATGAGTGCCTCGGCAAGCATGTACTCGAAGTCTGATAAGCGTTCAGCATAGGGCAAATTTTGCCAGAGCTCGCTAAACAGTTGAGTCACTCGAGCCATACGAAGTTCTTTAGGTTCCGCGAAGGAGCAGCCGAAGAAGGTCTGCGTAAGGTCGATGTAGTTCGCTGCCAGTGCTAAGTATTGCTCGCGGTCGCCGCGTTTCGCTGCCTTGAGGTTGGAGCGGGCAGCTTTGCGAGCTGGATCTGATCGCTTGAGCCAATTAAAGAAGCGGCGTATGCTGTTCATCATCCTCTAAATTCCTAAATTAGTCCTGGTTTCCACCTGGACGACGCTGGCACTCAATGCGGCAGTCGTTCATAACGCGGATCCATATCTCACGCAAATCAAACAATCGGATGTGATTTTCGTTACGGAAATCAGCCAAGAATTTAGGCTCCGGGTGTTGAACTTGCTCAAGTAGGGCTAAAGTTTGATTGAGCGCACTCAAGCTATTCTTGAGGTGGCAAATTGTCAGGCCGAAATCACCTAGATCGATGGCTTGGATGGATAAAAGTACGTTCATCTCAGCCTGATGCAGGCTGTTTGCATACTTCCAACAAAGTTGTGGTGAGAGTTGGTCTTCATGGTGCTCCATGAAATGTTCCCAGCTTTGATGTAGGTAGCGGTAGAGTGCACGCGTGACGACAATCACAGGATGGCGATGCAAGGTGTAAGGTGCACTTTCTTGAGCTTCGAAGCGTGCTTCGGTCTCTTCTTCAGTTTCAGGAGTGCTAAATTCGTCCGTCAGTGAGATGTCATCAGCGTCCCAGCCCATTTGAATGGCAACTTCATCCATACGGTTCGACTTCTCCTTGAGACTCGCGTATACTGCAAGAAAGCGAGTAGTTTCATGGTCGGCGCCATGTAAATACTTTCGCCACTTGTTCTCACCCCAGACAGGCTCGCTGGGTGTATCGTCCCAGTTACCGTCGGAATGCTCAAAATTTGGATCGCTCATAGTGGTCGGATCAGATCCGTTAGCTTTGAATGTGAATTTTTCATTCTAAAAATCAACCCCCTTTTCGATTTGATTGAATTTTGCTTTCAATGCTTCGGTATCGCATGCATAGATTAACCAATATTAGGCATTTAGTGTGCCATTAATTAACTTTTCTCCTCGATTTTTCAAATAATGACACAATCTGTTTTTCGTATGAACTGCTGGTATGAAGGCCATGTGCAGGGTGTCGGCTTTCGCTATCAGACGATGAGTGTGGTGAAAGGCTTCGAAGTCACGGGCACGGTTTGTAATTTGCCCGATGGTCGTGTGCATCTCTATGCAGAAGGGGATGAGTCAGAGGTACGGGCGTTTCAGGAGGCCGTAGCGGATGAATTAGCCAGTTATATTCGCAGCTCAGAAATCAAGACTGACAATGGCGTGCGCAGTTGCCAAGGTTTTCGAATCATTCAAGCATTATGAGTCCATCAGCTATTAGTATCAAAGGGTTGACCAAGGATTTTTCGGTCGGTATGCGCGGGGTAAAATTGCGTGCTGTGGACGATTTAAATCTGGAAGTTGGCGATAATGAGATCTTCGGGTTACTCGGTCCAAACGGCTGCGGCAAAAGCACTACGATCAAAGTCATTCTCGGGCTATTGGATGCTTCTGCGGGTGAGTGCGAAATCTATGGCAAGCCCAGCCATGCGGTAGCGGCCCGCCATAGCGTAGGTTTTTTACCTGAGGCGCCGTATTTTTATCGCTATCTATCCGGCCGAGAACTGGTGCGGTTTTACGCGCGCATCTGCGGAGTCTCTCGTGTGCGCATTGCTGCTCAAGTGGATGAGGTGATCGAGTTAGTCGGTATGACCGAGGCTGCTTACCGCCGTGTCGGCACTTATTCTAAGGGGATGTTGCAACGCATCGGCCTGGCTCAAGCGCTGGTGCATGATCCGCAGTTGGTGATTCTGGATGAGCCTACAGCAGGAGTGGATCCGCTCGGCTCGGCAGCAATTGCTGACATTATTCGTGAGCTGAAGCGGCGTGGTAAGACAGTGCTGCTTTCCTCGCATTTGTTAGCCCAAATCGAGGGGTTGTGTGATCGTGTGGCAATTTTGCATCGTGGTAAACTGGTCCGTGAAGGGCGGGTCGATGATCTGGTGCAGGAGAAAGATGCGCAGTCGCTGGTCGTCCAAGGGCTCAGTGCCGCGGGGCGTGTCGCGGTCGAGCAGGCGATTGTAGAGCAGGGCGGCACGTTGTGTCGCGTCGAGCAGCCGCGGCTCAGTTTGGATTCGCTGTTTTTACAAGAAGTTGAGCGTCGCGAAACAGCTCGTAGCACGTCGACAGAATCGAAAGGAGGCGCACAATGAGTGGCATGATTCGTTCTATATCCCGGATACGTTTAATTGCCGGCAATACTTTTCTTGAGGCGGTTCGGCAGAAGTTCTTTAATTCACTGCTACTTATATCGGTGGCATTGGTCGGGAGTTCGACGTTCTTTCAGCAATTCGATTTTGGTACAGGCGAGTTAAAGTTCGTCACCGATTTTGGCTTTGGTGCGCTGTTCTTCTTTGGGTCTATTTTATCGATTGCTGCCACGACACAGTTGTTTTTCAGTGAGATTGAGAACCGCACGGCACTGACGATATTGGCCAAGCCAATTTATAAGTTGGAGTTTCTCGCGGGTAAGTTCCTTGGGGCACATCTGTTAATGCTGGTCTTCACCACGGTCATCATGCTGGTGCTCGGTGGGATACTCTATTGGCGCGAGTCGGTACTGATGGCTCGAATGGGGGAAGCATTCGTCGATGGTCGTTTGATTCGCTACAGCGACTTATTGGTTTTTGGCTTATTGCAGTGGATGAAATTTGGTGTTTTGAGTGCGATTGCCCTCTTTATTGCGAGCTTTTCGAATACCAACCTGTATACCGTGGTGGTTTCGTTCTTCATGTTGATTATATGTCAGCTTCAATACATTGCGCGTGATGCGTATTCAACAATGGAGCAGGGTATTGGGCAATGGTTGGTACGTGTGCTGGGGTTAATTTTTCCAAATTTCCAGTTGTTTAACGTCGGGGACCAGCTCGTATTTAGCCAAGGCGCGCCGTTGCCTGCAGTTACTGTACTACAGATTGTAGGCTACGGTCTGGTTTATACAGTCGCATTTATTTTGCTCGCCCAGCTGAACTTTAAAAAGCGGGAGATTTAAAACCATGTCCATGGCTCGCGGTCTAAATCATCCTTTGCTACGACGCTCACGCAGTGTTGGTATCGTGCTGTTGACGTTGCTGTTACTTGGCCTTGTCACACGTCCGATTGAAGCGCCTGCTTGGGAAATTGTAAAAGCTGGTCAGCCTGAGATGAATCTTGAGGCGATCGAAGGTTCGCTCGGCCAAGGGCTAGTGATCGGTGTTTTAGGAGGATTTCGTGCAGTGATGGCGGACTTCTTATGGATTCGCACGAATACCATCTGGGAGCGCCGCGATCGGGTGAAGCTGGATGCGATGGTGCGTCTGGTGACAACTTTGGACCCACGCCCCGACTTCTTCTGGATTAATGGTGCGCGTATGATTGCCTATGACGTGCCTAACTGGCGAATTGGTGAGGAAGGTGGTTACGCAGAAGTCTCTGAGGGTCGGCAACAAGCGATTGATCTCGAACAAGCGCAGCAAGCGTTTGTGATGTTGGCGCGGGCTCGGGAATTTCATCCTGAAAATGCCAAATTGTACTTGGAGACGGGGCAGATTTATTTGAATCGCTTGAAGGATAACGTTAATGCGGCGCAGTGGTTTCTGAGTGCATCGCAGCAACCGGCTGCTCCATATTATGCTGCGCGTATTTATGGAGAGCTACTACGGCGCGAGGGTAAAGATGCGGAGGCCTATGCGTATTTAAAGGAGCTCTTCCAACAACTGCCCGATGATCCTTACGCGCAAAAACCGATCATTCTGGATCGTATTAAGGAGCTAGAAGATCACTTAAAGATACCTGTCTGGCAGCGCTTCGTGCCCGTGCACGGGCCTCTGCCAGAACCGAGCATGGAGCGCACAAAACATCCATTAGAGCGAGTGCATGAGCATCACTCATGTGATGGCCACGCGCATTGAGGGGCTATTACTTTGTCTGATGGATCCACTGACTCAAGCCAGCTTAGGTGCCGCGGTTGCGGTTGCGGTGAGTACCCCTAAAAATGCACGGATGGCGTTCATTGTTGGCGGGGTTGCGGGTGCAGTCCCTGACTTGGATGTATTGATTCGTTCGGATTCAGATCCCTTGCTGACTTTAGAGTATCATCGCCATTTTACCCATGCGTTGATTACGGCTCCGGTGATTGGGCTCTCTGTGGCCGTGTTATTCAAATTACTCTGTGTGCGGTCGCAGTTGCCGTTTCGTGACTTTGCGCTGTACGGTGTGTTGGGTGCATTGACGCACGGCTTGCTCGATGCCTGTACGAGTTATGGCACCATGCTGTATTGGCCATTCAGTGATCATCGTGAGTCGTGGGATCTGATTTCGGTGATCGATCCATTGTTTACACTACCCTTGGCCTTGCTGACGTTTTTGGGACTTATAAAAGCACGTCCACGACTTGCCCAAGTTGCGCTGCTATGGTGTGCTCTGTATTTCATTTTTTGTGGACTGCAGCGTTCGCGCGCCACGCAGGTAGCCGAGGACTTGGCTGCCGAGAGAGGGCACACAGTGGAGCATTACTCGATCCGGCCCTCGTTTGGTAACACGCTCTTATGGCGAATGATCTACTCTTTAGAAGGGCGCTATTATGTGGATGCTGTGCGAATTTCTCCCAGTGGCGCTGCGCGTATATATCCTGGCCAGTCTGTTAAAGTATTGACCCAACAAGCTGCCGTACAGCGCGTACCAATGGAGTCTGTGCTGGGACGAGACATCGAGCGCTTCCGCTTTTTCTCACAAGGTTATTTATACCTGCACCCTAAAGATGATCAAGTAGTGGGCGACATGCGCTATGCGCTGTGGCCCGATTCGGTGGTGCCGCTTTGGGGCATACGTATCGATTCAACTCGGATTGATCAGCATACGGAAATGCTGTATTTTAGAGATGCCTCCAAACTTGCACGCGATCGTTTATGGAAGATGATTTGTGGCGACGATGTGGCTGTGCCTAATTAAATTGTAGCAGCAGAGACGTCCCGCTTTCTAGTTGATTCCTGAACGATGGCGGCTATGCCTTTTACACTCACGTAACACACTACCAAAAATACTGATTAAATATGGCTACAGGACTTCTTTTTTCCGGACAAGGCGCACAATCTGTGGGTATGGGGCGTTCCCTATACGAGCACTCAGCGATTGCAAAGGCGCTCTACGATGAAGCCAATGAAATTCTGGGTTGGGATCTCAAGACGTTTTGTTTTGAAGGCCCAGATGAGGCGCTTACTGAGACCAAGGTCTGCCAGCCAGCATTATACGTACAAGGCTTTGCGCTCTTTAGTATTTTAAAGGATGCTGGTAAGTTGGATGCCGTGACAGCCGCCTGTGGCTTGAGCCTCGGTGAGTTGACTGCACTGGCCGCAGCGGGTGTGTATGATTTCGCAACTGGCTTACAGTTGGTGGCCGAACGAGGCCGCCTAATGCAGCTTGCGTGCGATGCGACTAAAGGCGGCATGGCTGCCGTGATTGGTGGTACACCTGAGGATGTACAGACTTTTTGCGATGAGTTCGATATCGAAATTGCCAACCTGAATTGCCCAGGGCAGATCGTGATCTCGGGCGACAACGCGAAGGTGCTTGAGGCCGTGGCTGCGTCTAAAGGTCGCTTCAAACTTTGCAAACCGCTGAATGTCGCGGGCGCGTATCATAGTAAACTAATGGTATCTGCGCGAGATGCGTTTGCAGGGTTTATTAAGGACTTTGAGTTTAAGGCACCTGAAATCGTGGTCTATACCAATGTCACTGGAGAGCGTGTTAGTGAGCCACAGGCAATTAAGGATGCACTGGTCAGCCAAGTCGTCTCTTCCGTGCGCTTTGAGGATAATCTCCGTAATATGGCCGCTGAAAACAGCCTAACAGATTTCTACGAGTGTGGTCCTGGTAAGGTGCTCGCTGGCTTTGGTAAGCGCATCGACCGCTCGCTCAGCATCACTCCGGTATCTGAGTTTAGCGATCTGCCTGAATAGAAGCATTGAGTGGGCGATTCTTTATGTCGTCGCGGTTCGAAAGAATCTGTAGCGTGGCCCGTAGTGGCCGCGCTTTTTTGCATCTGGAGTCTAATACCATTTGTGGTTTCTAAAGCAGTGTCTAGTCTACTATATATTTAGGATAATGACAGTGCACTGAACGGATCAGCCTCCGCGTGGTCCGCATTCGCCGAGTATCACGCCTAGAATACGTAAAATATTTCAGAAATAGAATAAGTATAACAAATCCTATAGTATCTAGGTTTCTATGCTCTGATGACAGAATCGGTGGTTGATTTTTTCTCAAAGCACGTGATCTTTACGCGCTGCACCTTATTTCATGACCGATTTAGCCCATACTCGTAACTTTTGCATCATCGCCCACGTCGACCACGGAAAGACCACGCTTTCAGATCGTATTCTTGAGCTCACTCGTACTGTCGAAATGCGTGAAATGAAGGATCAGCTCCTTGATTCGATGGATTTGGAGCGTGAGCGCGGCATCACGATTAAAAGCCATCCAGTGTCGATGGTCTACCGTGCTAAGGATGGTGAAGATTATACCTTTAATCTGATCGATACACCGGGGCACGTGGATTTTTCCTATGAAGTATCGCGCAGCCTCGCCGCATGTGAGGGCGCGATGTTGTTAATCGATGCTGCGCAAGGAATCGAAGCACAGACGGTCGCCAATGCGCACCTTGCGGAAGAGCAAAACCTTTCGATTGTCCCGGTGATTAACAAGGTGGACTTGCCCAGTGCAGACATTCCTGCGATCGAGATGCAACTCGAAGACGTGCTTGCGATCCCTGCAGAGGAGGCGGTCAAGACCAGCGGTAAAAGCGGCATTGGCATCGAAGATTTACTCGAAGCAGCAGTGCACCGAATCCCTCCGCCGCGATGGGCAGAGGTCGATGGCTTACGAGTGTTGATTTTCGACTGTATCTACGACACCTATAAGGGTGTGATCTGCTATGTACGTGTGTTTTCAGGATCGGTCAAGATGGGCGATCAGATCATGACGATGAGCGATGAGCGTAAGGCTCAGGTTAAAGAAGTCGGGCGCTTTTCACCCGCAATGACCAAGCAAGCGACGCTCGAAGCCGGTGACGTGGGTTACATTGTGACCAATATGCGTGACGTGGCTGAGATTAAGCTAGGTGATACCATTACGCATTCGAACGCACCCACTGCTGAGATGCTGCCTGGCTACAAGCAAGTTAGTCCGATGGTCTTTAGTGGAATTTATCCGATTGATACCAGTGATTATAACAAGCTGAAAGCAAGTATGGGCAAGTTGCGCCTCAACGACGCAGCCTTCGTTTACCAATCGGAAAATTCTGTAGCGCTGGGGTTTGGTTTTCGCTGTGGCTTTTTGGGCTTGCTGCATATGGAGATCATCCAAGAGCGTATTCGCCGCGAGTATGATCTCGATGTGATTTCGACTTACCCGAGTGTCGTCTATAAGGTGACCAAGACCGACCTTGATGTAATTGAAGTGCACAACCCGGTCCATTTACCTGAAGTCTCTGAGATTGAATATATCGAAGAGCCGATGATCTCAGCCTCGATCCATATTCCCAGCACGTCGATTGGCGATGTCTTGGCACTGGTTTCTGAAAAGCGTGGCATTTGCGAACACACTGAGACGATTGATAACCAACGCGTGATGATCGTATGTAACATCCCGTTGAATGAGATCCTAATCGACTTCAATGATCGCCTGAAGAGTATCACTCACGGCTATGGATCGATGGATTATGAGATGAATGGCTATCAGAAAGCCAAGCTCTGCCGACTTGATATTATGGTCAATGCCGAGGCAGTCGACGCGTTCTCCTCAATCGTGCATATCGATAAGGCCGAAGGCCGCGGCCGCGCTCTTTGCAAGCGGCTTAAGGAAATCTTGCCCAAGCAGATGTTTAAGATCGCGATCCAAGCTGGTGTCGGCTCCAACATCGTGGCCCGCGAAACGATTAGTGCGTATCGCAAAGACGTGACTGCGAAATGTTATGGCGGTGATATTTCCCGTAAGCGAAAGCTCCTCGAGAAGCAGAAAGAAGGTAAGAAACGCATGAAAAACATCGGCAGCGTTTCGATTCCACAGGACGCGTTCATTAAGATCCTCAAGACATCCGACGGTGGCAGCTAAAGTGATACACGCTAAGCTCGCTCACGAATGGAATTCTTTGAAGGTCTTAATTTTTTTCAATATTTCGCATTTTTTTAACCACAGATGAACACGGATAGACATAGATTAGGATGGCACATTTTAGATTCAAATATCTGTGTTTATCCGTGGTCATCCGTGGTTGATCATTACACCAATTTAGCGGCTTCATACTAGCTGGCTAATTCCGTATCCCGTATCCCGAATGAAAAAGTTACGCAAGCAGGCAAAAGAACTACTCCACGCGGCCAGTAAGGTCTATCACTACCGTCGCGATGTGACTTCTGATGCGCGTTTGCAGGAGCTGGAAAAGGCGGTCGATGAAGTCGAAGCCATGCTCAAGGACAAGTCCGCCGAGGCGGTGCCATTCGAAGCGGCCATGAATCGCCTAGATGCGTTGCTTCGTAAGATCGGCGGCAAGATCTACCCGAAGACCTTCTGGAGTGATAATCTAGAAGTCATCCTCGTCGCCGCAATTATTGTCATCGGCGTGCGCACGTTCTTTTTCCAGCCGTTCATCATCCCGACGAATTCGATGTATCCGACTTACAGCGGAATGAATTCAATCGTCTATGTTGCAGAGGACGCATCGCCAAGTGCTGCAAAGAAGCTGTTTAATAAGATTACTCTCGGTTCAAAATATCGGAGCGTCAGCGCGCAACAGAGCGGGGAAGTGATCATCCCGGTCGCAGGGCGTAATACCAACGGCGAGCCAGTCTTTGATCGAACACGCGTGAAAGGTCGCAAATGGTTCGTGCTCCCCACACCATTGGATGAGTATGCATTCTATGTGAATGGTCAGCCGCATACAGTGCGCGTGCCGGCAGAATTTGATATGAACTCATTGTTAGTCGATGTGTTTTATACAGATGAGACACAGATCATTAAATCGAATGTAAGCCGCAGCGGTGTAGCGCTCAATGCGGGACGCTCTGTAGAACCGGGCGACCCGATCATCCGTTTTGATATCACTCTCGGCGACGCACTCTTCGTGGATCGTCTGAGTTATCATTTTAAGCGCCCCGAAGCGGGTGATCCATTTGTGTTTCGCACCAATGATATTCGTGAAGAGCTTGGCCGTATTACCGGCGACTACACCGATAAATATTATATTAAACGCATTGGCGGTGTCGGCGGCGAAACATTGGAAATTGTTGATGGTGCCTTGCTGGTCGATGGCGAGCCACGCGATGAAGTCGAAGCCTTTGGTCGCAATGCCGCGAAAGACGGTGACTACCTGGGCTATATCAATCATACCTTGATGGCAGAAGGCCGTCAGCTGACCATTCCGGAAGATAAGTTTGTCGCGCTCGGTGACAATTCGGGCAACAGTCTTGATAGTCGCTATTGGGGTTTCGTG
>JAURBE010000023.1 GCA_030829145.1 Verrucomicrobiota bacterium | reverse complement strand
GATTTCGAGCATACCAGTCTTGAGTGAGCTCTCCTCTGTGTCGACGATGCGGCCACCTTCAATGAAAAGACCAAGGTTCCACTTGCCGTTGGTTCCTTCAACCCAGCCGTAGCGATCGCCAGTGCTGGTAAATTCATACTCGCGCGCATCTTCTAGTTTATAGCCAAGGCGTGTCTCCAGTTCATTGCGAATCCAGTCAACACCCAAGCGCTCCACCGTATATTTGAAACGAGCGTTCGCTCGCTCTACACGATTACCATGATCTCGCTGAATGGTCACTATTTTCTCAGCAACTGCGACCGCTTGATCGGGTGTGCAGAAAGCGATGACGTCAGCTAAGCGCGGGAAAGTCTTCTCATTTCCATGCGTCATCCCCATGCCGCCGCCAACTGTCACATTGAAGCCAGTGAGTTTGCCATCATCAAGAATAGCTATGAAACCGAGGCAATTGGCGAAAATATCGACGTCATTGAAAGGTGGAATAGCGACTGCGATTTTAAACTTCCTGGGTAAGTAAGTCTTGCCATACAGTGGCTCCACTTCAGAACCGCCACAATCCAACGAACGCTCAGCAGCTTGCTCGACAGTTAATTTTAAGGGCTTACCATCCAACCACATTTCAGAAAATGCTGGAGTCTGCGGCTTGAGGTGCGCGTCAATCTCGTCAGTGATCCGTTGCACTTCAGTATGCACCTGTGAAGCAAACGGATTGGGATTACACATGACGTTTCGATTGACATCGCCACAGGCGGCCAGCGTGGTCATTGCTACATCATTACAGCGACTGATGACCTCCTTGAGGTTGCCCTTAAGGATGCCATGCAACTGAAAGGCTTGGCGAGTGGTCAACTTCAGCGTATTAAACGCGCAGTAGTTGGCTAGCTCATCCATCAGGATCCATTGTTCGGGGGTGCAGATGCCACCTGGTAAACAGATGCGAGCCAAAAATGAATACGCCTTATCAAGCTTATGCTTACGGCGCGCACTGCGCACGTCGCGGTCATCTTGCTGGTAGAGACCGTGAAATTTAGTCAACTGCTGGTCATCGGCCGCGATCGAACCTGTCGAGACATCTGCGAGACCCTCTAGGATCGTCCCACGTAGATAACCGCTACGATCCTTGATACCTTCGTTTTTATGTAGTTTTTGAGGTGTTTGACTGTCGGAAATCATAATAAATTTGAGTAATTAATGCGAACAAGTTAGCTATGTAAATGTAGAAGACAACTGGAGGCACAGATAAATCTTGCAGTGAACCTAGTTCTTTTCTTTAGTTTGTCACTCATAAACTAAAGAATGGGACAAAAACTCCAATTCGTGCTAGCATTTCAGCGGCATGATGGTTTGATCCTACACTTTAATTATCGCGAATTAACATGAGTAACCCAGACGAATTCCTGCCAAGTACAGCACCCTTTGCACCCGATCAGGTGCAATGGCTCAACGGATTCTTACCGAATCTCCAACCAGACCAACTCACTTGGATAGAGGGCTTCATCGGCGGCTTGCGTGCTAGCAAAGGTGGCGTAGCGACTACTCCTGCAGTCACCGCTGAACTGACTGTATTATTCGGTTCTGAGTCAGGCAATTCAGAAGGATTGGCGGATCAAACAGTAAAAACCGCAGCGAAGTCTGGCTTCAAAGCGAAGGCGGTCAGCATGGGCGACATCAACCCCGCCAAGCTCAAGGGAATTGAAAATCTATTGGTAATTGTCAGTACTTGGGGCGAAGGTGATCCGCCAGAGAATTCGGTCGATTTTGTCTCTACTTTAATGAGCGACAAAGCACCTCAACTCACAGGCACTCGCTTCTCTGTACTCTCCCTAGGCGATACAAGTTACGAGCATTTCTGTAAAACGGGGATCGACGTTGATGCTCGATTGGAAGCGCTGGGTGCCCAGCGCATCTATGACCGCAAAGATTGTGATGTCGACTTCGACGATGACTACACTGCATGGTCTGAAGGCGCACTCGCTGCCCTTTCAGCACTGGTAACTGTAGCCCCGGCTACACCTGTCTCCTCAGCGGCACCTGTGACAACGACGGTAAAATATTCGCGCAAGAATCCGTTTCCATCAAAACTTAATGAGCGTGTGTTGCTTAATGGCCGTGGCTCTGCTAAAGAAACGATCCACTTAGAGTTCAACCTCGAAGGCTCCGGCCTAACCTATGAAGCAGGCGACGCGCTGGCAGTGATCCCGCACAACGCACAAGATGTGGTGGACGCAATCCTTGCAGTCACACAGCTCGATGGTAGCAGTATTGTCACTTTAAAAGACGGCGAGTGCACACTCGGCGATGCCCTCACCCGTAAGCTCGATGTCACTGCCATTTCTCTGCCGGTGCTGAAGCGCTACAATGAGATCGCTCAAGATGCTAAACTCGCAGCATTGATTACAGACAAAGAAGCACTCAAGGAATATACTTGGGGTCGTGAGATCATTGATATACTCACTGATTTTCCTGCGAAATCAATTACTGCGGACCAACTGGCGGGCACGATGCGCAAACTACCGCCACGTCTTTACTCAATTGCATCTAGCCCCAAGGCTCACCCAGGTGAGGTGCATCTTACAGTCGGCGTGGTTCGCTATGATTCGAATGGCCGTGAGCGCAAGGGAGTCTGTTCGACATACTTGGCAGATCGAATTGAAGAAGGCAGCGCCATCGATGTTTTCGTGACACCGAACAAACATTTTAAAGTACCAGCGAATCCAGATGCCCCACTTATTATGGTTGGCCCGGGCACTGGAATCGCACCTTTCCGGGCATTCATCGAAGAACGTCAAGCAACAGATGCTAAGGGTAAAAACTGGCTCATCTTTGGTGATCAGCACTATCTGACTGACTTCTTATATCAGACAGAGTGGCAAAGCTACTTAGAGGATGGCGTGTTAACTAAGCTCGACGTAGCATTCTCACGAGACCAGGCCGAAAAAGTTTACGTTCAAGACCGCATGCGTGAAAATGCCAAAGAGCTCTATGCATGGCTCGAAGAAGGCGCCTCATTCTGCGTCTGCGGAGATGCATCACGCATGGCGCATGATGTCGACCAAGCACTGCACGATGTAATCGCCCAAGAAGGTAGTATGAGCGAAGCCGCAGCAGCCGACTACGTAAAGCAACTCAAGGCCGACAAGCGCTATGTGCGCGACGTATACTGATTACAGCAGCACTACTGCTTCCTTAGTTACTTGGACTACGATCCCAGTCGTCTGTACGAAACGGAGTGACTGGTAAACCATTGCGATCTTGTAAATTGGCTACAGGGCTCTGTGCCCAGGCATAGCGTACGGCCACTAGATGCTTCACATCAGAATGTATCAAAAGCACCTCGTTCTTTCCGACAATTTTAGCCGTTGCCCAAACAAACTTCCAATCTTCACCAGCAATAGCAAAGCCATGGATCTCATGAGTATCAAATGCATGCAGTCCCTGCCAACTGACATTTTTAAAATTTACCCATTTAATAGCTATAAAATTAGATGTGAAACGCACTTGTTCGCATCATCTGCAATGCATAAAAAAGCGGGGCGAACGTACGCCCCGCAGTCTTTTGCAAAAAACTAGCACTAAATACCTTTAGTATATGCGACTGTTTTTTAGGCACTCAAAGTTAACGGCAAGTGCACCTTAGTTTAGTAAATGCAATTAATCTCGAAGGTAAACATCTTCTTGTCGAATGCACCCGCATTGCCTACACCGCCATCAGTATCATAATCACCGTATTTTGTAACCAATGTTATATATTTGTTGACCTTATAAGAAGCTACAAAGTCGATTTCTTCCCCACCATCTTGTCCAGGAGTGCCACTAGACTCAGAGTCAAACCAATGGTAAATCGCTTTTACATTAATACCGTTGCCGAGTGGAATCTTATAACCCGCGTAGACATAGTAATCTTCTAGACCATTGGTAAAGCCTTTGAGAGGAAGTAATGCGTCGGCAAACCCATTGAACTTATGCACCGTCGCCAGTGGTGTACGAAAGTTTGACTCCATGACTTCAAGGCCAGCACCAATGACAATTGAATTGGAAAATTTGGCCGCGAGATCACATGCATAATAACTTGCGTCATAACTGAGGCTCGAAGGTCCTGCATCTTCCTGTTCAGCAATACTCGCAGAATAAGAGAACTGAGCATCCTCAATATTAAAAGCGCCTGTTGCGCGAAAACCATAGGTCAGATTTGAAGCATTTTGGTTACTAGTTTCATCTCCTTCGATATCGTAAACAAACCCCGTTAATTTTAACGCCTTATCAAAAGCGTAACTCACATTCGCTCCGGTTGCATCTAGCTCATTATTGTCTCCTGCGACAGAATTCTGCGCATCGAGATAAAAGCCTTTAACAGATAACTTATCGATCGCGCTGAACTCAGCAGTCGCCGCGTCAAAGGTCTGGATATTTTGCCTCCATCCAACATGTCCAATGAAGCGATGATCATCCAGCGCGTAGATCTGACGCCCGACTTTCACATGGCCGTAATCAGCATCGGCATACTTGACCCATGCTTGATTTAAGTCTGTGCCATCACCCGCATCATCCAAGAAGTGAATATCATCATGCGCTCCACCCAAACGAGTCAACGTCTCACCTTCGACCATTGCCGTAAAACCCGCTAGGTTAGGCGTTGTGTATCCATAGCGAATACGCGATGACTTTCCGGAACGATCATTGGATGAATTACCATTATCCAAATCAAATATCTCGTAACGAGAACGGGCATTTATATTAAACTTACCAGGAATTCGCTCTTCGAGCTTGGAAGTCTGTTCTTTTATAAACGCTTCAACCGGATCAACCGACTGAGCAAACGCGCTAACCTGTGAAGCAAACGCGGCGAGAAGTAATAGTGTTTCTTTGTTTTTCATTATCAGCTTATTTTTTATAGGTGTTGAAAACCACAAGCCATGTATCAACTCCCATGCCAATAATGCTAATGAATAGCATATAGAGCATGAGCAGGATTAATAATAATAGTGAATTTATCTACTTTGAATTAAAGATAGTAATATCTTAATTATATAAAATAGATACTAAATACCCATGAAATCACATGAAATACAGCGACTTACAGAACAAAAGCATGTGATCTCAAACGCTTAATAATACAAGTAGCACAACGATTTTTAAATACACACTGCCATCCTCGGCAAGGATGCGGTGACATCTGCATGCATGGGTTCATACCTCTAAACGCTCAAATACTGCGCTGATTCATCCCTAGTATGATGGATACACTAACGGTTGATGCTGACTCATACAATGAATAGCACCGCCTTCGCGAACGATACTACAACAGTCAAAGCCAATGACTTCTCGCTCCGGGTAGCACTCTGCGATGATTGTTAAAGCCTCAGCATCTTGTCGCGCTTGTCCATACGTTGGCACGAGAACCGCACCGTTTAGAACCAAATAGTTTAAGTAACTCGCCGCAAGGCGCTCACCATTTATCTTCACAGGCTCAGGTAATGGTAATGAAACGATAGAATATGGCTGTCCTCCCGTAGTCCTAAACGCCTGCACACGACACATATTCTCTGCTAAAATTGCATGATTTTCATCCTCTGAATCAGACACTGCCGTGATTAGGATTGAGTCAGAATTGAAGAAGCGTGCCAGATTATCAATATGACCATCGGTATCATCCCCAACGAGTCCACCATTGAGCCACAACACTTGATCAATCCCAAGCCCATTCGATAAATGCGTTTCAACCTCCGCCTTAGACATTTCAGGGTTACGGTTAGGATTTAATAATACAGCCTCTGTGGTCATGATTTGACCTGCACCATTGGATTCGATCGCACCACCTTCCAAAATCATATCGAACGCAAAGCGTTCAATCCCTAGCTGTTCTCCTATCCATGCTGATGCTTTGTTATCTTTTTGCTGCAACGGAAACTTATTGCCCCACGCATTGTATGCCCAGTCCGTCATGCAAAGATCAGTGCCGTCGTTATTTAATAAAAATAGCGGCCCATAATCGCGGCACCATACATCATCCGTTTCATAGTCGTAAAGCGAGACCGCGGATGCATCTCCTGCCTGCTTCATTAGAGCCTTAAGCTCAGCTTGAACCGTTCGGGGGCAAAGTACTCGAACCGGTTGAAAGCGTGCAGCAAGTACGTAGAGCGCTGCCAATTGTTCACGCACCTGCGGCAAAACTCCATCCCATAGGTCTTCACGTGCAGGCCATGCAAACCAAACCGCGGCCTGGCGCTCCCACTCAGCAGGTAATCGATAGCCCAGTTGTTTCGGTGTTAGTACAGTGCCCATAATCAAACGTTGCCCGCGGCATTCAATCAGTATCAATCATCCGCCGACTCAAGTCATCAAAACTATCGATTCGACGATCTCGAAAGAAAGGCCAAATACGGCGCATTGATTGCAGCGCGTTGAAGTCACAATCTGCGTACACAATCGCTTCGGCGTCTACAGGTGCTCGATCGATGATTTGTCCATAACAATCAGCTACAAAAGATTGACCCCAAAACTCAATTTCACCCTCGATCCCAGTACGGTTAGTTGCTGCTACGTAGCAGCCATTGGCAATCGCGTGACCTCGCTGAACGGTTTCCCAAGCGCTGTGCTGAAACTCACCTAACTCGGCCTTCTCGTCAGCCAGCCAGCCTATCGCGGTGGGATAAAAGATAATATTCGCACCCGCAAGTGCTGCAAGTCGCGCCGCTTCTGGATACCATTGGTCCCAGCAAATAAGAACTGAAATCTTACCAAAACGTGTCTCCCATACTTTGTAGCCAAGATCACCCGGTGTGAAATAGAACTTTTCTTCAAAGCCTGGATCTTGGGGGATGTGCATCTTGCGATACTTACCCAGGTAGGAACCATCAGCGTCTATCACAACTGCGGTATTGTGATACACTCCAGTCGCTCGCCGTTCAAATAGTGAGGCAATCAGCACGACACCCAACTCTTCTGCAACTGCACCAAGTACATCCGTAGTTGGTCCGGGCATGGGCTCTGCTAGATCAAACCAATCTGGATCCTGCGTTCGGCAAAAATATGGAGTAGTAAATAACTCTTGGGTGCAGATTACCTGAGCTCCTTGACTCGCCGCATCACGAATCCGCTTGATGGTATAGTCTAAGTTAGCTTGCGGAGATCCTTGATCACGACCTTGAATCAACGCAATGCGAACACTTTCTATTTGTGTGTATTTCATCATATATGGCGATTAACAAAAACGGCGCGGATTATTCCGCGCCGTTAACAGGTTTCAAATCTATTTTTAGCTACTAATAAACAACTTTGTTTAAAGGATACTCGATAATACCCTCTGCTCCGTGTGCTTTTAGAGCAGGAATGATCTCACGAACCACAGATTCATCAACGATGGTATCGATTGCAACCCATGCTTCGTCAGCTAGGCGATTAATCGTCGGGTTGCGCAGTGCTGGCAAGGCCTCGATAATTGTGTCGAGTTTTACCTTCTCAATGTTGAGCTTTAGCCCCACCTTAGTGTGCGCTTCAAGTGCTGCCTGTAAAAGCATCGCTATATTCTCAATCTTTCGGCGCTTCTCAGGGTTTTCCCAGGCCGATTTATTTGCGATCAATACTGTATTGGTATAAAGGAGCGTATCAACAATACGTAGGTTGTTCGCTCGAAGTGAATTACCTGTCTCCGTGAGATCAACAATCGCATCAACCAAGTCTGGGACCTTCACCTCGGTAGCTCCCCATGAGAATTCAACCTCAGCATTGACGCCTTGATCCTTCAGGTATTGACCAGTAATATTGACTACTTCGGTCGCGATACGCTTACCTTCAAGATCTTTTACAGTCTGCACCGGCGATGCCTCTGGCACCGCGATAATCCATTTCGAACGACGGTTCGAAGCACGGCTGTAGACCAAGTCACAAACCTCCACGACGTCTGAATTGTTTTCGCGCACCCAATCTTGACCAGTGAGTCCACAATCAAAATAACCATGTTCAACGTAACGGCTCACCTCTTGTGCGCGTACAAAGCGCCCGTCCAACTCAGCATCGTCAAAAGACGGACGATATGAGCGGGAACTCTTTGAAATAGCGAAACCAGCTTTAGCAAAAAGCTTGATCGTTGAATCTTCTAGACTGCCCTTAGGCAATCCGAGCATGAGTAATGGTGTCTTATCCATAAGGGCAGACAACTTGAGGCAGGATCTCGCAGGCACAAGAAAAAATTATTCGAAACAGGAACAACTACTTAATTTAAGTTATCTCAGCACTAAATGCTTAAACAAATTAGCATAAATAAATTGCTTATTCGGCTAAATATTTGGGTACTAAAAAACTACTACATTCTATTTAGATAGTGGCTCAAATCAGTATTATAGTAAAATAACTTACGGTTGACAGATGATACATTATCTGCCCATAATCTTTGTGTGTACATTAATTAATACATGATAGTCTGGGTAACACTAATAAGTAGTACTAGAATACAAAACTTATTGAGGAATTTTGTACAAATATCCCTCAATTATCCCAGATTATTTCATTATCCAGAGATATTCTATCGTATATTCATAAAAAATGACCATTTTAGTTCAAATTTGGCCTTTATTAATATCTCCGTTTTACAAATGAATCCCCAATTAATTTTGTAAATATTTTGACCAAAAAATTACAGTATTCCAATTGCGACGTTTTGGTTTGCTCTTAGATATAACAATAAAAAATAAGGTAAATACACTATAAATGCAAAATCGATCATTGGACCATACGAATGCCTCTATTTATAATATGATAAATCAAGCTAAACCTCGAATTGTCATTGCAGAGGACGACAAAGACCTAGCTGCCATTATTGCAATGCATCTCGAACTAGCAGGTATGCACAGCCAAATTTGCAATGAGGCATCACATGTAGAGCGCTACACGAAAAACAACTTTGTAAATTTACTCCTCTTGGATGTTCACTTACCTGATTCGAGTGGCTTTGCGTTGCTAAGCGAATTGAGACGAAAAGGAATCAACACACCTGTAATTTTCCTTACTGGAGACCATGCTGAGCTCAAAAAAGTAAAGGCCCTCGAAATGGGGGGTGACGACTATATTACCAAGCCTTTTAGTTTCCCTGAGTTAATCGCACGCATCAATGCTGTTTTACGCCGAGCTGAAACAGCTAATGACGCTCAGATCACTGAAAATGCGACCATTACTGATGAGCCATTTGAATTCTGTGGAGCGATCATCAATCCTCGCCGCTTGGAAGTAAAGTTCCCTGACGGAGCCGTAAAAACAATAGGCCGAAAAGAGCTCGGAATTTTCTCATACCTATCGGCTCACCCAAACACTGTACTCACCCGCAAAAATTTAATTCACTCAGTTTGGGGCATACATGCAGATGTACGAAGTCGCTCGCTTGATCAGTACATTGTTAAGATCCGCGATCTTTATAAACAACACGATCTCACACTTGATGCCTTTCGTACCATTCATGGCGTGGGCTACATATACGACTTCAATGTCAATATCACTGGATAATTAACCCATTCATTGGATTCCTAGCTACTTGCTCTCCAAATCTTGAGGCTTATACTAGGTTCACTCTGTTTCGTTTGTCGGTTTTAACCGAGCTCAAGTTGTGCCAATCTGAAACTCGCTGACTTGACCTACACAAGGTCGCCGCACATAGTATCTTGTTTTCTTACTGTGTTTGCGAAACTCACCCTACTCGACGGCCTAATCGTCCTAGTTTATTTTACCGCGGTACTCGGTATAGGGCTTTACCATTCAAGGCGTAATAAAGGCACTGAGGATTTTATTTCTGGAAGTCGCCAAATGCCATGGTTCGCAGTACTCGGTTCAATTGTCGCAACTGAGGTCAGCGCTGCCACCTTCCTCGCAACTCCAGGTGTTGGGTTCTCTGAAAACATGAGTTACCTGCAATTTGGAGTCGGTTCATTTTTGGCTCGAATCTTCATCGCTTGTATATTTCTAAGTGCTTTTTACGCTGCCAAAAGTCTTACCATTTATGAATTCCTTGCCAATCGTTTTGGCAACGGCACCCGCTATACTGCCACTTTATTCTTTATAGTCACTCGATTACTCGCCTCCGCAGTTAGGCTAATGATCGCTGCCACCGGTTTGAGTCTAATCCTTGATGTACCCTACTCAGTATGCCTTATCATCTTCACTCTAGTAGCTATCATTTACACTGGCGGCGGAGGTATCAGGGGCATCATCTGGACGGATGTTCTACAAGCCATCGTTTTTATTAGCTGTGGCTTTGCACTCATCTTATACATTGGGCAAAGCATTGGCTGGGATACAATTAACCATATTGGTGCAAACAGCGGACGTTTCGACATCTTTCGCTTTAGCCCTACAGAAGATAGCAATCTACTCGGCTGGATCAATGACCCGAAGATATTCTGGATTGCTGTGATTTTCGGCTTCATTAGCACCACCGCAGCTTTCGGCACAGATCAAGATATGACACAACGCATGTTGACCTGTAAAGATGTCCGCGCCGCGCGACGCAGTGTCGTGCTCAGCGGCTTTATTTCGATCCCGATCGCGGCACTTTTTCTATTCGTAGGCATCGCACTGTTTGCTTTTTATCAAGTAAACATCGATGCGGAACTACCCCTAAAGGCACTTGAAAACGGTAGCACTGAAGTCGCCTACGATAAAATATTCCCCTGGTTTATTGGCACCCAATTACCCAGTGGGCTACGTGGGCTTCTGCTTGTGGGAGTACTGGCCGCAGCGATGTCTAGCCTAGACTCGACAATGGGAGCGCTCAGCTCCTCAGCATTGGTCGACCTCTATCGTCCACTCTTAAAAAAGCACGTACATCAAGAGTGTGGTCTATGCCTTTCACGGATCTTTGTAACCATCTTCGGCATCGCACTCGCACTCACAGCATGGGCATTAAAAGATGCTGAAGGCTTTCTCTGGCTTACTTTCAAAATAGGCAGCATAACATATGGCGCATTGCTCGGGGTGTTTTTGCTTGGTATCTTGACCACGCGGGGCTCAGACCTCGGGAATTGGGTCTCTATGCTAAGTGGTAGCCTACTCTGCGCGGGACTCTTAGCTTTAATCGAAACCAATCACCTAAGTTTGGGATGGACTTGGTTAATCGTTATCGGCACGGCATGGACCTTTGGATTTGGCAGCCTATGGCACGAAAAAGCCCCGCAGTCGAAACGACCAGCGGGGCTTTGAATCAAATCTAATTGAATTATTTAGCTGGGCAGCATGCGTCCTTGGCAGGTGCTTTCTTGGCAGGAGCCTCGTCGCACTTTGCTTTGTCGCAATCAGTTTTAGCATCGTCGCATTTTTCTTTTGCACAAGTTGTCTCAGCAGACTTGTCGTGTGACTTCTCAGTGCCACAAGAACCACAATGAGCATAAGATGTGATGGCTGCGCCGATTAATAGGAGAGGAATTAGTAGGTATTTTTTCATAAGATTATATTAATTATGTAATGAATGTTATTACGTGATCTTCGCTTTGTCGAATCTTTCGATAGACAATATACTTGAGCTACATACCTTTAATTTATTCCTAACATTTTCAAATAAAATTACTTTGTATGCTTCCTTGGTTCAAAAATGGACAATTCCCTTTGTATCTCGCTCCCATGGCGCGTGTTACGGATATTGTCTTTCGTCAGTTTTGCAAAGAACAAGGCGCGGATGTCATGGTCACCGAATTTGTACAAGCCGATGCACTGACTCGAGAAGACCCAAAATTATGGGAAACCGTCGATTTCACTGATGAACAACGGCCTATGGGTGTGCAGATATTTGGATCCAACCCTAGCACTATGGCTGAAGCCGCCAGATTACTGGAAGAACGCCTGCAGCCTGACTTTATAGACATTAATTTCGGCTGCCCGGCTGACCGTGTGATCTGTATGGATGCGGGTTCTTCTATGCTACGTAATCCGAGCAAAGTTGGTCGTGTCGTTCATGCTGTGGCCAGTGCAGTACCCGACACCCCCGTCACCGCAAAAATTCGTACGGGATGGGACGATGATAGCATTGTCGCACGCGAAGTAGGTCACATCGTCGAAAACGAGGGAGCGCAGGCACTCGCCATACATGGACGTACCAAAGTTCAAGGCTACAGTGGAGAAGCCAATTGGTCACTCATAGCTGAAGTCGCTGAAGAACTTACCATTCCAGTGATCGGCAACGGTAATATCCGAAGTGCGCACGACGTGATCCGTATCCGTGAACAAACACACTGCGCGGGGCTGATGATCGGCCGTGCAGCGCTCGGCTATCCTTGGATCTTTCGTGATATCAAACATTACCTTGCCCACGGAATAGTACCTGAGCCGCCCAGTGTCTCGGAGCGCTGGGAGACTATCCTCAACTATACCCAAACCATTATGGCTAGACCCTTTCGCCAGCAGAAGCATACTGATCTTCGCTGGATGCGACCCAAACTGATCGCACTCACGAAAAGTATGAACAGCTCGCGAAAAATTCGCGGTGCACTGGGCAGTGTTATACAATTTAAAGACCTCGAGCGCGTAGCCGCTGAACACATTGCACTCTTCGACCAATGAAAAAAATACTGTTTCTCTGTATGGGCAACATCTGCCGCTCACCCGCAGGCCACTGCATTTTGCAAAACCTAGTGAATCAAGCTGGCCTTGCCGAACACTTCGAAATCGAATCAGCGGGTACTA
Organism: Verrucomicrobiota bacterium; assembly: GCA_030829145.1. GTDB lineage: Bacteria > Verrucomicrobiota > Verrucomicrobiia > Opitutales > Coraliomargaritaceae > Lentimonas. The sequence continues at coordinate 7,059 of JAURBE010000023.1, read as the reverse complement.
TCGGCTTTCACATAGGTGCAGCGCCCGACAATCGTATGCAACAATCCATGCGCGCCCGCGATATTCCAATCATTGGTCGTTCTCGCCAAATCAATCGTAGCGACCTAGAGTATTATGATCTCATACTCGCTATGGATAACGACAATTACGCTGGCGCTTGCGCACTGGACCCCAGCGGGTCACTACATTACAAAATCGAACTTTTCTGTACGTACTGTAAAAATTACAGTGAGACCGAGGTCCCAGACCCCTACTACGGGGGCGACCTTGGCTTCGAGCACGTACTAGACCTGATTGAAGATGGCTGTGCCAATCTCATTGGAATACTACGCAAACAAGCTAATATATGATACGGAAATACTGTCACTTGGCTCTCAGTCGATACCAGCAATTGAATCTTCATCTGATTATAATTCCCGCGCTTGGCACTGAAGTCACCCTCATGTCATCGCTTAGCTGCCACATTAGACTTAGAGTACTGTTACCCTGTGAATGGCTAATAATCTCTTTCATACACAAAACTAGCTAGAGTCAGTACAGGACAGTTATATCGTTGAAGCTTAGGGGCTGATTAAGCATATCGGGAAGTTATCATTCGCGTACTGACTTCAAATCTTCACTGATTGGCAACTTTGATTACTTGCAACTATTGCCGAAGCGCTTGACAGCTAAGCCAAGCACTGGAAGATCACACCTTTTTCAACTTAAGCATAAACTTATGGCATCACCCACAGACGTTCGCAAAGGCAAGGTCCTCAATTATCAAGGCACACCGCACCTCGTGTTGGAAGTGCAGCATCGTACTCAAGGTCGTCAAGCCGGCTTTATGCAAGTGACTATGCGCAACTTGAATTCCGGCTCCAGTACCAACACCAAGATCCGCACCACTGACTCCGTTGAGATCATGCACACGGACATGGTAAAGCTTGAATATAGCTACGTCGATGGCGACGGATACCACTTCATGGATCCTGAAACCTTCGAAGATATCATCCTAGATGCGGCGCTGGTGGAAGACTCTAAGGACTTCCTTGTCGAAACCCAAGTCTACAGCATTCTGCATGTGAACGATAAACCCATTCAGATCGAGCTTCCTGCATCAATTGAGATGAAGGTTGTTGAATCTCCAGAAGGCATCAAAGGCGATACTGCTAGCAACGTGCAAAAGCCCGCCACACTCGAAACTGGACTGGTGGTGCAAGTACCGCTCTTCATCAAGGAAGGCGACACCCTCAAGATCAGCACATCTGAAAAGTCCTACCTAGGCCGCGCATAAACGTCACGATTGCATCTACTTTCAAAACAAAACGGCGAACTCTAAAGTAGTTCGCCGTTTTTTTATGCCATCTCTTATAGATCAGGTGCTATGGCCTGTGATCGTAAGACTAACAAGTGCGACTTATAGCTACGCAATTGAAGTCACCGCCCAAGGGATCGTCTCTCCCGCACGATACGGTACCACATCACCATATCGCGCTGGTACCAGCATACCATTTTTCTCCAGCTTCACCACCTTAGTTGGCGCTGTGAAATTATGAATCCGCTGCGCATTACCACTGACAAATGCCTGCAGGTTTCCTAGCGCATCATGCGTCTCAAATAACTCAACGAGAGTCGGCAAACACACCGGCGCAGTAAATAAACCGGCAGCACATCCGCAGCACTCTTTCTTGGAAACTGGATGCGGCGCCGAATCGCTGCCAAACATCAATTTCGGATGTGCCTGAAGCGCTGCGGCTAACAAGGCCTCTCGGTCTTCAGGGCGCTTTGCAATTGGCTTACAAAACAGATGCGGCTGCAGCATCCCTCCGGCTAAATCATTGAGTGTAATGATCAAATGATGTAAGGTGACAGTGGCATATAAATTTTCATAGCGATCCAGCATTTCCACAGCATCGCGCGTGGTTATATGCTCCATCGTAATCTTAAGCTTTGGATACTTTTGCGCTAAATACTCGTAACTGGCCAAGAACTCTTTCTCTCGATCCATCACGAAACCGTGCGTTTCACCGTGAATCATAAGTGGAATGCCCATCTCCTCCATCAGCTTAAAGGTGCTCTCCACCGCGCCGAGTTCTTTGACACCCGCTTCACTATTTGTGGTCGCGCCGGCGGGATACAATTTTATACCAAAGATGTGCTCACGGGCGGCAGCTAGCTCGGACTCGCTGTAGTTGCGAAAAAAAAGCATCATCATCGGGTCAAACACAGCAGCGCCCTTCGCCTTATTGATCTGATCACGATAAACCAGCAAACGCTCCAAATTATCAACCGGAGGAACCAAGTTCGGCATAATGATGGCACCAGAAAAATGCTCGGCGGTTAGCGGCGTCACACGCTCCATCATTTCCCCCTCTCTGAGGTGTAGATGCATATCAAGTGGTGATTCTAATACAAATTCCATGTCGCGAAGCTACGCCGCGAAGATTCGACTGCAAAGCATAAAGCATCGATCGGCATGAAGATTTATTCAAATAACGCGCACACCTGAGGGTCGCTCGCAAGGAGCGATATTAATTAAGTCCTATAAGCCAGAAGACCCAACGATTGTGCGCATCCACTCGACTGCTTTAGCACGATGACTGAGCTGGCTCTTCACCTCATCGCCAAGCTGTGCAAAACTCTCGCTATAACCGACTGGAACAAAAATAGGATCATAGCCGAACCCCCCATCTCCATGCACCTCAAAATCAAGACGACCTTCACAAGAACCATCGTAATGTGTCGTGTGCCCCTCGTGGTCGATCACACACAACACACAGCGAAAGCGCGCCGTGCGCTTTTCTTTCGATACATTTTTTAAGGCATCCAGTAATTTCACTAGATTATCATGGTCACTAGCATCCTCCCCCGCATAGCGCGCTGAATAAATGCCTGGCGCCCCGTCGAGCGCATCCACCTCAAGACCAGAATCGTCTGCCATCACCCATGCTCCCATCGGTGCCAACTTACGTAATGCCTCAGCCTTGAGCTGGGCATTTGCGGCAAAAGTCGAGCCGTTTTCATCGACTTCAGGCATCCCTCCACAAACTTTGGCAGAACACACTTTAAAATCCAAATCCTTTAATAACAGTTCGAATTCTTCGACTTTATGAGCGTTGCCGGTGGCAATGATTAGCGTGTGTTGAGTCATGGTAGCTATGTTTCATAGGTGACAGCAGGCGCATGTCGACTCTTTCACTCAATTCTTATACTTAGATTTAGAGATTTCATGGTACGCAGCGTCAGAGGAAACTCCGCTTCACCCTCGATTATGTTCTATTTCTATAGGCTCTGCTGAGCTCTTTCTACCTGCAGCCAAAGTACAGACAACTTATAGTTGTTCAGCCCGTTGCCCAACCTTACGCATGAGATCCGCAAACTGTGTTCGTTCGGATTCATCTAGCACATCAAACAGTTCGTTTAAATCTTTAGCATGCGCCTCAAAACTTGGCTCGATCAAAGCGCGACCTTCATCAGTTAAATGCACCAACACCACGCGTGCATCCACCGAGCTTCGTTCCCGGCTCACAAGTCCCTGCTTCTCTAAACGCTGCACCGCAGTTGTAATCGAGCCGCTGGTAAGCAAAATCTTCTCGCCTATTATATTCACAGGCTGAGCACCCTTGTGTAACAATAACTCTAATACTGCAAAGTCGCTCAAGGATCCGAGGCCAGCTGCATTAATACTCTTCTGACTGTAGCTGTTAACCGTGTGCGAGGCCTTCCAAAGCAGTAGAAATAAATGCGGGCCTGAGTGCTGATAAATCTTTGCCATGTAAATAACATCTCGCGCCATTTACTTGACGTCAAGCTATCTTTCATGTGTACCACAGCACCAATCAAGATCTAAGCCACAAGGCTAATGCCATGCAAGGCACACACTAACCTAGATTAATCGAGCATTTTAAAGGACAATTTAAAGCTGTGTTGCTGGCCAGTGGGCGTAGCTCCAGCGGACCTGACACGTGCGAATGCAGCCTTCACCGACGCATCAAACGATGCATTACCTGATGCTGGACTCAGGCGCACATTTGAAATACGGCCGGAACTGCTAACATCAAATATTACTGTAACGATGAGCTTAACACCTGCCAAATTAGCTGGTTTGATCCATGCGAGATTGAGTTGAGCGTTGAGTTGATCGCTGTATCGCTGCAGAGCAGTACGCTCCGCAGCAGTTATCCTAGGTGATGGATTATTCACTGTACTCGGTAAATTATTCTGCAGGTTACTGCTATATTTCGATGTATCAATTTGTGTTACCTGGACAGGCTTGCGTTGGTTTTGCTGCGGGCGCGGCGGCTGAGGTTTTGTAGGGTTTTGCTTTCGAAAGTCATCCATCGACATCAACATTTCCGGAGCGACCGGCTGTGAGGTAACAGTTTTGGGCTGCGGCAGCACTGGATCAGGAATCTCAGCCATCGGACTGACGTCAGGTAGCTGAAACTCTGGGATAATCGCTTCCTGCGGCATCGATATCTTCTGAGAATTCGGCTCACTGACCATCTCGAAGACGTGTTGCGTCTCTTTAGGTAAAAAGGCCTCCACAACCGTCGATAAAAGCAGAGCGATGAGCACCGCGACATGCAGGATTACCGAGGTCCAGAGTGACTGATTTTTACTAATGCGCATACCCCGCTTACTTAACCTTGGTGTCCAGACTAATTTTGGTAAGTTTACGCTGCTTGACCATATCAATCACCGTAATGACTTTTTGATACGGGAGACTCGCATCCGCACGGATGCTGAGCACCGGCGGCGCAGGGTCCATTGCCATAGTATCAAGCAAATCGCCGAGCTGCTGCAACGAAACCTGGTCAACGCTCCAATAATAAAGGCCTTTCTGATCAACAGTAATCGCCTGAAACTCTTCACGTGCTTGAGGCTGCGGCTTGGCAACCTCAACCGGCAAGGTCACATCGATCGTCTGCTCCAGCAATGGTGTCGTCACCATGAAAATGATTAGCAAAGCAAACGCGAGGTCGATCAACGGGGTAACGTTGATCTCCGTCAAAGCAGACATCCGATCTTTGCGATGAAAATTACGTGCCACTATTTCAATTGGTTAAAATTAGGAATGATGCTCTCCGAGCAGATCAAACGTCCATTTATATGTTTGCCGCAGCGGCCTGTGCTTCCAGTTCAATTCGATCCGCTACAGTGCTTGAAAAATTCTCCAGCTCCACCACCGAAATTTTAGTTTGCTGCAGCAGGTAGTTGTAGCCGAATACCGATGGAATTGCGACCAGCAGGCCCGCCACTGTTGTCAACAATGCACCAGAGACGCCAGGTGCAAGGCTCTGCAAACTAGCTGAACCTGCGCCAGCCATTCCTCCAAAAGCATCCATCACCCCCCAGACAGTACCTAACAGACCTAAGAACGGCGCGCCCGTCACAATCGAGCCGAGCAGTACCATTTTTGCCTCATAGCGAATTATTTGCGCTGCGAGGCCTCGTTGTATCGCATTCTCAACATGCCCCATGCGTAAGGTTGCCCGATGTGTGTCCGTGTCCACCATATTGCCTCCGTATCGGTAAAATGCCTCCAGGGCATCACGCACCACGTTATAATACGGACCGCTCCCTTTTCCCGGGCGCTCTGGCGGCAGATCCAATAAATGTGCTTCTTTACTCAAGAGGCGCTCGTAGCGCTTATTTTGAGAACGTAAGCGCGAAAGATCCATATATTTGCCGCACAAAACTGACCACGCAAGTATACTACAAATGACGAGGACCAATACGACGATCTTTCCGGCGAAATTGGACTGTCCGAAATACGTAAAAACATTGGGGCCGCCTGCGGCCTGGAATAAAAGTGAATCAAATGCTGTGAGTAAGCTCATTTTCTAGAAGTTCGAAAAGATATATCTTTAGTAGACTTGTATTAACAACAAGCGTTCAAATCCGCGCCAACAAAAAACTAAATACTGAGTAAAAACCTTTCAACAGATCATTGTTAAATTGATTTGCCCGCACAGAAAGCACCCCATACACATTTACGAACGAATAGAGTAAAGAACGACCTTTTATGGAATATAAGACGAAAACCCTAGCAGAGCTGAAGGCTCACGCTCACTTAGCAAGCACCAAAAAAGCCCTCGTTGGGATTGACGGATTCGTTGATAAGATTGTGCACCCTGTCGATCAGCGTTCTGGACCTGGTGACCAATTCACTCCGATCGCAACAATCGCCGAATTTGGTGCACGGATCAGCTCAGCTACTGGGAAAAGTGCAAATATTGAACTCGCGCCTGTACTCGAAAAACTTGGGGGCAACGGCCCTATTATGGCGAATGCACAATGCGCTCATGGTATACAAGTTCGCTACTTAGGTGCCTTAGGCAAAACAGCCATTCACCCGGTATTCACAGAATTCGCGGCTAAAACAAACGCAGTGTCCATTACAGACCCGGGTGTCACCCACGCTGCAGAATTTAGCGACGGTAAAATCATGCTCGGTTCCATGGCCAGCCTCGATGATATTAATTACGAGCATATTGTGAGTGCTATGGGTGCCGATGAGATTCACCAATGCTTCTCGGAATCGGACTTAGTCGCCATGGTTAACTGGACGATGATCCCTTATTTATCAGCAGTCTTTAACGACTTCCTAGAGCATCTGCTACCAAACGTGTCAGACAATAAAGAACGCATCTTTTTCTTTGATCTAGCCGATCCTGAAAAGCGCTCAAAAGAAGATTTACTCGAAGTACTGGATATTTTTGGGAAATTCGAAGCATTCGGTAAAGTGATTCTTGGTCTCAACCTGCGTGAGGCAGAGCAAGTCGATCAGCTCCTCGGCTTCGAACCAGTCGAGAACACACCAGAGAATCTGCAGGTCATGGCCGCACGTATCCGCAAAGCGCTGAAGCTCGATACACTCGTCGTGCACCCGACCCACGATGCTGCTTGTGCCACTGCCGAAGGTACTGTCTACGTTAAGGGACCCTATTGTGAGAAACCCAAGATTACTACTGGCGCAGGCGACCACTTCAACTCAGGGTTCGTTACTGCACGCCTGATTGGCCTCTCACCGGCAGCATCACTTACAGTCGCAGTCGCCACTTCAGGCTTCTA
>JAURBE010000022.1 GCA_030829145.1 Verrucomicrobiota bacterium | reverse complement strand
AATTCTAACTTACGATTATTTGACTATTTGAATGGATTTGATTTAGCAGGACTAATTGTTTGACCTATTAGCATTAGTATAACTTTACTCTAATACGATATTGGTGTCGCCGTATTATGAGTGATTACTGTGACACAACGATTATTTCTTGCTAAAGCTACAACCGTCACTACAAGTGCGACCTTTCATAAAATTTCATCTCAAACTGGAAATAAAATACATATAAAAATGGCTACAAAAATCGGAATCAATGGATTCGGCCGTATCGGTCGCTTAGTCTTTCGCTCCCTCGTTGAAAAGGGTCTTCTCGGCAGCGAGATCGAAGTGGTTGCAATCAACGACCTCGTTCCTGCAGAAAACCTCGCTTACTTGCTTAAGTACGACACGACACAAGGGCGCTTTAAGGGCACTGTCGAAACTAAGGGTGACGACGTCATCGTAGTGAACGGCAACGAAATAAAGACACTCGCTGTGCGCGAAGGTCCTGCAGCACTTCCTTGGAAGGAGCTTGGTGTGGATATCGTCATTGAGTCCACGGGCCTCTTCGTCCAAGACGAAAAAGCTGCTGGACACCTCGAAGCAGGTGCTAAGAAAGTGATCATTTCCGCACCAGGTAAGGGCGACGGCGTCAAAACTGTTGTTATCGGCGTCAATGATGACGAGCTTACTGCGGATGACGCTTTGATCTCAAATGCATCTTGCACCACCAACTGCCTAGCTCCGATCACTAAAGTGATTCTTGAGAACTTCGGAATCGAAGAAGGTCTGATGACGACAGTGCACTCTTACACTGCGACGCAGAAGACTGTAGATGGTCCTTCTCCTAAGGACATGAAGGGTGGCCGTACAGCTGCACTTAACATCATTCCTTCCACTACAGGTGCTGCAAAGGCTGTTGGCCTCGTGCTTCCTGCGGTGCAAGGCAAGCTCACAGGTATGGCTTTCCGCGTTCCAACTCCAACTGTTTCTGCGGTAGACCTTACTGTGAAGACAGAAAAGAGCACATCCTACGAAGAAATCTGCCAGAAGATGAAAGAAGCTTCTGAAGGATCACTCAAAGGTATCCTTGGTTACACTGAAGACGAAGTTTGCTCTTCTGACTTCATCCATGATGAGCTTAGCTCAATCTTTGATGCGGGCAGCGGCATGGGACTGAACGATAAGTTCTTTAAGCTTGTTTCATGGTACGACAACGAATGGGGTTACTCCAACCGCGTAGTTGAGCTCGTTCAGAAGGTTTCCAAGTTCCTCTAAATCGAACTTCGGCAGCAACTGATTGATTTTCTGGCCGCCGCGGCAGGTATCCCATGCGGATTCTTGATCGCGGCGGCCTTTCTTTTTATTACTTCTTTATATTTATTTCAAAAATTCTATGGCTACAAAAACCATCAATAACGTAAACCTCGCAGGTAAGCGCGTATTCGTGCGCTGCGACTTCAATGTTCCACTTAAAGACGGCGTGATCAACGACGACTCTCGGATCGTCGCTGCCTTGCCTACGATCAAGCTGTTGGTTGAGCAAGGTGCGAAAGTTATCCTCGCATCTCACTTAGGTCGTCCTAAGGGCGAAAAGAATGCAGCGTTTACGCTTGCACCAGTTGCTGAAGAGCTGGCTAAGCAACTCGCACAACCGGTGACCTTCATCGAAGACTGTATTGGCGAAGACGTTGAAGCTGAAGTTGCTAAGTTAGGCGAGGGCGAAGTTGCACTCCTCGAAAATGTGCGCTTCTATCAGGGCGAGACAGACAACGACCCTGAATTCGCAGCATCGCTGGCAAAGCTAGCAGACGCTTTTGTAAATGACGCGTTTGGTACTGCTCACCGCGCACACGCTTCGACTGCGGGAGTGGCGAAGCACTTATCCCCATGTGTGTGTGGCCTTCTCATCGAGAAGGAACTCGCTTATCTAGGAGACAAAACCAATAGCCCCGAGCGCCCACTTACAGTGATTCTAGGTGGTGCTAAGGTTTCTGATAAAATTAAGGTGATCGATACGCTCCTTGAAAAGGCCGATACAATCATCATTGGTGGTGGCATGGCTTACACCTTTAAATTGGCAATGGGCCAAACTGTTGGCGACTCACTCAGTGAACCTGATTTTGTCCCAACTGCGAAAGCAGCACTTGCGAAAGCAAAAGAGAAGGGCGTCAAGTTCCTACTACCAGTCGATAACATGGTGGTGCAGGGCCTCGATTTTGGCGCAGGTACTTTTGCCGATAGCAAAGTGGTAGAAGGAAGCATCGAAGATGGCTGGGAGGGAGTCGACATCGGCCCCAAGAGCATCGAACTGTTTAGCAATGAAGTGAAAAATGCCAAGACCGTACTTTGGAATGGCCCTATGGGTATTTTCGAAATCGACGCGTGCAACAAAGGTACTTTCGCAGTCGCCAAAACAATCGCTGACTCGGATGCTTGCTCAATCATTGGCGGAGGTGATTCCGTCAAGGCCATTAAGATGGCTGGTTATGGTGACCAGGTCACTTTCATGAGCACTGGCGGGGGAGCCTCGTTGGAATTCCTCGAGGGTAAAGAACTCCCTGGAGTCACCGCTCTCGATCAAGCTTAAATTACTATACTTCTTAATCCTTAATTCTAAATTATAAAACTTATGAGTAACTCAGCACGTAAATACCTCATCGCAGGTAACTGGAAAATGAACCTAAACTCAGCCGAAGGCGCTGAGCTCGCAAAAGATGTTGTCAGCATCGTAGGCCCACAGACAGATGTATCTGTCTGCGTCTGCCCAACGTTTACAACACTCGAAGCAGTTTCACAGGTGGTTAACGACTCCAATGTTTCGCTTGGTGCACAAAACATGCACTTCGAATCTGCTGGCGCTTACACAGGTGAAATCTCTGCAGAGATGCTACGCCACTTGTTCTGTAAATTCGTCATACTGGGGCACTCAGAGCGCCGTGAATACTTCGGTGAGTCCGATGCGATCGTCAATCAGAAGACTCTTGTTGCCCTGGCTGCAAACTTGAAGCCAATCGTCTGTATTGGTGAAACACTCGAAGAGCGTGAAGCAGGCAAGGTCAACGAAGTCATAAAGACTCAACTCGAGGGTGCATTGGTAGGCGTGACTGCTGCAGATGCAGACGCACTCGTGGTTGCCTACGAACCAGTCTGGGCAATCGGCACAGGTAAGACTGCGACACCTGAAATGGCTGAAGAGGTGCACGCGGAAATCCGTAGCCTGCTTGCAAGTCTACTTGGCGCAGAAGCTGCCAACAAGGTACGCATCCTCTATGGCGGATCGATGAAGCCAGAAAATGCGGATGACTTGCTCGCGCAGCCAAACATCGATGGTGGCCTCATTGGTGGTGCGGCGCTGAAGGCAACTTCTTTTGCAGCTCTTGTTCAAAGCGCACAAAAGCGTTCGAAATAAGTTTCTTTACCGTAGCTTTATCAAAAGTCGGAGTGGCAACACTCCGACTTTTTTTATGAATTCATACAGTTATAGGATCAAAGAAGATCGTTTTATTCTGTAGTTTTAGCAGAGAACTGATAGCAATCAATCGACGATGAGCGTACAACAAACAGATTCCACAACGTATAAACACAAAGGTGCAATGCGCCTATGGAAAGCAATGCTTTGTTCATTCTCAGGCCTTCGCTATGCGTATGAGGAAGCGGCGTTTCGCCTAGAAATAATTGCGGGCAGTGGTCTGATTGTTCTTGCTTGCTGCATGCAGATCGAAAGTACCGAACGTTTATTTTTAATTGGTAGCGTACTACTAGTGTTGATTGTTGAGATTTTGAATTCCGCAATCGAAGCAGTGGTAGACGACATTTCACTCGAGCATCGTTCCATGGCCAAGCGAGCAAAAGACATGGGCAGTGCTGCCGTCTTCATCGCGCTACTCAATGTTGCGCTTTGTTGGGGGATAGTAATCTATAGTAATCGCGCGCTATTCTTTGCTTAACTGACAACTGCGTAACCCGTATTTTTTGACCTGAGAATTACGAGTTACGCTGCAGAACTGAACACGTAGAAATTCGATGTTGGAAGTGGGTCGACCACTGTTCAGCATATATTCAAGATGCTACATATCGTATTATTTAATCCAGAGATCCCCCAAAACACTGGTAACATTGGGCGGCTATGCGCGATCACTGAGACGCGTTTACACTTAATACATCCACTTGGTTTTACGATCACTGATAAACATCTCAAACGAAGCGGCATGGACTACTGGCATTCCTTAGACGTGCACCATCACGAGGATTGGGATGCTTTTCAGGTAAGTCCGTCAGCACCCAAGCGTTTGTGGCTTTTTACCACCAAGGCTGACCATGCGTATTGGGATGTGCGGTACGCCGATGGCGATGGTCTGGTCTTTGGCAGTGAGGGGCATGGTGTACCTGACTGGCTACATGCCGAACTCGAAGGACATCGACTGACTATCCCGCATAAAAACACCCAACTGCGCTCACTCAATTTGTCCACCTCAGTAGGTATCGCAACTTACGAAGCGATTCGTCAACTGACAGTCGAGTAGGGTGTAATGACTTATTTAAACTCAGCAGGCGTATCAATCAATGCCCCGAGAAAGACGAGCTCAGTCTCACCAGTATTACGAATTGCCTGAGTCTCGCCGTCTCTAGTGATTTGTAAGGTCCCGGGGACGAAGGGGTGCTCAACGCCATTGTCTACAACGATACCAGTTCCTGAAATACAGTAGTAGAAGTCTTCATCTCCATGATGTGAATGGGCGCCAACACTAGCACCAGGCTCAAGTCGAACGATGCCAACACTTTTAATGGCACTTCCCGGGAAGAGATCAATTAGCTTGTGGGCGTATGCGGTTCCGCTACCGCCTCGAACGTTTTCAGCTATTTCTGGAACAGTCGCATGTACATTAGTTATCATGCCATAAGCATATTAAGAGCGTAGCCGAATGTCATTAAAAAACAACAAGCTAGGGAGGGGAGGTAACTACACGCATCCTAGCACCAGTCCGGTGGAAGTAACGGTATCGTGAGCCGATCTAAAATGATCTGTTGCGCCTGCCACATTGCGCGCAAGCTCATTTTTTCTTTCGTTGTTCCGCCATAATTTCCATCACAGCAGCTGGTGGCTGCTGGGCATGATAAAGCTCCGCCATGATTTTCATCGCAGGATTAATATGGTTAAAGAATTTTTTATAGGCAGGGCAGAGGTAGTTGAGCCCCCATTCGCCCTCGGGCGTCCATGTGAAACGATGCTTTGGGCATTCGCCGTTACAGGCGAAACGTACACTACACTCACGGCAGTAGTTCGGCAGTGTATCGCGTTTGGCATTACCGAAATCGATTGCCATTGGACTGTCTGCTAGCTCACCAAGCGAGGTATTCATTAAATTACCTAGTTTGTAGTGCGGATAAACATAATGATCGCAGGTGTAGACATTGCCATCGTGCTCCATCGCCAACGCTCGGCCGCAAGTTTCAGAGAAGTAGCACAGTCCACCTGGAGTGCCGATCCATTTGCCCAAAGCTACGTCAAAGAGTTGCACATATGTTTTACCGACATCGCGTTTTATCCATTCATTGAAAATTTTAATCAAGAAATCACCATAGGCCTCCGCTGGCACAGCGAATTCAGACATTTTTGGATTTTCCTTAGTCGCAGGTGCCTCCGCTAAATTAGGCGGTGCGGCAAAATCGAGACCAAGTTTGGCCGCTGCCGTATCGACTTCACGCTCAACAATCGGAATAAACTGAAGATATTTAGAACCGATACTCTTGAGGAACTTATAAATTTTTACAGGGTGTTTCACTGTCACCGAATTGACGCAGCTCAAGGTGTTAAATTCGACCTTATATTTGCGTAAAATGTTCAGCCCACGCATTACCTCTTTATAGGTGTCACGACCTTTTTTATCGACTCGATTTGCGTTATGAACGTCTTCAGGACCATCAATAGAAAGCCCAACTAAGAAATTATTTTCAGATAGAAATTCGCCCCATTCATCATCGAGTAAAGTGCCGTTGGTCTGAAATGCCGTACTTATCTCTTTTCCATGGCCATGTTTTTTTTGGAATTTGACCACTTTTCGAAAGTAATCGACGCCGAGCAAAGTTGGTTCACCGCCTTGAAAAGCAAAACTGACTTCTTTTCCTGGTTGGGCTGCAATGTAGTCGCGAATAAAGGTTTCTAAGCGCTCATCCGACATCTTCCATTTTTCGTTACTCGGGTAGAGTTGTTCTTTCTCTAAATAAAAGCAATATTTGCAATCCAAGTTACAGATGGGACCGATTGCTTTGGCCATTATATGGAATGGCAACTTAGCACTTACTGATGTTTCATGCGGCATATGGTTTTTATACGATTTTTTACCTGATATTTAAACCAGTAAATACTTAAATATATCTGTACCAGAACATACCTTTGGTAAATTGCCATCGAATTCTGCACCGATTCGTATCGGTGCAAATCCTACCATTTACTGCCCATACATTTTGCAATGCATTTTGCGCACAATATATCTTATGTCTAATTATTATTTTGGAAGGTCGACGAGCACTACTCTAGTGATAAACCTAGTGTGGAGCACGCTAAGTTAGTGTATTTATTAACCACAGATGGACACCGAACAGTCAGAGCTATTAAAATAGCACCGTTCCATATCCCTTCGAAGGCCTCGTTATAATGGTGCGAATTTAGCGTACTTCACACTAGATTGCTTTGCTAGTCGAAGATTTGGCACTAATGCGCTAAGCTCACTCAGATTAATCTGCGACCCAACGAAAATACTTCGTGCCTTTGTGCCTTTGTGAGAACCAATTCAGTGACTCAGCAAATGCTTAATCCTCTCACAAAGCCCACCAAGGCACAAAGCCATGACTCCCACAAAGACTCTAACCAAAAAACTCTTCGTGCCTTGTGAGACCAATCCAGCATCACCCATAACGCAAACTAACAAGAATGGATTCAACTGACAGTCTTTGCCTGGAAACGTCGCACAATCATTTAAACTAGTATTAGAAAATGGATTGATTTTAAATCATCGGCATCCGCTATTGTACCTGAGTACTTTTGGCTTTTTGATTTTGCAGAATTATGACTGAACCACTTTACAACTGGCTAGATAAACGTTCGTCCGGCGTTTTGCTGCATTTGAGCTCGCTCCCTTCCAATACTGGAATCGGGAATCTGGGTTCTGCTGCCTATCGCACGATCGACTTTATCAATGATGCTGGCATGCGCATCTGGCAGATCTGTCCATTGGGCCCAACCGGCTATGGTGATTCACCCTATCAATGTTTTTCAGCATTTGCAGGAAATCCATATTTTATTGACCTTGAGCCACTGATTGAAGGTGGATTGTTACGCGAGGATGAGTGCCAAGTGCTTCAAGGCTTACCAGCTGAACATGTCGATTATGGATCACTGTATAATCACTTTTGGCCATTATTGCGCAAGGCGTATGATCGTTTCAAAGTATCGGGTGCGGATCATTTTTGTAGTTACGGAAGTCTCGATAGCTTTCGCAAAGCTCAGTCGATATGGATTGAGGACTTCGCCCTCTTCCTCAGTCTCAAATCACACTTCGGAGGCAATAGTTGGCTGGAGTGGCCAGCGGAATTGCGTGACCCGACTCAAGCACGCAAGCAAGATTTACCCGATGAGGTATTACTAGCAACTGATGCGCATGTATTTTACCAATATCTGTTCTATGGTCAGTTGACCAAATTGCGTAAATATGCGACTGCAAAAGGCGTTGAAATTTTAGGCGACGCGCCCATCTTTGTAGCCTTAGATAGCTCGGATGTTTGGGCCAACAGCGAACTTTTTCAACTGACAAAAAGCGGCAAGCCTAATGCGGTAGCTGGTGTGCCGCCTGACTATTTCTCTGCCGATGGTCAACTTTGGGGGAATCCACTCTATAATTGGAAGATACATCAAGATACAGGTTTTGCTTGGTGGATCGAGCGCATTAAAGCAAATCTGGAATTTTACGACATTGTTCGTTTAGATCACTTTCGTGGCTTTGAATCTTACTGGTCAGTGCCAGCAAATGAAAGCACTGCCCGCAACGGCAAATGGCTGCCCTGCCCTGGTCGCGACTTATTTAAGGCCATCCATGCCGCTTGTCCGCAAGCCAAACTAATCGCTGAAGATCTGGGTGTGATTACAGATGCAGTCAATGACCTGCGCAGAGATACTGGTTTACCTGGGATGGCTGTACTTCAATTTGCATTTGGAGGCGATGCCGAAAATACGTATTTGCCGCACAACTACAGTCGCAATACGATAGCCTATTCTGGTACCCACGATAATGATACATCCCTTGGTTGGTATGCTAAACAAAATGTAGAAACACAAGACCACGTACGACGTTATTTAAATGTTTCTGGTGATGAAATATCATGGGATCTTGTACGAGCCTGCATTCAATCCACTGCACACATGGCGGTCTTCCCGCTACAGGATTTATTGAGTCTAGGCTCAGAGGCGCGCCTCAATACTCCGGGTGCCTCGATGGGAAATTGGCAATGGCGCTTCACCTCCAAGCAATTAGAAATTTTGCATGACTCCAGTGCTGATTACCTTAAAGATCAATTAGATCTATACGGCCGTGTTTAGGAAGTTCGCTCTTCCACACTCTCTGCTAACTAAGATTCATTGGATCTACGTCCATTTGGTCGATCACTTCTTTGTCCATTTTAAAGCTTTCACGTAAAGCTGTGATTGTGCCAATCACGGCGCTGGCGCTAGGTGCAAAGTACCATAATTGAAATCGATATTCGTCACGTATCTTCTCAATTGGCGCAGGTGCAGGCCCACGTATCTCGATTTTATCGCCGAGTTCTTTTTCGACAAGCTTGGTCCATTGATCGATATAGAAATTAACCTTATCAGGATTCCGGCCGCGAAACAGGTGTCGAATTAAATGGCGAAACGGTGGATAATTAAACTCACGCCGTTGCTCAAGCTCTTCCAGTTGAAAGCCGTCGAAGTCCGACTTGCGAGCAAACTGAATCGGCGGTGCGTGCGGTGTGTGTGTTTGGATGACTACTTCCCCTGCCCGTTCTCCACGACCCGAACGGCCTGACACCTGAACCACTAATTGAAAGGTGCGCTCTGCAGCACGAAAGTCTTCAATATGCAGCGACATGTCTGCATCCACTAGACCAACCAGTGTGACATTTGGAAAATCCAAACCTTTGGCAATCATCTGTGTACCGACGAGAATATCAATCTTACCGGTGCGGAAATCATTCAGAATTTTTCGATATAAATTCTTTTTCGACATCGAATCGGCGTCCATGCGGTGGATGCGGGCAGAGGGTAAGATCTTTTGTACAATGTCCTCGATCTTCTGCGTACCTTTACCCCGCATTCGAATTGCAGTGGACTGACACTTCGGGCAGCGCAGCGGGACTGGTTCTTCTTCGCCACAGAGATGGCAGCGCAACCGTTTATCCGTACGGTGATAGGTTTTAGGAATACTGCAATGGTCACAACCAGCCACGTATCCACAATCAGGACACATCATACTGGTGGAAAAGCCGCGGCGATTAAGAAACAGTATACTCTGCTCCTGCTTTTCGTAGCGATCTCGAAGCTTATCGGCCAACAGGCGGGAAATTGGTGAGGCTGCTTTTTCAGGCGAAGTCTCACGACACATATCGACCACGTGAATCTTGGGCAATTCTCGGTTATCGACCCTATTTAGAATGCGGTCTACTGCATACTTACCCTTCTCAACATTGTAGAGCGACTCTAGTGAGGGAGTTGCAGAACCGAGCACACATACCGCTTTATTAATGAAGGCACGATATACTGCTACATCGCGTCCGTTATAGCGCGGCGACTCTTCCTGTTTATACGATGGCTCATGTTCTTCATCAACGATCATCAACTGTAAGTTTTTAACGGGTGCAAATACCGCGGAGCGTGCGCCAACAACGACATGTGCCTCGCCGCTGGCAAGTGCTTTCCACGCATCATAGCGCTCACCCTCGGATAGATGACTGTGCCAAACCACTGTATGTACGCCACGTGCTTCGAGCCGACCACGCACGCGCCCGACAGTTTGTGGTGCGAGTGCTACTTCTGGCACGAGGAAGATAACACCGCCTCCGCTTGCAACAACTTTTTCAATGGCATTGAGATAGACCTCAGTCTTGCCAGATCCTGTCACTCCGTGCAGCAGTCGGACGCTGAACTTACTTTGTTCGATGTCGCCGTGAATGGCGTCCACGCATCTTGATTGCTCATCAGTCAGTGTTGGACGAGTGGTTTCAGCAACTGTTTCCACTTCCCCCATTTCATCTTCGTACGCGATTCGTTCTTCTTCAGTATCGGTCTCGCGAAGTAGACCTTTACTAACTAACCCATCACAGGTGGAAGCACTGATCTTCATACGCTTGAGAACGTCAGCGCGGGCAAAAGGCTTAGATTGCTGCCGAATGAACCGCAGTAGTTGTGCTTGTTTAGGTGCCCGCTTTTCAAGCGCTACCAACTCATCCGCGGTTGGTGCTTTGCCTGCTGATAGATAGCGACGTGTCTTCACCTGCATGCCCTTGCGAATAGCCGCAGGAATCATTGCCTCTAAAATGGCTTCTGGCGTAGCTGAATAATATTGCTGGCACCACCGAAACAGTTGCATGAGGTCGGGAGGCATCACTGGATATGGCTGCACAATCTCAAACAGCATCTTCAATTTACCAGGTGGCACCTCTTGGTCGGTGCCAAAGCATGTGACCACACCCAGTTCACTGCGGCGCCGCAAAGGAATACGTACCAGTGACCCTACTTTTAGATCGGCCTGACAGGCAGGAGGCACTGCGTAGGCCAGTGCTTTATCAAATCCCGACAGCGCGATGACTTCTACCAAAGCGGGTGCTGAATTCAATTTACTCTTGTGCATTCAATCAATCTTTGAAGTTACGCTGTTGTATTTGATAATGGCTTGTTGGACTCTAAACGAACTAGTAATTAACACACTGGGTACTAAATGAGATACTTATTTTAGAAAGTGGTAATGCTTACCATCTTCCTATTCGACACCCAATTCATTACAGAGCGTTAAGAATCCACCATAATCATGAAGTTCAGCTAGATCGGGATCATTACACATCCATACGTAGTCATCGTAGCCAAAAGTGATCGCAGTTCGCAGTGCATTGAGCGCGTCGGCCTTGCGATGCTTCAGAGCAAGACTACAGGCCAAGTTATAATGCACCGTCGGGTCTTTTGGTGTTAAACGTACCAATTTCCGGTCCATTCTCAGTCCCGCATCCAGTTGTCCTGTCTGAGTATACAAATGTGCGAGCATTGAAACGACACGCAGATCTTTAGGCATGCGCTTGTATAAGCCCTTAAAAAAACTTATCTCAAAATCGAAATTCTCACGCTTGCTCATTCGGTTCTATGCTTCTTGTCGCTTGCCCGCGCGTTCACAGATGCCCGTGGTTCTCAGTGCAGTGCAATGCGCGGAGACCTGCAGGCGCTGCGTTTCAACATCAAGGGCCAATTTATCGGCCACAGTTTTGCCATACCACTCCATGAAGGGAGCATCTATTTCAAAAATTTTATCACAATCGAGGCAAATCACTTGGGCTTGAAAGGTCGTGGCATTTTTATTTGCCATGTAATATTTATAGTCGCGCCCTACATCTACCTCCCGGATGAGACTACTTTCGGTAAGAATTGGCAAAGCTCGATAAACCGTAGCTCGAGACACAGAATCGTCGATTTCACGTGCTCGCTCCAGTAAATCTTCCGCAGTAAAGTGGTCTGGGTGGCCATATGCTGCGTCAAAAATAGCCAAACGTTGATTGGTAACGCGGAGGCCTTTACTAGTAAGGAACTCCTTAAAAGTCTCACGAATGCTTTCAGAATCTGGGGTTTCATGCTCCATAGCGTACTTATTGAGACAGAATTGAGACTAGCTAAGGCCTGTTGGCAAGCCCCCAATCCAGCAGTCTAAAAATTTGCATAAAAATAAGCCAGAAAAGCCTTGATTAAACGGCCCACAACGATTTGCTCTCTCGTTTTTCCAATGAAAGCCACTATCAAAACACAAGGTCGCCAATTTACTGTCACTGAAGGCGATGTCCTCAAGGTTAACTCTTTCCCAGACACGGAAGCAGGCGACTCGATTGACATCAATGAAGTCCTCATGATCGGTGAAGGTGCGGACACTCGCTTCGGTGCCCCTCTTATTGAAGGTGCAACGGTCAAAGCAACTATTCTCGAGAATAAGAAGGACAACAAGGTTGTCGTCTTTAAGAAGAAGCGCCGTCAGGGTTACAAGAAGCGCCGTGGCCATCGCCAACATCTTTCCGTTATCAAGATCGAATCCATCAACGGATAATTGAACCTCACTTAGGAGAACTTAAAAATGTCACATAAAAAAGGACAAGGAACTTCACGTAACGGTCGCGACAGTAATTCAAAACGCCTCGGTGTTAAGAAATTCGGTGGCGAAGCTGTTATCCCTGGTAACATCATCTTGCGTCAGCGCGGCACACGCTACCATCCAGGAGCGGGCGTCGGCATGGGTCGTGACCACACACTATTCGCTTTAACTAAAGGCAAGGTTGCTTTTGATAAGTTGCATCGCACGATCAACATCGTGGATGCTGCGTAAGTAATTTTACATCGCCACATTTTTAAAATCCCGTTACTAATAGTAGCGGGATTTTTTTATGTCAGAACCGCTCGTAGAACTTCGCGCTCAGGGCTTAATTATTCAGAAGTATCTAAGTTGGCTCGATCAGCAGATTCGCCTAGCCGAGGACAATCAAACGGAGCATCCGTGTTGCACTACGACGAGTGCATCTATCGAAACGACAAGTAACAAAGGATTACCCTCTAAGCACGATGGTGACGAACAACTACTGACCCGATCGGAAGTAGCGCAGGCAGAGCTGACGAAGGAATACAGCACCGAGCACTACGTCGGTCCAGGGACATCGAAACAGCTGCGAGATGCTAAGATAGGTTGGCTTAGCTATCTTTATAATTCTAACAGCCTTGTTCATATTTTCATTGTTCGGGCTGCCCTATTTACTCCACTCAGACTTTGTAGTTCGTCTTAGCCGCTAATTAGGAATTCGAAATCATCACGTGTGAGGCTGTCGCGCGAAGACTGGCCTTGAGGCGACTCTACTAATTGGCGAAATAGTGCTGCTTTACGCGCCTTGAGGACCAACATGCGTTCTTCGATAGTATGTTTCATAATCAGCCGCTGTACGAAAACAGACCGCTTTTGACCGATACGATGCGCACGATCGCTCGCTTGGTTTTCTACAGATGGGTTCCACCATGGATCAATATGGAACACGTAGTTCGCGCGGGTTAAATTCAACCCTACGCCACCAGTCTTGAGACTAATGAAGAAGAACGAGGGCCCGTCTTCAGATTGAAAATCGGCAACGAGTTGTTTACGTTTCGGCATAGGCGTCCGACCGTCCATGCGCAGGTAGCGCACTCCAGCTTGCTTGGCGACCTTCTCCAATTCATCCAGTGCACCACGAAACTGCGTAAAAACCAGTGCCGCATTACCCTCAGACTCAAGCTCGACAAGTTTGTCAGCCATATAAGCAAATTTAGGGGCAAGCTCCTTGAGTGGTTTGTTCATCAACTCCGGACTTACACAGACCTGACGCAACCTTAGAATAGCTGCCAAAGCGACGATACCAGCTTGCTGCTCGGTCCGATCATCAAATGCTTCCGCGACCTCTTCGCGTACTTCAGCAACTGTACGAGCATACATCTCTTTCTGCAGGTCAGTCATCTCTAGGAATAATTCGTGCTCTTCTTTGCGCGGCAATTCTTTGAGGATATTATCCTTGGTTCGACGTAAAATAAAAGGCTTTGCGCGGGCTAGTATTCGTTCAGGGTCCCTGCGGAAGGTATCTTTAAAGTACTTCAAAGTGCCAAAAATGCCCGGGACCGCGGTCGTCATCACTGAATAAAATTCACTGATATTATTTTCAACAGGTGTACCAGTTAAACAAAGTGTGAATCGTCGATTTAAACGAGCTGCAGCTTTGGTTCGGGCAGCAGTAACATTTTTCAAATTATGTGCCTCATCAAACACTACGATATCGAAATGTTGTGCTTCGTAATCAGCTATTTCTACACGAACGCGATCGTAGGTCGTCAAAATAACTTGTGAGGTTTGTACAGCTCGATTCAAACTATGCCGAGTCAAACAATCTTGGACCGTTATACCTGGCGCGAAACGCTCAAACTCATCCAGCCAATTAAATACGAGACTTGGCGGAAGGACGATCAATATAGAACCTTTCTTTTGCGCCAAGTCATCTTGCAAGCGTTGTGCAATAAAACCGATTGTTTGTACGGTCTTTCCCAGTCCCATGTCATCCGCGAGACAAGCACCAAAGCGATGCTTATAAAGAAATTCAATCCATGCGCAGCCCTCATTTTGATACGCACGAAGTTCTGCATTAAACCCTTTAGGTAGTTCAAAGGTATCCAGTTGCTTAAATTCACGTAAGCTTTGAAAAAGTTCCTCTGCTTCGGCTGGTAGCGATATTTTTAAGCCACGTTGACGCATCGACAACCAATCCAACATTTCCACGCGTGATATTTGCACTGCTTCGCTATCAGATTTGCTACGATTCGATCCTGCAGAACGCTGTTTTTGAGCAAACATTTCAGCCAACAAGTGCATATTTTCCTCTTCATCGATACCTATATTTGGAATGATCCAATTTCCGTCTTTATCGCGCAGTAAGAGTTCGCCACGGATTAATAACTGCCACTCCGCACCATTGAGGGTATGCTCACCGCATTGTATGTCTGGGTGCAATGCAAACCAGTCGATATCACTTTTGCGCTCCAACTCGCTGATCATTTCAACCTTAACTGGAGCCGAGCGGACGGCTTTATTTTCATACTTAAAGTCGACCTTTAGTGTCTGCGCAACAAGTGATGCGCGTTGCAGCATCGCTTCAAGTAAACCCGCGCCGTCTACTGAAAAATAGCATTTCTCGAGCAATCGAATGTCATCTCTAGTCTCTGGTGCGAAACAACTAAAGAGTAGCATCGCAATTTTCTGTATCGGCATTGGATAACGCACCCATTCCGCACAGCCTGTGTCGATGCCCAAGACTTCAAAATCACTTGCTTCCGCATCAAGTATCGCATCGAGTCCATTAAATATTTTAGCGACAATGCCTGCTTGATAAGCGCCGAAGAATTCTGGAATCTCTCCCTCAGCGCGATTACGAATAAGCAACCGCCCCGATGCATCTGCTGCTACATATTGGCGTAAAGTATCCATCAACACGCGAACGCGCGATTTAGCATTAAAGAAATCCCCTCTTTGTTCCAAGATAGGTTTCAAGATGAGTTGAATAAGCGGCTGCAGTGCAATGCGCTGCCCGCGAACATCAGCCCAAAAACTAAGCTCCGCAGTACGTGAATTCGGGCCTGCTTGCATATTGACTGCCAGCGAAACCGCATTTGCATCGACTTGAACTAATGAAGCCTCCTCCCCTTCGCACTCGAAACGTATATGCCGCTCCGTTATCCATGCTTTTTCAAATGGTTGCACAGTAACTTTAGTGCTGAAGTCATCCAAGAGCACAGGCAAAGGCTGTATTGTGTACAAGTCATCATGCGCACTAACCAGGTGGTAATAGTCATCTGCAGCATTGTCTCCGAGATCATATAATGCCCCATCTTTTGCGACACCCCAATAAGTATTCCCAAGGATACCCTCCATCTCAATACGCTCACCTGTATCCGACTGACCGATCAGCTTGGGTAAAATCTTATCGTTATGAATGTTAAGCGCATAGTGTGGCTGTAACGTCCCCTGCTTGATTGTGAGTGGTAATTGACTCGAGCCGATCTCGATCAAAACTGAGACACTGTGTCCCTTCGCCACAGAGAGCACAGCGGGGAGCTCACTTTCGGGATTTTCAAGGGTAAACTCACGCGCGAGCCTGCGGCTAGTAGTCGCATCAGTTAGAATCGCCGCCAGTTCAGTAACGAATCTAGACGGAAGCTGTCCCAGGATTTTAAATACAAGATTACCGCTTGATGGTAGCACCTTCAGCAATAACGTCTGATCAACTGGTTTAACTTTCGCAAATTGAGTAGTGAAAATTGTTTCAGCTGGTTCTGCTAAAGCAATATAGCCTAATTGTCGGCGAAGTTCCTGAATATAAGTATCCGGCATCTGAATACCCGCGAAGCTTTTTTCGTGAATCGCGCAATATACTGCTGCTGCTGCTGCCACGCAATGCTTGCAGTTTCCTGTATGCTCATAAGCGACACAATCACAGCGATGTTCTAAACGCTCTTGCTCCACCCATAAATCGACGCGGTAAGGCTTCGAACGACTTCCCCAAATAGTTGCAACGATTTCACGGTTAACTGGATCCCAACGTAAGTTTTTGACGGCATGAGTTCTAAAATAGGTCATGCCTTGGTCTAAATACGTCGAATCAGTGACGTTTCGATAGGCGTCGATGGGTAAATCTTCAAAAACTCTGAGTGCTTCAGTAATCATGTATAAATCGGAGTTCAAATCGCCGAATGTTGCCTTATCATAAACTTAAGGCGGGATGGCGATATTATTCTATTTTAAAGCGCCTTTTTTAGGTTCATCGTCGATGAGCGGGGCAGGCATTGATATCTGTTGGGAGCGTTGAATTTGCTTTTTGCTCTTGGGAGGGACGACCTCCGTGTCGTCCGTAACCAATGCGGAAGCGTCCGACAGAATTATCAGCTCTTCGAGACTCCTGGATTTTCATGTGGTTTCAAAAGTGCCCGTGGTCGACACGGAGGTCGACCCTCCCCAACAGAATAGCCGCCCCATTAGGCTCAGAATAGTCTCTCCTCGGTAAATGACGAAGAACCTATTTTAGTACTTCCTCGATCACGAGTCTTGGTCTTTGTGAGTTCCGTGAACTTTGTGAGATATAGATACTGTCATAGGTATGTGCAGTTCTATTGCATAAAGCCGGTTCAATTAGCGTACTTCGCCCTGGCCGTGGATCACGTACTTATAAGTGCAGAGCTCGTTCAGGCCCATCGGACCACGGGCATGTAAGCGGTCTGTAGAAATACCGATTTCTGCGCCGAGGCCAAATTCAAAACCATCTGTGAAACGGGTCGAGGCATTGTGGTACACTGTGGAGGCATCGACTCCCGCTAGGAATAAGCGGGCGGCGTCAGCATCTTCGGTTACAATCGCGTCGCTATGGCCAGAGCCGTTGGTATTGATCAGCTCGATCGCTGCTTTGGTATCAGCGACCACTGCGATCGAAATTATCAGGTCTGTGTATTCCGTAGCAAAGTCTTCTGGAGTGGCATCGACAATAGGCAGACCTGTACCGGTGAGGATCGCTTTGGCTTTTGGGTCAACGCGCAGCTCAACGCCGCGATCGTGTAATGCTTTAGCAAGCTGTGGGAGTTGTGCAGTTGCGCCTTGGTGTACGATCAAATTTTCTGCAGCATTGCAGACGCTGGGACGCTGGCATTTGGCGTTGATCAGGATGGATTCCGCTTTTTCAGGCTCAGCCGCGGCATCAATATAAATTGAGCAGACACCTGTGTAATGCTTAATTACTGGGATGCGGCTATTTTCTACAGTGAAGCGAATCAAACTCTCGCCGCCGCGTGGAATGATGCAGTGAATGGTATCGTCTTGCTTAAGTAGGACGTTGAGAGCAGCACGGTCGGTGGTCGGGATGACTTGCACGGCATCTTCGTTGATGCCAGATGCCTGGAGTGCACCGCGAATGATTTCAGCCAGCTTCATATTGCTGTGGAAGGCTTCTTTGCCTCCGCGCAGGATCGATGCATTACCCGACTTGAGGCAGAGAATGGCGCAGTCGACCGTCACATTTGGTCGCGATTCATAGATGATGCCAATTACACCCATAGGCACTCGGATCTTGCGCAGGTCGAAACCTTTTGGCGGAGCGAGGCGCTCTATTTCCGCCCCGACAGGATCGGGCAGTGCGGCGACTTGGCGCACGCCTTGGGCCATCGCTTCAATGCGTTCCGCAGTGAGGCTGAGTCGTTCCAGCATTGGACCGGAGAGGCCGCTTTTTTCGGCTGCGTCAAGGTCGATTGCATTAGCTTCGATGATGACTTGGGTTTGGGCAATGAGTGCGTCCGCCAGTTGTTCGAGGAAGGCATTTTTGGAGTCTGTCGACAGTGTAGCCAGATCGAGCGAAGCGGCACGAGCACGCTTCGCGATGTCTTCGATGAGTATGGTGATTTGATTAGTGTCCATGTGGAAAATTAGGATGGAGGTCTGCCGAAAGTGGCGGAGAAATTAGGACTGAATCGCGCTAACGACGTCGTCCCAAATGTGTTGAGGCAATGCGCTGCCTTGTTCTTGGACGACTACCGCACCGAGAATCGAACCTATTTTTGCGGCTTGAGTGAGGCTGAGTTGGTGTGACCAGCCGTGGAGGAATCCAGCTGCCCACAGGTCACCTGCACCTGTGGTGTCGATCACTTTAGCTGCATGCATGGGCTCGATTTTAGTGACAGTGCCTGCATGCCCAATGTAGGAGCCGTGTGCACCCACCTTGACTGCGACGATCTCGCAATATTCAGCAAGTGCTTTGGTCATTGCCGAGTAATCTTCTTTGATGCCGGTAAAGGCTTCGGCTTCTTCTTCGTTGGCAAAGACGATGTCGACATACTCATCGAGTATTTTTGGGAGGATTTTGCTGGTGACATGGACCACTTCAAAGGAGGCCAGGTCGAGACTTATGGTGCAACCAGCCTGCTTGGCAGAGTCAAGCACCCGCATCATGAGCGCTTCGTTGAAGAGCAGATAGCCTTCGATGTGCGCGTGCTGACAGCCTTCAAAGTCGGCCGCAGAGATCTCCTCGGGCGCGAGGGTCATCGCTGCGCCGAGGTTTGTGCGCATGGTGCGCTCACCATCAGGTGTGACGAGTGAGAGGCATTGTCCGTTGGCTTGCTCGGCGATCTTGAAGCGAGAGCTGTCTCCGCCGAGGTGGGTGAATTGTTGCCGATAAAATTCGCCTTCAGAGCAGTTGCCAGTCTTGCCTAGGAAGCGAGTGTGGTTGCCTAGGCGAGCGAGGGTAAAGAGCGTGTTGCCGGCAGAACCTCCAGGGGCTTTGACAGGTGGCTTAGGCAGTGAATGAATCAGGCGATCGATGGTCGTGGCATCGACCAGTACCATGCCTCCTTTTTCGCCATCAATTTGCTCGATGAAGTCGTCTGGAACTTGGGCGATTGCGTCGACTATTGGGCTGCCGACACCGATGATGGTAAATGCTGAGTTCATACTATATCTATCAGGTAAGTGTTATTGAGTTGCAGCTGAGAAAAACATAAAAAAACCGCCGATCCAAGTGGAAAGGCGGTTTGGAAAGCTTTTGAGTGAGGTATTACAGCGCGTCGCGAATTTTAGCGAAGATAACTTGAGAATACGGGAGATCACCAAGTGCGCCTACGCGAATACGAATTTCAGATTCCCCAGCGGCCACTTGTTTGATGCGTACGACGACCTCTCTATCTCCAACCACGCGTGCGTAGATTTTGATGAAGTTATTTTTGTGGATTTCGCCGGTGCGCAAGAGCCCCTCCATTTTATCCATCTCGCGAATAGTCGCCTGAAAGATCGCATCGGTATCAGCTGCGAGTGGTGCATAAAAGTAGCCACCTTGATATTGAGCAGTCTGCTGTTGCCCTGTCATGGGGTCGATAGCGACTGGTGTCGTGCAGCCGGAAAAAGAGGCTACGATGAGCGCGAGGAGAGAGAGAACTGTTGCTTTCAATTTCATATTCCCTAAGATAACAAATGAATTTTTAGTAGAGTGCAATCAGAAGATTTTAACATAAATCACTCCGTTACGGTCTTTAAATCGCAACTCCTGATCACTTACTCCGATAAATATTAAGCCTGTATCGGGTTGAATGACTTCGTTCATCTTGTAGTTTTTACCATTAAGCATCACACGGGCTTGTAGCCCAGGGGGTATGCTGGCGATTTGAATTGATTGCAGATTATTGTGCAACTTCCGCTGTGAGTGTTCGTACGGGAACTTCGAGTGCTTCCTCTATGGGTACGGGTGTATCTGCGATTGCGGTGACTGCAGGAGGCGTGAATTTCTTCGATTGTTTATGAATGCGCTTGATTTCCCTGCGGCTCGACAGCTTTAGGGTGAGTAGACGATGTGGAACTGTCCTTGGCGGTCGTGAATTTGCTGGTAACGACTTTGAGCCGTTGAATTGGTATAACTGGATAAGGTGTGGATGGAATCTCAGGTTCAGTTCTGTGCGGTGGTCGTGTCCTCCGTCGTGACAGACTGCTGCAAAATCTCCAGATAACCGCGAAACAGACTCAGCCACCGTGCTTTTAGCAGAATGATTTCTCACTGAGATAGTTGTGTTGGGTTGGTGTGTGGCTGATTAGCAATATCCTGTGGCCTATGGCTATCGTAGGCCCGCGTTGAATTAGAATCATTCTGCCGTAAATCATTCTGCGAGACTCGTTTCACGGTCTCCCAGAAACACGTCGCCCATGCTCTGATTGAAGAGTTTTCCAACAAGAGCAGGGTTTCACACGGTGCATGGGCTCTGATGTTGTTTGTGTGGTCACAACATCTATGAACTTCAATCCCGCTTCCTTGCTATACCTTTCACGCACAATGACGAAGGCCCAAAAAATAGGTTCTTCGTCATTGACCGGGGAGAGACTATTCTGAGCCTAATGGGGCGGCTATTCTGTTGGGGAGGGTCGACCTCCGTGTCGACCACGGGCACTTTGGAAACCACATGAAAATCCAGGAGTCTCGAAGAGCTGATAA
>JAURBE010000021.1:12717-22970 GCA_030829145.1 Verrucomicrobiota bacterium | reverse complement strand
ACTGAAATCCTTGGAGATGCAGTGGGTGATTCGTTGTCCTCGAGATCACCATTAGTACTGTCCTCTGCTTGGGAGTCATTGTTACTGTCATCAGTCGCGATTTTGAGTCCAGCAGTCGAAAAAGTTGCATTAAGGAATTCGGTGACGCCATCGATATGATCGACAAAGAAATGTCGTTCGGCTCGTTCGGCCCAGATGCTACTAATCGAAACCAGCATAGAAACCGCGGCCGCGAGCACAAAGCCAGCAACTGCGATCGCTAGAATGACTTCCAACAAGCTCATGCCAGATGTTGACTTCGCGGGAGGGTGCACTGTTGCGGTGAGTGGCATTAGAATCGATCGAAGTCGCGTGAATTCTCAAGTGCGTCCTTTTTATCCTGAAGCAGTTCGGAACGCTCATTGGACTCAGACCATGTGGGGCGGAGCAGATACAGGCTCTCGGTGTGCGTGGCTACTTGATCATCCTGTGGATCGCTAAATTCGATCTGAAGTTGCACATGAAAGAGGTCGATGAGGTTGGTGGGCTCGACTGAGGCTTCCCAGTTCGCAGTGCCACTATTGAGCGTTTCATAGCGATCACCGTCTTCAGCATCTTCTAGGTTGGACTCTAGCAGCAATTGCAAGCGCACAGCTTGTATATCGGCATTGAGTCGGTCATTGCTGAGCCCGCGCTCACGAGCTAGGAGGGCATTGACAAAAGAGGAGTTCAGCACCACCGCTGCCATAGCAAACAAGGCGAGCGCGACGACCACCTCGATCAATGAAAATCCATCAGCTGTGTGAGAGTGGTTCATTCTGGGGTAATTAGTAGGCTCGAGAAAGGGTCGAAAATCAAGCGCTCAGGCGTGCCGCTACCGGTATCGATGTTCACTGCAAACGGGCTGGAACTACGATCGGGAGCAAATTTCACATGGCTGGTTTCGAGGCGGGTGCGCATCGGCGCAGGAGCCGTGTTTAGGCCTTCGGCCGGAGGAATTAAGTAGAATAAGAAAACGCCTGGTCCACCGCGGTCAAAAGTCTTATCCAGAGCGAAGGTCTCAGCGGTACCTGCCGCCGAGGCGATGATTAGGCTACCAGTTTCCTTATCAAAACGTAATTCGGTGGTGCTGCGCTCACTGGCCGCGAGGTAGCGCGCTTGGCGGACTGCTGATTGTAAAATTTCCACGCTAGACTGTGAGTCACCACGATCGGCTAGGGAAGCGAAATTGGTGATGACGATCGCAGCAGCAAAGGCCATTAGCCCAAGCACCAAAACGATCTCAATTAGCGTAAAGCCCACACGGTGGGTAGGCGATTTGCCGAACTGCTTACCAGTTACCAATATCATCGGCGCTTTCAGAGCCATCCGGGCCCCATGACCACGCGTCGTAGCCGCGAGCAGCGTTAATGTTTTTCGAGCCTGGGTAGCGGTATTGGTAAGGATTACCCCAAGGGTCGAGCGGAAGCTCTTTAAGGTAAGCGCCTTTCCATTTCGCTTCTTTACCAGCCGGAGCTTTCATGAGGGCCGTTAAACCCTCTTCTGTGGAAGGGTAGTTGCCGACGTCGAGTCGATATGGAACAAGGGCAGTGTCGAGTGTTTGTTTTACAAACAATCCCGCGACTTTATCTTGTTGGCCGCTGAAAATACCACCCAAATTGCCAAT
Organism: Verrucomicrobiota bacterium; assembly: GCA_030829145.1. Lineage (GTDB taxonomy): Bacteria > Verrucomicrobiota > Verrucomicrobiia > Opitutales > Coraliomargaritaceae > Lentimonas. Next base: position 21,325 of record JAURBE010000021.1, on the reverse strand, counting down.
TGCTACAGTCGCCAGCACTGCGATTAGTGCGATGACGATGAGGATTTCGATTAAACTGAAACCACTCATGCGGCGCAGTTTGCGGGTTTTAATTAAAGAGGTGGCAGTCGTCATGATGTAAATAGGAAATGTGAGAGTGATGGATGTTCCAAATCATTGAAAATACTATTTCAATGATGATGGAGATGGCTACTTAAATATTGGGGAGTCGCGTGGGGGTGGTTTTCTTCGTATTAAATGGAAACAACTTAGATCTCTGGTTATAGATTGTTCATTTTTTGACTGATGTAGGAAGAAAAGAAAATGAATTTATAATCATGGATGAACTCTGATGCAAACAGATGAAAAATGGATAGTGAATCAATTGCAGTGATACGACTCATACCTACCTATTCATCTGTGGCTAAAAATATCAGTGATTAATTGAAAGAAGACACTCAACTAATCAGCGAAACGAGTAGTGCGTAAGCGATCTCTGCCTAGCGGCTTAATCGGATACGGTGCTCATTGAGGTCATCGATACTTAGATAAAGGTGCCACGCATCGCTTGGTAAACTCTCGGCGATTCGCTCGGACCATTCCACTGCGAGGCACCAAGGGGACGCCAGGAAATCATCAATCATCAGGCTGTCTAGGTCCGCCCCCGTACTCAACCGATAGGCATCCATATGCACGAGTTGTCGGCTACCTTGATAGAGCGTGTATAGATTGAAGGTAGGACTAGTGACAGGTTCTTCGATCTGCCAACCACGAGCTAAGCCGCGAATGAAGGTGGTCTTGCCGGCGCCGAGATCACCATGGAACGCGAGTACTTGGTCGACAGGTACAAGCGCGGCAAATGCCCGTGCGAGCGTCTCGGTTTGATCCGCCGAAGTCGTCACGATTCCAGCGCTGAGTTGTTCTAATAAATCTGTCTTTGCTCGACTCATTCTGTTTTCAAATGCTCAAATCCACGAGTCCATGGCAAGGCTGTGTTTGTGTGCGCGTTGATTAAGTGTCCATTGCTGGCATCGTCGCGAATATTGCCGCTGTGACTCAGTGGCGTCGCTTGGAAGTGTGCCTGCCATTTTGATTCAAAGAGCGTGCAGTCGGCTGCGGCATCCAAGGTGAAGAGTAATTCGTAATCCTCACCATCAATAAAGGCATGTTCGTGCGCACTGCGGCCAGATATTTTGGCGAGCGAGCGAGCGTCGTTGGCGATTGGAATATGATCGAGTTCGAGCGCAGCATGCGCGTTCGCAGGCAACAGCGATTTGAGGTCTTTGCTGAGCCCGTCGGTTAGATCCATTAGTGCGGTACACTTGCTATTTTGAGCGAGCCATTGACCTTCAGCCAGTCGTGGCTCAAATCGATAGTGCTTGGCTAAGATGCTACCGCCTAAGCTGCCAGTCACGTAGATGTGATCACCAATAGTTGCACCGCTGCGCAGCTTGGGAGTTTCAACAATGCCTGTGAGGGTGAGTACCGCCGAGAAGTTGCCATCACTGATGCGGCTAATATCGCCGCCGACCAATTGAATGTCGTAGTTTAAACAAGATGCACGCACACCCTTAAAAAATAGCTCAAGCCATGGCATTGCTAAGTCCGCGCCGCAGATGAGTGCTAATACCGCATGTTTCGGTGTGCCGCCCATGGCTGCGATATCACTGAGATTGCGTTTGATCAATTTGCTACCCACATGCTCAGGGGCGATACTGTCATCAAAGTGCTGTGCGAACGTGACGGTATCCACAGTGATGATTTGCCGCTCAGTAGCTAGTGATTCAATGACCGCACAATCATCACCCATACCATAGGGTGCAGGAGGACTCACTGATCCCAGCCAGTTGCTGATTTGCTGGATTAAACCAATTTCCCCAACTTGGGTAACGCGCTCGGTTTGTTTGTCTGTAAAGGGCGTCATTGCTAGACTACCGTAAGTGTAAAGCGACCGGGCAATGATCTGATCCTAGGACTTGGTCGAGGATCAGCGCATCGTCGACCTGCGAGCTGAGTGCGGCAGACACGCAAAAGTAATCCAAACGCCACCCGATATTACGTGAGCGCGCACCAGCTCGATACGACCACCAGCTGTAGCGTTCGGTAGCCTCCGGATACAGATTGCGAAAACTGTCAATGAAACCGGCTTCTAGGATTGCGTCAAAGCGGGCGCGTTCTTCATCCGTAAAACCAGCATTCTTACGATTTGGCTTTGGGTTCGTGAGGTCTATTTCCTGATGCGCGACGTTGAGGTCACCGCAGAAGATCACGGGTTTAGTGGCTTCAAGTGTTTTGCAGTGCGCGAGAAAATCGACATCCCATTCTTTGGTGCGGTAGTCGAGACGCTTGGGCCGCTTGTTTTCGTCGTGATTTTGGGCGTTGGGTGTATACACGGTGACGAGAAAGTAGTCCTCAAACTCGGCAGTGATCACGCGCCCTTCATGGTCGTGCTTCTCAATGCCCAAGCCATGTTGCACGGAAAGTGGGGCGGTCTTACTCAGTATTGCGGTACCTGAGTAGCCTTTTTTGTCAGCGCAATTCCAATAGGTATGTGGATAGCCGACAAAAGCAAAGTCCTCAATGAGGTCAGCAGATATTTTAGTTTCCTGTAGGCAGATAACATCGGGCTGTTCGCTCTCAAGGAAGGATTCAAAGCCCTTTTTGAGTGCCGCACGCAGCCCGTTGACGTTCCATGAAATGAGTTTTTGTGGCATGTGACTGGAGATGGAAAAAGAGAGTGGTTCGGTGACAGTCGATCGAATGCGGCGCATGCGGTGTCGCTGAATGATCCGAGTGCGTTCAATTTATATAAGACTCTGACAGTAGAATGGCTAGGATGCTGGTATTGCAATCATCATCTCAGGCCTTATAAAAAGGATGTCTTTAAGGTAGATTCACAAGCCGAAGCGGCTGGTGGAGAATTTGCAGTGATTCTGTTTACGGGAGGATATCCCGAAACCAATGGCTCGTCGTGACTTCAAACGTTACGAAACTATTCGAAGGGCATCGGGTCGGTTCGGCAGCCTGGCCGGCGGTTGGTGTCTTTTGAACCGGCTTTATGCAATAGAACTGCCCATACTGATGACAGAATCAATCTCTCACAAAGTTCACGGAGCTCACAAAGGCCAAGACTCGTGATCGGGGAAGCACTCAAAAAAGCCTCCCATTTTAATCGGACTAGATTTTCTGCAAAACGTAACCGTTAAGCTACTATCCCTTTGTGAGCTTAGCGTGCTTTGTGATAGACCCCTGCACATCCCCAGCTTTATGCATAACACCGTGCTGTCAAAATCCACCGTCACAGGGCCGAGGTTGATCGGATCGAAAAACTACTTCTGCTGCTCCTGAAACACTGCAGGTCTTACAGAAAATAACGAACGTAGCCGTTTTCCCGTACTTCTTGCAACCAGCGGTCTTGTGTCTCACGGGCGATTTCGCCAACCAGCACATTTTCGATCGCATCACGTACTTCAGTAACTGGCTGAATCATCTCCTCACGTTTACCTTCACAGTAGAGTATGAAGATGGTGTCGTTGAGTTGCACCGGCTGGCTGTACTGACCAGGCTCTAAGTCGAATGCCACTGAACTGAGCTCCTTACGGATGTCCTTGCGCTCAATCCAGCCCCAATCGCCGCCTTTACGACTCATATCATCTTGGCTGTATTGGCGTGCAAGATCGCCGAAGTCATCACCATTGGCGAGTTCTAGCATGATTTTCTTGGCAGTTTGATTGAGCAGAGCAGTGCCCTCGTCTGCCATAGGTGTCAGAATGATCTGCCGAAGGTGCATGGCTTCTTCCTGATAAAAGCGGATTTTATTCTGGAGGTAGAAGGTTTGAATACGCTCAGGGCTGATTTCGGATTGTGATTTCCTGTTTTGCTGACGCATGACATTCACGACAACACGTTTATAGATGTTTTGGCGGAATTCGCGGGCAGTCAGTCCCTGTGCACGTAGATATTGTAAAAAGCGAGCACGGTCGCCACCAAAGTCGCGGTTCAGGACCTCATCATATTCCTGATCAATATATGACTGTGGTAGTAAGAGACCCTTTTCTTCTGCGGCTTGAACGATAAGGATGCGGTCGATTAAATTCTGCAGAACCTCGCGGCTGCGGCGATCGATACTTGCGGCGAATTCTTTCTGATTGCGGGCTTCGGCGCGTAAACGGGGAATGATCGGCTCGAGCTCGCGACGCAGTTGCTCGATCGTGATGATCTCACCTTCTGCAATGGCCGCGATGCCATTACCTAAGCGAGCTAGTGCAGCATCTTGCTGGGCGTGCGTTGTTTGTGCGAGCCCTAGAAGCGTTAAAGAAGTAAGGAAAAGTGTCAGGAGGCGAGTGGGCTTCATAGTGCGCGTAGCAGGTGAGAATGATCTTAAATATCAATAACTGTAGAAGCGGATCTGGTCTGGTCAAGCGGCGAAAATGGTTGTTGTTGGCTGCAGCGACAGTTGCCGAAGCAACTCATTCATTTAACCCGCAGATGGCTTCTTTTTGCGAATTAGGAACTTCTGAATCTCTTGCAGCCGTTTGAGAGGGTCTTTTGTAGTGAGTCGTGGGAAACGAGAGCCGGTTTTTAGAAATTCACCTTGTGTGCCTGGTTGGGCGAGACGGCAGATCAGGCGTTCATTTTCGCTTTCAACACGGCGCACCCCTGCGCCTTCTGCAAATACACGTATGCGGCTCACTTCGATGAGTGCCTGCGTCGGGCGTGGCAGTTTGCCAAAGCGATCTATCAATTCTGCCGTAATCTCCTGTAGCGTTGTATCATTGTCGGCAAGCGCGAGTCGGCGGTAGAGGTCGATGCGCAGGCGCGGCTCTGCGATGTATGCAACCGGGAGCGCTGCTTCGATTAGAGATTCGGCATGATCGGCGCGATATTCAGACTCTTTGATGGCGGCAAATGCGAAGCTGCCACTGGTACGCCGAGAGCGGGAACCACCTTCGCCTGTGGCGATGAAATCAAGTTTCACCTCGGCTCGTATACGGTCAGCACCGGGCTCGCCCTTGAGGCGGGCGACACTTTGTTTGAGTAGTTGGCAGTAGAGCTCAAATCCGACTCCAGCGATGTGACCACTTTGTTGTGAGCCGAGCAGATTACCCGCACCGCGTAGCTCTAAGTCACGCATGGCGATACGGAAGCCTGCGCCGAGTTGATTGTGTTGCTTGAGTGCATTAAGGCGCTTTTGCGCTTGGTCAACTAGGGCGGCATGTCGATGCAGTAGCAGGTAGGCGTAGGCTTGGCGTTTAAAGCGCCCGACACGTCCACGGATTTGGTAGAGCTGAGCTAGGCCAAAGCGATCGGCACCTTCGATAATCAGTGTATTACAATTGGGGATGTCGATACCGGACTCGATGATGGTGGTGCAGACCAGTACGTCGAAGTCGCCTGCGACGAATTTCGTCATAATTTTTTCCAATGCATTTTCTTCCATTTGCCCATGTCCGACCGCGACACGAAGCTTTGGGTGCATCTCACGAATTTGATGCGCGACGCCCTCAATAGTCGCGACGCGGTTGTGCAAGTAGAAGACTTGCCCACCTCGGTCAGTTTCAGCCTGAATCGCACTTTTGATTAAATCAGCTGAGTAGCTTTTAACGATGGTTTCGATCGGCCGCCGGTTCACGGGGGCGGTCTCGATTACGCTCATCGAACGTGCGCCAGCCAGTGCCATATAGAGGGTGCGCGGGATTGGTGTCGCGCTGAGCGTGAGGATGTCGACGTTGATGCGCAGTTGTTTAATGCGCTCTTTTTGGCGCACTCCGAAGCGTTGCTCTTCATCCACAATGAGCAGGCCAAGATCTTGAAAGTGGACATCCTTACTGAGCAGCCGATGCGTGCCGATCACGATATCAATTCGACCTTCGGCGAGGTTGGCGATGACTTCCTTATTTTGTCGACTGCTTCGGAAGCGGCTCACCATATCGACAATGATAGGATACTCAGCCATGCGCTCGCGAAAGGTGTTGAGGTGCTGCTGGCAGAGCACGGTAGTCGGCACCAGAAGCGCGACCTGCTTGCCGGCCAGCACCGCTTTTAGCGCAGCTCGAATGGCGACCTCGGTTTTACCAAAGCCAACATCCCCACAAATTAAGCGATCCATCGGCTGCGCCGCTTCCATATCGTGCTTGGTAGCTTCGATCGCGGTCAGTTGGTCGGGGGTTTCGGTGAACGGGAAGGCGCCCTCAAAAGTGGCTTGCCAAGGGTGATCGGGTGGGAAGCTGTAGCCACCGTTTTGATCGCGTTGCGCGTGGAGCGTGAGTAACTCTGCGGCGTAGTCGAGCGTCGCGACTTCGGCGGCGGCGCGGGTTTTATCCCATGCCGCTGCGCCGATTTTTCCGAGCTTGGGGCTAGACTTGGTTAGTCCGACGTAGCGTGTCAGTAAGTGTGATTCATGCAGCGGTACGTGAACCGTCATTTGGTCCGCGAATTCGACACTGATAACTTCTTTTGAGCCACCTTGGATTTCTAATTTGCTTAGCCCCCGAAAGAGGCACACGCCGTGTTGCAGGTGTACCAGTGGATCGGCATCCGTCAGTTCGGTAAAATCGAGCAGTTGATCAACTTGCGAGAGGGTCGGCCGAGCTCGCTCTTGTGTACGATTTATTTTACGCCGCTGACGACCAAAGTATTCGGTGTCAGTAATTAATATGATGCCCGTGGAGGTCTTGGTCTGCGTGAGTGGCAGCCATGCTGGCGCGCCCGCGCAGATAAATCCTCCTGAGATCGTACCATTTAAATACTTGGGCTTAAGCTTTGCGGTACGTGGATTTTCGGCGAGTAATTCGGCAATGCGGTTAGATTCGCTCTCACTTGCGGTAACAAAGTACAGGGTACGTTTGTCTTTTTTCGCCCAGTCGGCGAGGCAATCTTCAAATTTGCTACGAGCATTTTGCTCAGATTCGAAGCGGTCGAATCCGACTTGCACTGCATCAGTATGCAGGCGGTAATTGGCGGTGGGCTCGGTCGCGAGTTCGATGCGCTCGGCGCCTTCAAAGAGCACGGGATCTGTATCCACCGAGCAAATACCAAGGTGCTGGTCATGGGCGGATGCTCTAAGCTTAAATACTTGCTCAAAACTACGAATATTACCGCTGTGGGGTGCGAGCTTTTCAAAGCGGTAAGGGTGCTCGCGGATGAGTTGTGACGGGTCTTCAATTAGCCAAGCGATTGGACCATTGCTCAAATAGTCGAGTAATTTACCATCGCCGGACTGGGCATCGCCGGCGCTTTCCGCAGCAGAGATCGTGATACTGCTGACTGTTTGCAGAGTACGCTGGGTGGTGGGGTCGTAGGCTCGGATGCTTTCGATTTCATCACCAAAAAAGTCGAGTCGGTACGGTTGATTGGCATCGAACGGGTAGATGTCAATCAGGCCGCCGCGCGTAGCGAGTTGGCCTGGGTGCTCACAGAGTGCCTCAGAGTCGTAGTCGAGATCTTCCGTCAGCGTGTTGATCAGGGATTTGAAAGGGTGGTCTTCACCGCTGCGCAGTTTCAGTTGTCGGCTTTCAAATTGCTTCCGATCAGGGCACGCGCCGAGCAAGGCTTCGGGGGTAGCGATGAGCAGGCGCGTCTGTTGGTTCGAGCTTAATAAAGTACTGAGCACCGCGAGGCGCTCGCAGATTCGGTCGGCTCTGCGGGTGGCATCGATGTCAGGCGGGGGCGCTTCAGGGAAGTGAAGTATTTGTAAGGCTTTTTTGGGGCTGAGCCATTGACTGTAGGTTTCGACCTCAGTGGTTAGTTCTTGGGCGCGGCGCTGGTCGGCTACCAAGAGTACGCTGATTTGCTTGGGGCGTAGTTTTGCTAGTGTGGTTGCTAACGCAGCCCGTGCTTCAACGCAGACGCCGAGATACAATCTACGAGCGGCGGATTCTATGAGGTCTAGTACCATTATTGATTCAGCTGTTGCAGGGCATTTTCCGCGGCAGCTGATTCGGCTGCTTTTTTGGAGCTGCCTTGACCACGCCCGAGTTCCTGCCCCTGAAGCTCGACTGCTGCGCCATAGATACGCGCGTGGTCGGGCCCTTGTTCAGGGAGAGCTATATAGTCTGGCACAATTCCATCATGATGCTGTTGCGCCCATTCTTGTAAGCGTCCTTTGGGGTTACCTTGTTGATCTGATTGAGCTGCGGCCTGCAATGCGTCGGCTAGGAGATTTAAGATGACGCCGCGAGCGGCATCAATACCGCCATCAATGTGAATCGCGCCGATCAATGCTTCGAAGGCATCTTCAAGCATTGCGGCACTGGGTTCGGGATGATGCTGACGTTGAGCCTGGCTGACTTTTAGCACGGAGGCGATCTGCAAAGTCTGTGCATGTGCCGCGAGTGCCTTGCCGTTAACCAGACTTGCACGCATATGATCGAGTGTACCTTCGTCAAAGTTCGGGTGAGTGCGATACAGAGTCTCTGCTACCACGAGGTCGAGCACAGCATCGCCTAAGAATTCAAGACGTTGGTTATCACCATCTTTCGAGTCACAGCTTGGGTGAGTGAGCGCGAGTTGCAGTAAATCAACATCGGTAAAGTGGTAGCCGATCTGCTTTTGGAAGGCGTTCAATGGAGGAGTCATGGTGAATTTATTCTGAAATGTTTGGCTTTTACCGCTTGCACGAAATGGGATT